>JAAESG010000444.1 GCA_024229615.1 Gammaproteobacteria bacterium | reverse complement strand
TGAGCCGGCCTTCCTCATTCTCGACCTGATGCTACCTGGCAAAGACGGCCTGACAATCTGCAGGGAGGTGCGTCAGTTCTCAAACTTGCCGATTATGATGCTCACGGCCAAAGTCGATGAGATTGATCGCCTGATTGGTCTGGAACTGGGTGCGGACGACTATGTCTGCAAACCCTTTAGTCCACGCGAAGTGATTGCAAGAATCAAAAATATTTTGCGGCGCGTTGAAAAGACAGGGCTGGGAAATTCCGGGCTAAAGCTCGATGTAGATGCTTTACGAGTCGGATTCAAGGGAAAGCATATCGATCTGACCAAGGTTGAATTCAGCCTGTTTAAAGCGCTTCACGATAGTCCGGGAAGAATATATTCCAGGGATCATTTGATGTCTCTGATCTATGCGGATAATCGAATAGTGACCGATCGCACCATTGACAGTCACATCAAGAAGCTACGTAAAAGACTGTTTGAGCTGGGACTCGACGAAGATCCGATTCATTCGGTTTACGGTGCGGGTTACAAATTCGAATAACAACTGCTTTCATATTGTTTGCATTATCTTTGCACAGATTTTGAGGATACTCGGGTTTCCTTAAACCAAATCAGGAGTATCCAATGAAACCCACCATCTTGCTGCTGGTAGTAGCGCTGTTTGGCAGTTTATCGGTTCAGGCCATGCAACCCGGTTCAGAGACCAGTCCCGATCTCACAGAAATTATCGATGAACTGCAGCTCGATAGCGAACAGGCCTCAAAATTGACCGCGCTGGTGCAGCAGCACCACAATGAGATGAAAGCACAGCATCAACAACGCAAACAGGATCGAAGTGAAAGGCAACAAATGCGTCAACAGCATCGCGAAGCCTTATTGAGTGTGCTGAACCACGAGCAGCTTTACCAATTTGAAAACTATATGCACGAATTGCATCAGCAACGTCGCCGGCACCCACAAAGGCCGGCATCTACTGAATAGATTAATCCCTCTTCTAAATCCAGAGTTGACCCGAGTCGTAGTGATTTCGGGTTAACTTTTTCACATTTGGCACGACTAAAAATAGCTTCCTCATTGTTTACACATTGCTTGCACGGTTGCCGCCAATACTGAATTAACGATTCAGAAGAGGTGCCGTATGAAACATTTCAATTTTTCACTGTCGCAACTTGATTATTGTATTGCCATCTGCCTGCTTTTTGTCTTGCTGTTAAGCGGATGCGGTTTGAATGGCTCCGGTGACAATTCAGACGAAGGTAGCACTTCATCTGAAACCACATCGGAACTGGCTGCGCTGGGGCGCGAGATTTATTTCGACGAGAACCTGTCTAATCCGGTGGGCCAATCCTGCGCCAGTTGCCATTTGCCGACCGCTGGCTTCGCTGATCCAGATTCGAATTTTCCCGTATCGGAAGGTGCGGTCACGGGTCGATTCGGTGCTCGTAATGCGCCGACCGCAAGTTATGCCGCATTCATACCTGAATTTCGATTCGTATTTGGCGGTGGCGGTGGCGGTGGCGGTGGCGGTGGTCATTACGAAGGTGGGCAGTTTTGGGATGGCCGTGCGAGTACCCTCGAACTACAGGCCCAGGGACCATTTTTGGGTATTCTGGAAATGAATATGACGGACAGGGATGCGGTCATCGAGCAACTGCGTATCTCGACCTATGCCAGTGAATTTGCTGCTGTATTCGGCGATAACGCCCTGGATGATGTCGACCAGGCTTACCAGCAGATTTCACAAGCCATTGCCGAGTTTGAGCGCAGTTCTTTTTTTTCACCGTTTAGTTCCAAGTTCGATGCGGTGATGGCGGGGACCGAGGTCTTTACCCTGGCCGAGCAAAACGGTCGTAATTTGTTCAATGGAAAGGCAAATTGCAACCGCTGTCATCGCGCCGGACCCAACTCGATTTTCAGTGACTTCGAATACAAGAACATCGGCGTTCCGCCCAATCCCAGTAATCCCTTCCTGGCTCTTTCCGTGGACTTGAATCCTGACGGTAGCGCTTTTGTTGATAGCGGACTCGGTGCGGTACTGAACGAAGCGGATCAAAATGGAAAATTCAGAACACCGACTCTACGAAATATTGGCGCTACTGCGCCCTATATGCATAACGGTGTTTTTGACAGTATTGAAGCGGTCATTGATTTTTACAACCGGCGAGATGTCGACGCGGTGATCCCGGAAGTCGCGCAAAACGTCGACAATGCCGGCAACATTGGAAATCTGAACCTGAGCGCGGCAGAAATACAGGATTTAGCGGCATTTTTACGCACCCTGACGGATGGCTATCAATGAGTTCGGCCCTGCTGTAGTCTTGCAGACTGTTTCATTGTTCGAAGGCAAGCATGGGGTCGACTCCCGGGCCGCGTCCGATTCTTTATCTGGTATTCCTGGGCGGTAGCTGGGGTCTTTACTTTTCGATGCTGAAAATCGCGGCCTTGTCGGGCATTTCCTACCCCGGGATTTTGACCCTGGCGACGGTTGGCGTCGCGATCGGTATGAGTGCGATTGCGCTGCTACGCCGACGTAGACCTCTCTTCAGTCTCAGGCACATCATCTTTTACCTGGTGTGCGCGCTTTCCGGATACCTGGTGCCGATGATCGCCGAGGTGCTGGTCATCGCGCATATGCCGGCCGGTGTGTTGACGCTAATCGTCAGCATGGCGCCGTTGGCGACTCTGCTGTTTGCCTGGATACTGAAAACCGATGTCATTAACTCATCCAGGGTCGCCGGTATTATACTCGGCGCCATTGCAATATTTGCGATCCTGTTGCCCGATGCACACCTTAGCGAGGCTGTCGCCTGGCACTGGTTACTGTTAGCCATGGTGGTGCCGGTCTGCTACGCGATCCATCATAATTTTACCGCGCGTTACTGGCCACCTGATTCAGATTCCTACCAGGTTGCCTGTGGTGAAGCGTTGTGTGGAAGTTTTTTACTGGTCATGTTTTCGATGTTCAACTGGCAGTGGCAAGACGTACAGTCATGGAACCAGGGGCATAGTGCAATACTGTTTATGGCGGCGATATCACTGATCGATATATACCTCTACTTCGAACTGATCCGGATCAAGGGACCGATTTTCACTTCAAACGCGAACTACTTCATGGTGATCAGCGGCGTGTTGTGGGGTATTGTGATATTTGCTGAACGCCCGAGCTCCTGGATGTGGCTCAGCGTACTGTTGTTGATTGGGTCGCTGTACTTGATCGGTAAAAGCAAGACAGGGGAGGACCAAGCGCATGCCAACGAGATTTAAATTATTGCTTTTGACAACCATAGTGTTAGCAGGACACGCTGTCTCTGCTATTGCCGAAGAATTACCCCTGATCGATGCACATATTCACTATAGCCACGATGCCTGGGAAGTTCTTTCCCCCGAGGCTGCCGTCGAACTATTACGCCGCGCCGGAATAAAAAAGGCACTGGTATCGAGCTCGAGCGATGAGGGTACGCAAAAGCTCTATCGCAGTGCGCCGGATCTGGTGGTGCCGGTGTTGCGGCCGTACCGTAAACGTGGCGAACTTTCGAGCTGGATACACGACGATTCCGTGAAGGGGATGCTGTCGGACAGACTGGAAGCCCATCGCTATGCCGGTATCGGTGAGTTTCATGCCGATGGTGAACAAATCGAACTACCCGTGCCCCAGCATTTGCTGGCGCTGGCACAGCAGTACAACCTTTTTCTTCACGCGCATGTCGACATGGATGCGCTACAGCGGATTTTTCGTGCGCATCCCGACGCGCTGGTGCTGTGGGCACATGCCGGATTTGAATCTCCAGAGACTATTGCTGCGGCAATGGATCGCTACCCGAACCTGTGGGCCGATCTGTCGTTTCGTGAAGAATTCGCTTTTCAGGGTACGATCGAGGATCGCTGGCGCAGTTTGTTCGAGGCTTTCCCGGCCCGTTTTTTACTCGGTACGGATACCTATACGCCTGAGCGCTGGTTTTATGTCTCCGAGTATGCCGACTGGGTGCGCGGTTGGTTGACGCAACTACCGCCCCTGCTGGCCGAGAATATCGCATACCGTAATGCCGAAGCACTACTAACCCGGGTGGGAAACTGAGAGCTACCAATGCCTGATAGAAAATTGATCGCCGTTGGCGGGTTTCAACACGAAACCAATACATTTGCACCGCACCTGGCGCCTTTCGAGGCTTTTGAGCGCGCCGACAGCTGGCCCGGTTTGACGGTCGGGGAGAGTCTGTTCGAAACCATGAGCGGTCTTAATATACCCTTGTCCGGATTCATCGACGGTGCGCAACAGGCTGGCTATCGACTGCATCCGTTATGCTGGTGTTCCGCTGAGCCGAGCAGTTACGTGACGCGAGACGCGTTTGAAAGAGTTGTGGAAGTATTCATTAACGGTTTGCGCGATATGCAATCGGTGGATGCTATCTATCTCGATTTGCACGGTGCCATGGTGGTGGAACATCTCGAAGATGGCGAAGGCGAACTATTGCGGCACGTACGGGAGCTTGTCGGGCCCGATTTGCCGATCGTGATCAGTCTCGACCTGCACGCCAATGTTACCGAGGGCATGGTGGCATGTAGCGATGCGATGGCGATTTATCGAACTTACCCGCATCTCGACATGGCCGCGACGGGCGCACGTGCCTGTGGTTTGCTCTACACGATTCTGTCCGGCTCTCCGTCGCATAAGGCGATGCGAAAAATTCCCTTCCTGTTCCCCTTGTCTTCGCAGTGTACCGATTTCGATCCCTGTAAATCCGTTTACCAGGCCGTGGCGGAGTTGAGCACCCGGTCAGGATTGACCAATGTCGACTTCGCGACCGGTTTTCCGCCCGCCGATATCGAGGAATGTGGCGCTGCGGTCGTCGCTTATGGGGACAATGTCGATGCAGTCGAGGCGGCTGCCGAGCAAATTTATCAACAGGTGCTGACGGCCGAAGCCGACTTCAATTTCGAATTGCTCGAGCCCGATGCCGCCGTAGCACGTGCGATGGCCAATACTTCTGACAAACCGGTGGTGCTTGCAGATGCACAGGATAACCCGGGCGCCGGCGGTACCTCGGATACGACCGGATTGCTGCAAGCGATGGTGCGAAACGGCGCGCGCCAGGCGGTGATCGCGGTCATCTACGACCCGCAAGTGGCTAACATGGCGCATGCGGCGGGTGTTGGCGCGGTGCTCGATACCGCGTTGGGCGGGAAATCCGACCTGCCCGGAATCGAGCCTTACCCGGCGCAATATGCAGTGGAAGCCCTCGGTGACGGTCGTTTCACTTACACCGGTGCGATGAATCTGAATTCGAAGGCGCAGCTGGGGAAGATGGCGTTATTACGAGTGGTTGATGACCATTCCGAAGTGCGTATAGTCGTCGGTAGCTCGCGTTCACAGTGCCTCGATCAGGCGATGATCCGTCATCTTGGCATCGAACCGTCTGCGCAGAAAATCGTTGCGGTCAAAAGTACGGTCCATTTTCGCGCCGACTTCGACCCGATTGCAACCGAGACACTGGTCGTCATCGCGCCGGGTATTCATCCCTGCAAACTGGCTGATCTTGAGTATAAGAATCTGCGCGCCGGTGTGCGTCTGGAACCGTTGGGACCGGTTCACAAAGGCTAGTACAGGTCAAACTTTTCCAAATGGACCTGGAATTGTTTGCGCAAACCCTCATCCATCGAAAATGCCCGCACCAGTCCTTTGCCGGTCACATTCTTGTCGAGCACCCTGATTTCCTGCGCCAGCGTTTTCGCTGCGACTTCGTCGCCCTGTTGCATCAGTGCGTGAATCAGATAAAACCGGCACAGTGGAGAATCCGGTTCGATCGCAACACCCTGTTTGAAAGTATCGATGGCTGAAACTAGATCTCCGGCAAGTTGCTCGATCTGGCCGTCAATCAGGTAATACCAGTTGGGTAACACCGGGCACAGCTTCAACATACCTCGATTATACATTCGCGCCTGCTCATAGTCGCCGGTAAAGATCAGACAAAAGGCCATTAATGCCTGTACTTCGGCATTGCCGGGTTCGAGCTCGATCGCCTTGCTGCAGGCCGCAATCGTTTTATTCGCATCGTGATTCATCATGTGGATTAGGGCAGCCTGGCTCCAGGCTTCAGAGTATTCCGGGTTGATCTCGTGCGCCTGCTGATTGGCCTGGGTCGCTTCATTCATCCCCGCTTCGATCGAATCGCTCCAGCCGCAATATATTTCTTGCCAGTAAGTCCAGGCGAGACAAACCCACGCGTAGGCGTAGCCGGAATCGAGTTCGATAGCCTGTCTCGCCATGCCGCGCGATTCGATAATACTCTCCCTGATATAAGTGTCCTGCAGATCGACCGCCGCCATCACCAGTTCCCAGGCCCTGACGTTGGTAGTGCCGATCGATCGATGCAAGGCCATGTCACCGTCATCGAGATGCACTTTCATCGCCAGCGCGATGCTCATGGTAATCTCGTCCTGAACCTTGAAAAGATCATTGAGATCGCGATCGAAACGCTCGCTCCAGCATATTTTTTGATCCTTTGAGTCGATTAATTCGGCACTGACCCGAATGCTGTCGCCGCTCTTGCGCACGCTGCCTTCGAGGATATAGCGTACATTTTGTTGTTGTGCGATCTCGGGGATCGATACGTGCTGGTCTTTATATTGCAAGATCGAGTAACGCGAGACCGTGCGTATGTGATTGAACCTGGACAAGGTTGCAATGATGTCGGTGGTAATGCCGTCGCTGAAATGCGCCTGCTCCGGGTCGCCACTCATGTTTTCAAACGGCAGTACCGCAATCGAAGGCAGATCACTATCCGCATCCTCAAGATCATCGCATAGTCCCGCTTGTAACAGCTGAGTGAAAAAGGCATTGAAGTCATCGCGGAATAAATAATGAGCGCTTTGCCCCCAAAGTTGACGCCATTCCTCGGTATTGCTCGGGTATTTGGGCATTTGCTGTTTTGCCAGTTTTTGATACAGCTTCATTTCAGTTCGCGCTTCCTCGAGCAATTCGAGTTGTACAAACGAGACTGCAATCAGTCCTTGTATACTCGGCGGTGGATGCGAAATCGAACGGAAGGTTTTTATCGCTTTTCGGTACTGGCCTGAATTTCGATACACGTCCCCCGCGACCCAGCCCGAGCCAACGCTATGCGGATCGAGTTGCAGACACTGGTCTGCATAGTGGATTGCCTCGTCTGCTCGTCTGCTATAACTGAGCAGATCGGCTTTGGCCACGTATCCTTCCGATGCGGTGGGATTCAATTCAATTGCCCTGTCGGCATGAAACTCGGCTTTTTCAAAGTCACCCAGAAAGATCAGATGCTCCGTCAGGTAAGCGTGGGTCAGGGCGTCGTCGGGTTCCAGCTGCAGTGCAATCTCGAAGTGTCTGCCTGCCAGATTTTCAGCCAGATTACGGTCCGAAGCCCAGTTTTCGAGAAGTTCTACGTCGTAAGCGACTGCGAGGTTGGTGTGGGCGATTGCGTTATCGGGATCGATGTCGATGCATTTGTGGATCTGCTCCCTGGCGATCACCATGTCCTCGCAGGTGAACAGGCCAAAATGGTAAAGGCCACGCATCAGGTAGTCATAACTCTTCATGTCTTTTGCGGGTTTTCGTACCGCTGACTGTTGAATCTTGTGACCAAGGCGACCACTAATCGTCGCGGCGATGGATTGACTGAGTTCCTGCTCCAGTTCGAGGATGTCCTCCAGTTCGGCGTCGTACTGCTTACCCCAGATTTGATTCCCACTAGCCGATTCGATGAGTTGCACCGAAACACGAACCCTGCTAGATGATTTACGAATGCTGCCCTCGACCAGATAGTCGGCTTTCAACTCGTCGGCGATTTGCACCGAAGACAGGGAACTCTGCTTGAAGGCGAAGCTGGATTTTTGGGATTTCACGCCGATGCCGTGAAACAGCCCGAGGCTCAGAATAATGCTTGCGGTAATGCCGTCGCTGAAATATTCCTGTTGCGGATCGCCGCTCATGTTTTCAAACGGTAATACCGCGATTGAGGGTATGTCATCCTGTGAGTCAATGTCGTTGCACAATCCTGCCTGCAGCAATAGATCAAAGAAGGCATCGAAGTCCTGGCTTGATTCGAAGGGCTCGTTTTCATCCCATAGTGAGCGCCAGGCTTCGACGGAGGTCGGGAAATTGGGCATCTGTTGCCGCGCAATCCGACGATACTCGGCCATCGTGGATTTGGCTTCGTCGAGCTGGCCGAGTCCGAGCTGGCAGGTAGCAATTTCAGCCAGGATGCTGGCCGGTAGTAACGGAATCGAACGAAATGCATCGATGGCGCGTTCGAATTGACCCGCGTTCCGGTAGACCTCGCCGGCGTTCCAGCCCATATAGTAATGATAGGGATCTATTTGCATGCTGATTTCGGCAACCGGGAAGGCTTCCCCGGTGTTTCCGGTGACACTCAGGACGTAGGCTTTGTATGAATATCCGTCGGGCAGAGCCGGATTGAGTTCGATCGCTTTATTGGCGTGAAACATGGATTTCTCGAAATCTTTCGCAAACAGGTAGTGCTCTGCCATGAAAGCATGTACGAGCGCATGATTTGGCTCGAGTTCCAGCGCTTTGAAGATGTGTTTTTTAGCGATGGATTTCGCTTGCTGCCGATCATCGGTCCAGTTTTCGTAAAGCAGGACATTGGTAACCGCCGATAACATCGTATGTGCTTCGACATTATTAGGGTCGATCTCGAGGCATCGATTGAATTGATCAACGGCGGCGAAGGTATCTTCCGGGGTAAAGCGTTCGCCGTGATACCAGCCTCGCATCAGGTAATCGTAGCTTTTTAGATTTTTGGCCGGTTTCTGTATCGATGTGGTTTTGATTTCATGATCGATGCGGCCACTGATGGTACCGGCAATGGTTTGCACCAGTTCTTCTTCGAGCGAAAACAGTTCGTCCAGGGCTGCATCAAAACGCTTGCCCCATATCTGATTACCGCTAGCGGTATCCCCGAGTTGCACGGTGATGCGTACTTGCTCGTCGCGCTTGCGCACGCTGCCTTCGACGAAGAATTGCACGTCGAGCTCAGCAGCAATATCGGCAATACTTTTGGAGTTGTCCTTGAAGGCAAAGCTGGTATGGCGCGATTTAACCTCGAGGCCGCTGAACGAGCTCAAATTCAGGATAATACTTTCGCTGATGCCGTCGCTGAAATATTCCTGTTCCGGATCGCCGGACAGATTGCTGAATGGCAATACCAGGATACTCGGTTGTAGGCTTGAATCATCCTGCTGTTGCGAGGCCGTCAAATGATCCTCGAGCCCGGCCTGCACCAGGTAATCAATAATTTCCTGATTAAACCCGGGGTTGGCGAAAGGTGCATTGTCGCGAGAGTAAGCCAGCCATTCGTCGATATCTCGCGGCATTGACAACATACTATTACGGCAGTTGTGGAGAAAGTTCTTCAGTATCTCGCGTGCCGCGTCCATGCGGTCAAGGCTGATATTGGCAGCAATCTTGTATATCTGGAGAAAGCCGGGTGGGTTGCCAGTCTCGGCAATAGTGTCCAGCGCCTCCTCGTATTGTCTGCAAAAAAACTGGGCTTCAGTCAAAATCCACCTGGCCCAGGTGTGATAGGGGTCGAGTCGTATCGCGAGCCTGGCCTGTTCCAGGGCCGCTTTGAATTTCCCCTGACAGCTCAGATTTAGCGCCAGGGCGGCGATGGCCTCGGAATCGTTCGGATTAATTCCGAGCGCTTTTTTCAGGTGGGCCTCGGCCTCGTCGTAATCACGGTTAAAAATCAGGTGCTCGGCATAAACCACCTGAACCTGGCCCAGCTCGGGATTCAGCTCGAGTGCTTTTGTTGCATGTACTTCGCACAGTTTTCGGGAAGCTTCGAAATTCGATGCCCAGCGATCGATCCAGTTCATCTCGTGGCATGAGTAAAGTGTTGCATGGGCCAGCGCGTTGTTCGCATCCAAAGCCAGGCACTGATTCAGCTTTTCGATTGCGACTGCACAATCTTGTGGGGTACTTATATTACTGTGATAAATTCCCTGTAGCAGCAAGTCATAGGCCTGTTGATGTGCAGCGCCCTTGGAAATCGCGATGCGTTGCAAGTCAGATTTGATCTGACCTGTCACTGTCGCGGCGATACTACGGCTCAGTTCTTCTTCGAGGTCAAACAGATTTTCGATTTCAGCATCGTAACGTTTACCCCAGATTTGGTTGCCACTCCCGGCTTCGAGTAATTGCACCATGATGCGGATACGCTCCGGCGATTTGCGGATACTGCCCTCGACGATGTAGTCGACATTGAGTTCTCTGTAAATTTCACCGAGGTTCTTGATTTGTTGCTTGAATGCAAAACTGGAATTGCGGGACTTAACCTGCAGTCCTCGAAATCGTGACAGGTTCAGGATAATGCTGTCGGTGATGCCGTCACTGAAATATTCCTGCTCGGGGTCACCGGAGAGATTGTCAAACGGTAACACAGCGATACTGTGATCGGTTGTCGGCGGGGTATCGACCGAAGCTTTTTTTGGTACTGCTTTCGGTGTGGGACTGGTTCCGCCATTTGCGATCCGATCGCGCAACTGCGCGGTTTCGGCTTCCGGGTCGACATCGAGCTCGTCACGCAATACATTCTGGCAACGTTTGTAAGCCTGTAAGGCATGGCTGCGATCTCCATTTTCGAAGTAACTGCGCATCAACAGGCGCCAGCCCGACTCTCCCAATGGATCCTGTTTGACGAGGCGTTCGGAAGATTTTATCGCGGTATTGAAATCGTGGCTGAGTAGCTGCGTTTGCGTCAGGTTCAGCAATACTTCGATGAACTGGTGTTTGAATCGGCCGCGTTGGCTATCCAGCCATTCCTGCCCGCTTACGTCGCGTAACGTAATACCCTCGAGAAATTCACCCTGGTAAAGTTCGATGGCGGTGGTCAGGGATTCGAAATCATCCGATGCGGCGAGGTGTTCAAACTCGTGCACATCGACGTCGATCAACTCTGGCTTCAGTGTCACCGCGCTTCGATCGACCAGCAAAATCAGGTCTGCACCGTCACCCAGTGACTTTTTAATCGCGCTCAGGCATTGGCGTAAAGAGTTTCGAGCCTGCTCCTCGCCGCGGTCGCTCCATAACAGGTTGATTAAACGCTCACGAGGATGGCGGATTCCGGGTACAAGCGCCAGATAAGCCAAAAGTACTTCGGCCTTGCGCATGGATAACGAAATTCGCTGCCCCGATGGTAGCAAACAATCAAAATGCCCCAGTAAAATTAGCTCAAATTTAGACACCAGGTCCCCTTGAAGCGGACTCCTTACATATTTTTATGCATTTAAATTCTTATAAATCAGGTATTTATAAAATTTAATGATTATTTAATGATTATTTTGGGCGATTTAACGTGATTCGGCAAGGGAATTAACGACGGCTCGCGAGAATGACTCCGTCGAAACAACAAATCCACAACGAGGCACCCAAAATGAGAAGAGTCAGAAACCAGCAAATTCATACAAATAATCCCGCTTTGATGTTTGCCCAGGGCGTCGAATCCATTGTCAGCGATCACCTGCAACACCCACGTAAATATGAGGTACAACAAACCAGTGCAAAACAGCGCGTAGCCAAAGAACAGGAATCACATGGGAACTTTTTCAATCTGCTGATGCGTCAATTTGCCAGCAACTAGTCGCAGGTTGTAGTTACACAGGCTTGGAGGTCTGTGGAGGCAGAAGCGAATCGGGAAAAATGCGGAAATTGCCCAGTAATAATCACTAGCGATAGTTGTCGACTCTCGAGTCGGCAACTGTCTCATCGGCTGCACTTTCAATTAATATCAAACTTGTCCCCGGTAATTGTTACAAAGCTGTTCAGGTCAGCATCTCCCAGACTACCGGCAGAATCGAAGCAACCAGTAACAGGGCCATGACAATGTTAAAGATCCTGAGGTGACCAGGATCTTTCAATAAGCGTTTTAAAGCGGCCCCGAACACCAACCACACACCGGCACAGGGAAACGTGATGATCGTGAAGGTCACGCAGATGATTACCACCTGCATGAAGAAATTATCATCCAAAGAGGTATAGGCGGCGAGGGCGCTGCTGCCCATAATCCAGGCCTTGGGGTTGACCCATTGAAAGGCGGCAGCCTGCCAGAAGTTAATCGGCTTCGACTGGTTGATTTCGGCGACGCCACCGCTGGCGCTGGCGATTTTCCAGGCCAGGTAAAGCAGGTAGACGATACCGACGATCTTGATGGCTTCGTGCAGAACCGGGTAAAGCTGGAACAGCGTCGCGAATCCCAGGCCGATCAGCGCCAGCATCACTGGAAAACCGATGCAGATGCCGAGCAAATGCGGGATACCGCGTCGCACGCCGAAGTTTAATCCCGTCGTCGTCAGCATGACGTTGTTCGGCCCGGGGGTGACCGCAGCGATAATTCCAAATATTACAAATGAAACAAATAATTCCGTTTCGATGAGCGGCTCCCGCTTAGTCTGACTGTTAGGTTATTCGGCGACGTAGGCCCTGTGGAGAATGATTCCCCATTAATCGAGCAAAGGCAATTCGATTTTTTGATCAACAAGGTTAGACTTCGACATCTTTGCACTCACGGAGAAAGCCTGTGTCAGTCAGCCAGGAATTGCTCGACGTAGTCGATGAGGAAGACAATGTCGTTGCGGTGAAAACCCGCGGCCAGATTCACGCCGAGGGTTTGATGCATCGCGCGGTTCATATTCTCATTTTCAACAGCGCAGGGGAACTATTCCTGCAGAAACGTTCGCTGAACAAGGATGAACAACCAGGCAAATGGGATTCCTCGGCTGCCGGACACGTGGATAGTGGTGAGGATTACCTCGACTGTGCCCATCGTGAAATTCATGAGGAACTGGGAATTGTAGCCGATCATCCTCTTCAGCCATTGTTCAAAATGGCTGCGTCGGTGCTCACCGGCAACGAACATTGCATGGTGTATCGATATGGCTTCGATGGTCCTCTGGTGTTACAACCGGATGAAATCGACGATGGCCTATGGATCAATCCCGGGCTTATGGATACGCGTGTTGTAGCAGGTGACCTGGAGCTGACCGAAGCGGTCTGTCTGATCTGGCAGAGGTATCGGCAATTCGATCAGATGCCCAATTAGTTGGACTTTTATAACCCCGGAAAGTCGCTGAGGAATTCCAGTAAAACCGAATACCGCTTATAGGTGGTGTTGACGTTATTATTATTTTACATATATTTACCCGATATAATTAATCTAGTTTAGAGAAAAATGAGGTAAGTAGCAGGTTTTTATCCTCGATGGTAACTGAAATCTGCAACCACCTGGCTCCAGCGACCCGGTTAATGGTGCTTGGCTTATTGATCTCATTCAATCTTGTTAGAAAAACGCTGTTATAAATTCCGCTATACAAAATACCGTCCTGGCGTTTTAATATCTCACCGATAATCGAGAGTGAAAAGGAGGCGAGAATGTCAAAGATTGCTTTAATCGTTGGAGCGGGCAGCGGCAATAGTGCCTCATTCGCGCGAGCTCTCGCTGCAGATGGCTACAAGGTTGTGCTGGCGGCGCGAAATATCGGCAAGCTCGAACCACTGTGTGCTCAAATCGACGCGCAGGCGATCACTTGCGATGCAACTTCGGTTGACTCGGTACGCGATCTGTTTGCTGAAATGCAGCAGGCAGCAGGCAGGGCCGATGTCGTGCTCTACAACGCTAGCGCCTACACCGCGGGGCCCATTTCCAAACTCGATCCCGAACTGGTGCTGAATTCATTGATGCAAACCGCTTACGGTGCTTTCCTGGTCGCACAGCAGGCCGCGATCGACATGACTCAGCTAGGCGGCGGCGCTATTTTCTTTACCGGTGCGACCGCAAGCGTCAAGGGTTTCCCCAGTTTTGCGCCATTTGCGATGGGAAAGTTTGCCTTGCGAGGGCTGGCGCAAAGTCTCGCACGAGAACTGGGACCCGAAAATATCCACGTTGCTCATTTCATCATCGATGGCGGGATCGCCTCTCCCGGGCGGGACCTTGGAATTGAAGACGCGTCTACCAATGCGAACGATGCCGCGCTCGAACCTGATGCCATCGCGCATACCTATATGGCTGTGTTGAAGCAGCACCGTAGCGCCTGGACACACGAAATTGACCTGCGCCCCTGGGTGGAAAGCTTTTAGTATGTCGCAAGCCATAGACTATCTGTCACCTGATGTACCCGAACAATTACCCTGGTATGACGTACCGCTGCTTGTTGCTAGCGATGACACCGTCAAAGGTTATGGCCAACTGGTAACCGACCCTGAAGAATTTGAAATTGAAATCGTGCAATGGCCAGCACAGGGCTGGCGCCCCGTCGACCTCGGCACTGGTGACGAAGGTGGAGTCATCGAGGGGGTGTTTCACAGCGAATGGCAGGGCGAGGTGTTGCATGGGCGCAACGATGCAGTGGATGGGCATTATATATTGGGATGGTCGAATAACCCGGGTCATGCCAGTCCGAATGATATCGCGGGGAATCCTGAACGCGTGCTGCTCTGGCATATGAACTATCACCCCGATGGCGGGCAATTGTTTTACCCACTGGACCATCAGCCGTTCGTGGTTCCGGCCGCGTTGCCGGGCGATGACCTGGCGCTTGAAAACATCGTGGCGCTATATTGCGATGGCAGTCAGGGATTGTATATCCATCCGGGGATCTGGCATGAAGGCGTGTTTCCGGTGACCAGGGCGCAGTCTTTCCGGGATCGACAGGGCCGAGTGCATGCTCGTGTCAGTTGTAATGTCGCGCAGGAGTTCGGTGTTTTTCTGAACGTAGCCCTGCATGTTGCTACTTCCTGACCAGGCTAATCTGCCGACCGACCCAATCGGGTAACTGCATCGCTTCGGCGGCCTTTAATCCGGCTTGAATTTCTTCTGGCATTTCCATGGTGCGGTTTTCGCGCGTGTTGTAGTGCAGGGTCATGAACTCTGCCGTGGCACAGAGCGTCCCGTCGACCAGCATCTGGTGTGCGAACCAGATTTTTTTCGCATCGCTACCCAGCATCAGCGTTTCGATTTCGAGCGTCGCCGGGAAGCGCACATCGTTCAAATAGCGCAAATGGGCTTCGACGGTGTAAATTGCGCAACCGCTGCGATCAAAATACTCGCTGCCGATACCGAAGTGGTCCTGCATGACCCAGGTTGTGTTAGAGAATGGCACCAGATAATAGGCTTCATTGAGATGCCCATAGAGGTCGAGCCAGCCTTCCTGCACTGGTTCGGAATGTAAGCGGAGTACTGTCATGCACATGTCCTCAGTTTTCTGTACGACATAGTATAAATTTATCAAACAGGTGTTGAAAGCTAAACCCGCAAGCCCCATATTTTCTGATATTCAATCCCGTTATCTAATAGTAAAATCCCTCGATGCAATCCATCGTAAGTATTAAAGGCCTGTCCAAGGTTTACGACAGTGGACATCAGGCACTGAGTACCGTTGACCTCGAAATCCACGAAGGTGAAATTTTAGCTCTGCTCGGACCCAACGGTGCCGGCAAAACCACGCTGATCTCGATTATCTGCGGAATCGTGTCGGCCAGTACCGGCGCGGTGAGTGTGGCAGGTCACGATATCATCACCGATTACCGTGTCACCCGCGATTTGATTGGCCTGGTTCCGCAGGAGCTAACCCTGGGTGCTTTCGATACCGTCTGGAATACGGTGAACTTCAGCCGGGGACTGTTCGGCAAATCACCCAATCCCGCCTATCTCGAGCAGTTGCTTAAGGATTTGTCGCTTTGGGATAAACGCGATAGCGAACTCAGAGAACTATCCGGGGGCATGCGCCGACGGGTATTGATCGCCAAGGCGTTATCGCACGAACCGCGTATCCTGTTTCTCGACGAACCCACCGCCGGGGTCGATGTCGAGTTACGTCAGGATATGTGGAAAATGGTGCGGCGCCTGAATGAATCGGGCGTGACCATCATTTTGACAACGCACTATATTGAAGAAGCCGAGGAGATTGCCGATCGCGTCGGTATTATTAGTCAGGGCCAGTTGCTACTGGTTGAAGGCAAGCTGGATTTGATGCGTAAACTCGGCAAGAAGCAACTGTTGATCGAGCTCCGGCAATCCATAGAAGAAATACCCGCGGCGCTTGCCGACTATAATCTGGAAATTTCTGCCGACGGCAATCATTTGATCTATACCTACGACACCCAGGGTGATCGAACCGGAATCACGACCCTGCTGCAGACTTTGCACGAGACTGGATTGTCGTTGAAAGATCTGAAGTCCAGTCAGAGTTCGCTGGAAGAAATTTTTGTCAGTTTGGTGAGCACGAAATGATTAACTATCAGGCCATCCGGGTCATATACAAATACGAAATGTTGCGCGCCTGGCATACGCTGTTGCAAACCATTGCCTCACCGGTGATTTCAACCTCACTTTATTTCGTCGTATTCGGCGCGGCTATTGGATCGAGGATAGAACAGATCGAAGGTGTTCCTTACGCCGTTTTTATCGTTCCAGGATTGGTGATGCTGTCTCTGTTGACACAAAGTATATCTAACGCATCCTTCGGTATATTTTTCCCCAAGTTTACCGGCACCATTTACGAGGTCATGTCGGCGCCAATATCGTTTTTTGAAATTCTGGTTGGTTATGTCGGGGCGGCAGCCAGCAAGTCGATGATTCTGGGAATTATCATATTGATTACCGCGAACCTGTTTGTCGACCTGAATATCGCTCATCCATTTATAATGTTGCTATTCCTGGTGTTGACCTGCGTGTCTTTCGCGCTGTTCGGTTTCATTATCGGGCTGTGGGCGACCAATTTTGAAAAACTACAACTGATTCCAATGCTGGTGATTACGCCATTGGTGTTTCTGGGAGGCAGTTTTTATTCGGTCAGCATGCTCCCGCCTGCCTGGCAAACAGTCACCCTGTTTAATCCGGTGCTGTACCTGATCAGCGGTTTTCGCTGGAGTTTTTTCGAGGTCGCGGATGTTAGCGTAGGCGTCAGCCTGGCGATGATATGCCTGTTTTTGCTGGCATGCCTGCTATTGGTGTGGTGGATGTTTAAAACCGGTTATCGCTTGAAACAATAAATATCGTTTCGAGAAGATGCTGTTGCGCTTCCTGACTTTCCTTTTAAACCGAAACAACCGGTGTGAATCGTGAATTTCACACCGGTTGCAAGGGTTATTATTTCTGCCAGAAGCGTTTGGCTACTTCCACGTCGATGTCGTGCCTGGTCAGGCCGATGTCGGATAGCATGCGCTCATTCATTTGAGCTAGCATGCGGCGATCGTTTGAACGACGTACCCAGGTCCGAATCATGCTGATGGTGGCTTTAGAGACGTTTTCAACTCGCTCGATGATTGCGAGGGTTAACGCGGCGATATCCAGATCTTCGATCAAATGAAACTGCTTTGCTTTTAATGTGCTCATGGTGTTGCTCCTGTAAAGGCTGTCGGCCGTATCAATCCCGCAGCGGTGTTAATTCATGACGGCAATTATAGGTAGCTAAGGCAACAGTAACAGATTCAGTTTTATTGAAATATATGCATAACAGTTAGGCATAACAGATTTTGCAAAAATGACCGACTGTGAAGTAGTTCACAAGTAAATTGTGCAGTGCATCACGCTGTATTATTGACTGTTTTGAAGTGAGCTGAAGATTAACTCTTAAGCTATTGATTAATATGCTATAAAGTATAATAAATATGTGATGATTTGGGTTTCCGAAAGAATCGAGTTTCGAGCAAAATCCAGGCCCCTTGTGTGAAATCTCGAGTTGAAAGAAAACTGTACTGGTAAGTCAGTTTTTGGTCATATTTTTAGAACCGTTGATCCGGTTGTTTCACGCGCTTCAAGCTGGCGATGCGCTTCTGCGCAGTCGCTGAGGGAGTGTGTCTGGTTGATACTGATTTTGACCTGTCCTGTAGCGACGACATCGATTAAACGTTGTGCGCCTTGCTCGAGCAGTTCCCGGGTAGAGGTATGTGTCGCCAGCGTTGGGCGCGTAACATATAGCGAGCCCTTGCCTGCCAGTATTGCAGGGCTGAAGGGGTCGACCGGACCGCTCGCGTTGCCATAGGTCGCCAATACGCCAAACGGGCGCAAACAATCCAGCGAAGCCTCAAAGGTGGCTTTGCCGATTGAGTCATAGGCCGCCGCAACCCCGCTACCTCGGGTGATTTCACGCACGCGGCCAGGAATGTCCTCATCTCGGTAGAGGATAGTGTGATGACAGCCGTTGTCTTTCGCGAGTTGTGCTTTTTCCTCGGAACCGACACAACCGATGACTTCGACGCCGAGCAGATTGGCCCATTGACATAAAATCAGCCCAACCCCGCCAGCCGCGGCATAAACCAGAATGCTGTCACCAGCCTGTACTGGGTAAGTTCTGAACAGCAGATAATGTGCGGTGAGACCTTTAAGCATCATCGCGGCTGCGGTTTCGTCTCCGATACTGCCCGGGATGGATACCAGTTTATCTGCGTCAATCAGGCGTTCCTCGGCATAGGCGCCCAGGGTCATTGGGTAGGCCACGCGATCTCCATTGTTCAAACCTTCGACACCATCACCTACGGCAACGACTGCGCCTACGGCCTCCATTCCGATGACCGCTGGTAAATCACCTACCGGGTACATGCCACTACGACCATAGATATCGATGTAGTTGAGCCCACAGGCCGATTGGCGTAGTCGAACCTGCCCGGGGCCCGGGTCGCCAACCTTGATATCTTCCCAGGTCAATACTTCGGGTCCGCCGGTCTGATGAATTCGAATGGCTTTGCTCATGGCAGCTGTCTCATTGAAAAAGAAACGACCATGCCTGAAACCCCTGTCTGTATCAAGCCGTAGCAGATTTAAAACGCAAGGACAGTACGATGGTTGATATAACCAGGATGACGCCGCTGGCCTGGATCACACTGAGGGTTTCATTTAAAACGAGGTAAGCCAACAGGATCGATATCACGGGCTCCAGGTTTAGCAGGAAGGCGGCTCGCGACGCCGGTAGTCGGGCCAGGGCCTCGAACTGGCTAAGAATCGCGACCAGGTAAAAGGCAGTTGCCAGGATGAGCGCGATGAGTCCTGGGGGCGCAGTCGGTAAGGCAAGACTGTCCACCATCAGCGGAATAATCATCAGTAAACCGACTGCATTGGTCCAGAAGGTCATCAGCAGTGGAGACATCACCGGCGCAACCCGGGCGCCACAGAGAAACGTATAGGCGGCACCACAACTTGCCAATGCAGCAAACAGGATACCCTTCACGTCAACCGTTATGCTGCCACCGGACAGTGCCAGGTAAAGACCGAGGAAGGTGGCGCAGAACAGGGCGATCAGCCCCGGTGATGCTGATAACTGGCGCTTGAAAATCGAATAGGCAAGAACCAGTAGTGGATATACATATAGAATTAAAACCGCCAGGCTTACCGAAATGGTTTCGACCGCCATCAGATAGAAGATCATTGCGCCGGACCAGACGATACCGATGGATATCAACGGCAGTCGTTGCTTCAGATTTACCTTGAACTGTTCCCGCCGAATGAGTAGAAACAATCCGAATACCAGCGACGATATTGCAAATCGTGCCAGCATCAGGGTTAATGCATTGCCACCATCGGCATAGTAAATTTTTGCCTGGGTAGTAATCCCACCGAGACCGCAGGCGGTCATCAGGGCGAAGACCATGCCACTATTGCGTTGAGAAAGTTTGAACATAGCGGTTTCACTATAGCGACACAGGGGGTCACTTGCCAGCCGCGGCACAATTGGATATGTTGCGCGACTCAGACTAGGTAGAACTATCGATGACAGCATTAAAACTTCCCGATTCACTGGTCAGCGTGGGCTGGCTGCGACAGCATCTCGAGCACGAAGATCTGATCATTTTCGACGCCAGCTGGCACATGCCGGCTACCGGTCGTGACGGGTTAAAAGAGTGGCAGCAAGAACACATCCCAGGTGCCAGATTTTTTGATTTTGATGGAAAAATCTGTGCGCCTGATTCGGATTTGCCTCACATGATGCCAGATGAGCAGATCTTTACGCGCGAGCTGCAGGCGCTTGGGTTAAAGCAAACCAGTGTGGTTGTTTTTTATGACAGTATGGGCATGTTCTCGAGCCCCAGAGGCTGGTGGATGTTACGTGCGATGGGCTTTGAAAACGTCGCTTTGCTCGATGGTGGTCTGGTCGCCTGGGAAGAGGCGGAATATCCGATCGAGAGTCGTTCTGAAGAACCCGTTTACGTGGCGGGAGACTTCGTTGCAAGAATGGACGAAAGTTTTATCGCTGATGCGCAAGCTGTGTCAGCTGCGCTTGCAGACGATTCGATCTGTGTGCTCGATGCCCGCCCCGGACCGCGTTTTAGTGGTGTCGCGGAAGAGCCTCGCCCAGGCTTGCGTCGAGGGCATATGCCCGGCGCTGTGAATTTGCCGTTTGCGAATCTGTTCAAACATGGACTATTGAAATCCAGAGGCGAGCTCGATGAGATTTTCTCGCCCATGATCGGTAATAATACGCATACCATCTGTAGCTGTGGATCGGGCGTGACCGCCTGCATTATCGCCTTCGCAGCTCAATATATCGGCTACCAGAATCTCGCGGTTTACGATGGTTCCTGGTGCGAGTGGGGATTACCCGGGCCACTACCGGTAGTCGGCTAGCCCGCATTTCTCACCACCTTTCGTAGCGAGAGGTCGTGCCCTGGCTGTATTTGCGACCACTCCGAACATTGCTTGCAGTTACCGGCAACCAATGTTCGGAGGGTGCGCAGGCATAGTTGACACTATGCCGAGCGCTCTGACCGAGCCAATGCAGGCAGGGTGCGGCTAGCGTCGTCGCAGTAGAAGGGTGGTGAGAGACGCGGGCTAGAGTACGTCTGCTAATGCACTGATATCGTCGAGCACGATGTCGGCAATGGATTCCAGATCGATGCGACTGCTGGTGCCGGTCAATACTCCTACGCAGAGCCCTGCGCTGGCATTTCTACCCATTTCAATGTCGTGGCGATTGTCACCCACAACGACCACGTTGTCTGGGTGTAACGTTGTTTGGGCACAAAATGCGAGCACCATGCCGGCCTCGGGCTTGACGCCATGGCCGCTATCGTAACCGGCAAGAAAATCGAATTCGTTCAGTACATCGAAGGATTGCAGTGTATTGATGATGCCCTGGTGGCTATCGGCGGTTGCCACGCCGAGTTTGCGACCCGATTGCTTCAGTTCCCTCAGCGTATCGCTCAGCTGGTCTACCGGCACCGCGTGTTTGGCCCCTAAATCGTGAAATATGTCGTGAAGACGCGTACTGATTGATTCGACCCGATCCTGCTTATCAAGCTGTGCTGCCCAGGCATCGGCTATCTGTCGATTATTTCCCGCTGCCAGCAAGCTGCCACCGAGAAATCGATGTCTGCCGGAGTCAAAACCATGTTGCTCGAGCAGTTGGTCTGCCAGCCAGCTGTCGCCGTCTGCAAATTCTAACGCGGCGAAACGATAAATCGGCAACCAGGTGCGGTTGAAGTCGAGCAGGGTGCCGTCCTTGTCAAATAGTACGCCCTGGTATTTCATTTCTGTGCCTCCGACCGGTGCCTGGGTGAAAAGCGAGCGAAGTCAAAACGCATTAAATCGAGACGCAGGATTCGAGCAGCCTGTGATACTCGGTTACCGGTTTGATCGTCAGGCCGGCAGCCTTGCCGTCGTCATCGTAAAGCCGCAACCGGACGGCATCCTGGTGATAGGGATTAGTTTCGAAGGCGACAACTTCAGCCCGGTTCATTGGACCGCCCTGGATATTGAGCGAGCTAACCGAGGCATCGGACAGACGCCCCAAATCCCCGTTGTTGGTGGCGCAAAGATAGCGTTTGGCGGACACGTGTAAGCGAATCGGCTCACAAATCGAAGCAGGGAAACAGGCTTCGAGATAGCGTGCACCCACTGTTTGGTGGTTGTTGTCGATTCCGTTTTCAAGCGCTTCGATCGGATGTTTGCCGACAAAATGGCCGATGTCGTGCAACGGCGCGGAGACAACCAGGCTATCAGGCGCGCCATCAGCCACCGCACAGGCTGCAGATTGTTCCATGTGTTGCGACATGGGGACCGTTTCTCCCATATATTCCTGTGCCCCACGCTGGGCAAATATTTCCAGGATGAAATTGATGATGGAATCTGCTGAATGATTACCCTGCTTCATGGGAACTGTCCGGGTTTATATCAAAGCCTTTCTTGTGGAACTAGTCAGCCGTCAGAAAACGGGTTCGACAACCACGCTTCGGTCAAGCGCCTGTTTATACTTCGAATCAGAAAAATTACAAGCTGTAATTTTAGGCTAACAATGAACAGCTGAAGGGGAAGTAGCAAGCGACTCAGGGCAGGGCAGCATCGCAATGACAAAAACCAGACATTATAAGGTTCAATCCACCGATGCCAGCTATTTTTCGGGACCAGCGAATTCCGGCTGCCTGACTACGGCATCCAGTTGATGTTGACTGAACACTAAAATGCCGTTTCTCTGTAGCAATGCCGTGGTCACACCTACACCGGGCATTGGAGCGCGCGTAAAACTGCCATCATATATCTGCTTGCTGCCACAGGAAGGGCTCGACTCAGTCAACACCGCTAGCGAAATATTGTGTTGTTGGCACAGTGCCAGTGCCCGTCTGGCACCAGCAACGAAGTAGTCGGTAACATTCTGCCCGTTTCGGGTCGTTACTCTTGCGTCACGGTCAAAAACGGCGTTGCCATCGCCGTCTAAAATCTCAGCCGCGGCCCGGGGTACGGGTAGTCCACCGGCTACTTCGGGGCAGAAGCTGACGATGCGACCCTGCTCAACCCACTGATCGAGCAGGGGATGGTTTAGTGCTTTCGAGTTGCCATCGTAACGAACCGGATTGCCGAGCAGACAGGCGCTGACCAGGATTTTTCTCATTGTCCCGTGAGACTTCTGAAGCGCAGGTGTCGTAGAAACACGAGACAACCGATACTGGCAGCAATGTGTTTGAGACTATGCCCACTCATTACCCCGAGTATTTCAAGGATTTCAGCGTCGAGTGCTTCGAAAATTTTCGCCAGCAAGTAGAAGGCGAGAAACCACCATAAATCTGCGTTGCGCGTGTAACGCGAACCCAGCATCAGCAGAATCAACGGCGTCAACAGGATTGGCAGGAATTGAACCAACGCGTAGGGACGTAAATCACCCTGACCGCCCATCTCGCTCAGATGCCAGTAGACAATACTGGCTATTCCCAACATGAGCAGTAGTGGAAACAGAATTCTGGCTAGCGACTCAGAAATACGTTCAGCGATCAGAATGGTAAAAAACGACATGAAAGCGACCGTCATCGGTAATCGATCCCAGATCAGGGTCTGGTTGTCGGGAAACCAATGGTAGTAACCGGAACCGGCGGCAATCAATGTCAGCGCCAGGAAGAAACTGAAGTAGGCAGGGTAAGATGCCGGGTTGATCTGTAGTGACTTCTTTACGATCAGGCGATAGAGGCCTTCGATACCAATCCAGCCAAACAACAGGTTGGAAAGGACATTTAACGCGTTTGGTATTGCGAACAGGCTGTTTTGATCGGCAAACTGATGATAGAGAGGATCCTGGGCAATGCGGGGTACAAAAAAAGCACTGACGGTGGCGACAACGCAAATGGCGATCAAAATTTGATATTTAGTCGCTCTGCTCATCAATAGACCTGTGTTTACCCGGGTGGAGAGTTACCGGTACTCCAGCGTTTGAATTTTCTCTTGCAGTATTGCAACAGGGCATCGTAGTCGGGGAAATAGAGATCGAAGCCATCTTCGGCCGGAGCATCGTATTCGCAATAGTCGTTGCTGTGGGATCGGCAGATGGTTGGACGAATGTGGTAAATATTGCAACGCCCGTCGACGAGCAAGTGCTGACAGCGTGATTCAAACAAGACGAACCAGCCATCATCATCCTTGTAGGCTGCAACGCCGGCATGTGATACCTGCCACAGCAATATTTCGAAATCATATTTGGAGCGGGGTGTGTCGATCTGCTGGGTGACATAGGTGCAACATTTCGAGTTGCCGCAAAGGTCGCACTTGGTGAAATCATCGCTTTCGTTGCTAACTTCGATTTCTGGGAACTCTGTTTGCATGATCAGTCTTCGGCGAGCCAGTCGCGGGGTTTGAGATAATAGTTAGTCAACCGTGCCTCTTCGCTGCCCGCTTCAGGCTGATAATTGTAACGCCAGTTTACCACCGGCGGCAGTGACATCAGGATCGATTCGGTGCGTCCTCCGGATTGCAGACCAAACAGAGTTCCCCGATCATAGACCAGATTAAATTCGACGTAGCGGCCGCGGCGATACAATTGGAAATTCTTTTCCCGCTCTCCGAATTCGTCTACCCGGTGACGTTCAACTATCGGCTTGTAGGCGGGTATGTAGTGATCGCCGACGCTGCGCATAAAAGCAAAGGCTTGTTCGAAGTCCGGATGGTTCAAATCGTCGAAAAAAAGGCCACCGATTCCCCGCGCTTCGCCTCGATGCTTCAGATAAAAATATTCGTCACACCATTTCTTGTACTCGGTATAACGTTCGATGCCATAAGGATCACAAGCCTGTTTGGCGATACGATGCCAATGCACGCAATCTTCGTCGAATCCGTAGTAAGGGGTCAGGTCGAATCCACCGCCGAACCACCAAACAGGATCTTCACCGGCTTTCTCGGCGACAAAAAAGCGCACGTTGGCATGTGAAGTCGGGATGTAAGGGTTGTGCGGGTGAATGACCAGCGATACTCCCATGGCGCGGAAGATGCGACCCGCGAGTTCGGGCCGATGCGCGGTTGCCGAGGCTGGTAAATTGTCTCCATAGACTTGCGAGAAGTTGACTCCAGCCTGTTCGAACACGGCACCATCACGCAGTACCATGCTGCGCCCACCACCCCCGGTTTCACGTTGCCAGGAATCGACCTTGAATTCCACTTTGCCATCGATGGTCTGCAGTTCACCGGTAATGCTCGCCTGCAGTCTATTCAAATAACTGACTACGGCTTCGATATCGATGTCCATCAATGATTGCTCCTCAGGGTTGTACCGCAATCCAGCGATTTTATCTCACTTGGCTGGCTGCCGCCCGTGTCGAATCCGGTGACGATGAAATCGAGCTCGTCGTCGAACTGCTTGCGCATTTGTAATGCATTGCGTACACAGGTTTTACCGCTGCGATTGGCACTGGTTGAAACAATCGGTGCCTCGAGCCGGTCGCAGACCGTACGCAGAAACGGATGATCGGTGATCCTGATCGCAACCGTTGCATGGTTGCCACGAATCCAGGGTGGGCAAAAATCGCTCGCGGGCACTATCCAGGTAGTGGGATTTTCTGCATTGCATTGAATGGACTTAAGCAGATTGGTGTCAGCACCGGTATACGCCGCACAATACTCAAGCCTGGAGGACAACAGGATCAAGCCTTTTTCCGGGCTGCGATTTTTAATCTGCAGAATACGATTCACGCCTGCGGCGATTAGTGGATGGCAGCCGAATCCCCAGGTGGTATCGGTTGGATAACCGAAAACAGCACCCTGTGATACCGCGTGGATGAATCGATTTAACGCCCAGGGACTCATAACAGGCAAATGTTAGCTGGCGTCGGCGATTGCCTTTGGCTGGGCAGCTGTTTTCTTGACCGTTTTTTTCTTGGCGCTCTTTTTGCGGGCTGATTTTTTGGGAGCGGCCTTTTTCTTGACGGCCGCCTTTTTCCTCTTTGATTTGGGTAAAGGCGCCTTTTCGATCAATTCCTGGCAAGTTTGCAGGTCCAGGGTTGACGGATCTTCCACATCTTTGGGAATACGCGCGTTTTTTACACCATCGGTAATGTAGGGTCCGTAACGACCACGCAGGATAATAATATCGGTACCTTCGAAGACCTTGATTTCGCGATTGGCGTCAAACTCTTTCTTTTCTGCCACCAATTCCAGGGCGCGCTCTAATGTAACCGTGTAAGGATCGTCGCCTTCCTTGACCTTGAGCGAGACAAATTTTGAATCGTATTTTATATAGGGACCGAAGCGTCCAATATTGGCGGAAATCTGTTCACCTTCGGACGACACGCCGAGCTCGCGTGGCAGTTTGAAAAGCTCGAACGCTTCCTCGAGCGTAATCGAATCCATTTTCTGGCCCGGCCTGAGACCGGCAAAGCGCGGTTTATCTTCATCTTCCCGCGTGCCGATTTGTACAAAGGGTCCGTAGCGGCCCATGCGTACCGAAATCGGTTTACCCGTTTTTTCGTCAGCACCCAGTTGACGTGATTGAATGGCTTCATCGCGCGTGACATTTTCCATCTTGTCGTCGACGAGCTTCTTGAAAGCGGTCCAGAATTCTTCCATCAACGGAAGCCATTCAGCCTCGCCGCGTGAAATCTCATCGAGCGTGTCCTCGAGCTGAGCGGTGAAGTCGTAGTCGACATATTGTGGAAAATGCTGGGTCAGGAAGCGCGACACCACGCGCCCGACATCGGTTGGGTGGAAGCGTTTGCTTTCCAGCTCGACATATTCCCGATCGAGCAGTGTCGTGATGATTGAGGCATAGGTTGAAGGTCGGCCAATGCCGTATTCTTCGAGGGTCTTGACCAGCGAAGCTTCGCTGAAACGCGGTGGTGGTTCGGTAAAATGCTGCTCCAGCCTGATTTCCTTCAGATCGACCATGTCGCCTTCGACAAGCGGCGGCAGAATGTTTTCCTTGCTGTCATCCTTCTTCTTGGGTTCATCCCTGTCCTCGATGTATACCCGCATGAAGCCCAGGTCTCGGATGGTAGAGCCATTTGCCCTGAATGTACTGTCGTCGCCACAGGCGAGGTCAACCGAGACCGTATCCAGTGTTGCGTGGATCATCTGGCAAGCCATGGTGCGTTTCCAGATCAGGCTGTAGAGACGGAATTCGTCATCACCGAGGTGTTCCTTGATCTTGAAAGGTTCGTTGCGGGCGCTGGTGGGCCGAATCGCCTCATGCGCTTCCTGAGCATTCTTGGATTTGGTTTTATACTCACGCGCTGTTTCCGGCAAATTGTTTTCACCAAATTTTTCCGCGATAAATTCACGAATCTCGAGCAGTGCATCGTTCGATAAGGTCACCGAGTCGGTACGCATATATGAGATAAGACCTACTTGTCCGGCACCAACGTCGATTCCCTCGTAAAGTCGTTGTGCGGTACGCATTGTGCGCTGCGCACCAAATCCGAGTTTGCGCGCGGCTTCCTGCTGCAGTGTAGATGTGGTAAACGGTGCTGCCGGGTTGCGCTTGCGCTGTTTCTTTTCAACCTTGGCAACCCTTAACTTGCCCTGGGCCGCTTCGCTTAAGCTTCTGTGTGCCGCGTTTGCCTGCTCCGCATTGGTGATCGTGAATTGCTTTACCTTTTCACCACCCAACCTATTGAGCTTGGCGCTAAAGGCCTGGCCATCGAGGCTGTTATCCGATTCAATACTCCAGTATTCCTGGGGATTGAAAGCCTCGATCTCGAGTTCTCGTTCGACGATCATGCGCAATGCCGGACTTTGTACCCGACCAGCCGACAGGCCACGGCGGATCTTGCGCCACAGCAACGGTGACAGGTTAAATCCAACCAGGTAATCGAGTGCGCGCCGCGCCTGTTGCGCGTTAACCAGGTCCATGGTGATTTCGCGTGGGCTGGCAATCGCCTCGGAAACGGCCTGCCTGGTGATTTCGTAGAAAGCGACACGGAAAGCCTTCTTGTTCTTCATCAAGTTCTTTTCGCGTAGCAATTCGTACAGGTGCCAGGAAATGGCTTCACCTTCGCGATCCGGGTCAGTGGCGAGGTAGATCGAATCGGCTTTTTTCAGTTCTTTTTTTATATTGGCGATGTGCTTCTGATTGCGCTCTACCGCGGTGTAGTTCATTTTAAAACCGTTGTCGGTTTCTACCGCGCCTTCCTTCGGGATCAAATCGCGCACATGACCGTAAGAAGCCAGGACCTTGAAGTCCTTGCCCAGGTATTTTTCAATGGTTTTCGCCTTGGCTGGAGATTCGACGATGACTAGGTGGCTGGCCATTGGGTGCTACTGGTCCACTACGATGATTGACACTTGCCGCTCTCAGTGAAAAACGGCGGGTTGATCTGCAAATACGATATCCTCGTAGTGCATCAAAGCGTTTTCATCCTGCTCTTCCGAGCTATTGAACAACACCATCATGACGACCCACTTGAGTTCCTCAATATCGACTTCGGAGTCCGATTCGAGTGCCATGACACGGTTAATCACCATTTCGCGCAAGCGTGGTGTTAGTACTCCGGATTGCTCCAGGAACAGTAAAAATCCATGTGCGTTGTAAGCCAGACGAGCACGCTCTTCCGGCGCCAGAATCCGCGTTGCGATTTCGGACTGGTCGCTACCGGTATCATCTTCAACCTGCGCCAACCCATCCAGCCATTCGAAAGCCTTGTCGATCTCGATGGGCTCGAAGCCTGCGTCACGCAGATCGGCATCAATGCCATCACGATCTTCGGGCAGATTCTCGTCCTGGTCCGCATAGCTCGAAAATATGTACATCAGAACGTCTATAACGCCTTCTTTCATGAATACCTCAGTTTAGATCCTGACGAAGCAGCCGCCAGGCGCAGATTGAATTAAATCATTAATCTCAAGTAATAATAGCATGGATGAAAGCTTGTCGATGGTCAAGCCACTGCGTTGCACAAGTATGTCACAGTTTACCGGGTCGTAACCGATCACTTCGAGCAGGTTTCGATGTGCGCTGTCGAGCGGTACCGAGTGTTCGCCGCGGCCATTGGATTGCTGTTCCAGGACAAAGCCGATCAGACTGCTAATTTCGGTGGCAATGTCCAATGGAGTTTCAGTAATCGTTGCGCCGTCGCGAATCAGTTGATGACAACCGCGAGTTTGCGGATTGTGAATCGAGCCCGGAACGGCAAAAACGTCACGCCCCTGTTCCGCCGCGAGGCGTGCGGTGATGAGTGAGCCACTGCGCTCGGCGGCTTCGACCACCAGTGTTGCCAGCGCAAGCCCGCTGATAATTCTGTTGCGTTGAGGGAAATTGGTCGGTCTCGCTTCCGTTCCCAGTGGAAACTCTGAAACGAGCAATCCCCGTTCGAGGATTGCATCGGCTAGCCTGAGATTGCGCCGCGGGTATATCAGGTCTAATCCGGTACCGGTTACGGCGATAGTGTTGGCGTCGACTTGCAAGGCGCCACGATGTGCTGCGGAATCTATGCCAAGCGCCATCCCGCTGGTTATGGTGAGACCGGCACTGGCGAGTTGCGAAGCAAACTCGAATGCATTCTGCGCTCCACCCGGGGTACAGTTGCGACTGCCGACAATGGCAATTTGCGGTTCCTGTAACAGGCCAGGATTGCCGGCGGCATAAAGCAGGGTAGGAAAATCGCTGATTTGGCGCAGCAACCCGGGATAGCTATCATCGTCGAAGCAAATCAGGTAGTGGTGGCCCGTTTCGGCCCAGGTCAGATCTTTGCTCACCCAGGGATGTTGCGGCGATCTGATTTGATTGATTTCGGACTGCTTGAGTCCGGCTGACTTTAGCGCATGGGTGTTACTGGCCAGGAGGATTGAAGGGTTACCCGAGAATTGATCAAGCAGCGCTGGAAGAATTCTGTGCCGAGAGCCCAGGCTATGATAAAGATGCAGAAAATCGGCTAGCAAATCCTTTTGCATGTGAGTCTCAAGATTCCATTTCAGACCCGAATACTATAGCACCAGGCAGTTGCCTGGTGCTAGCGTGTTATTTATCTTGCTGTGTAGAAGCGCTCTACGGGGATTCGACGTAATCTTTGATACTGATTGGGAAATCGGCTTCCATGATCAGCGCGTAGCTGACTTTTTCGAAGGAACGAATGATCATTGCCATACCGACCTGTTCGTCGGGCAGCTTGACGTAAAACCTCGGGTTGGCTTCGTTTTTATCGCGCACAACATCACCGAAGCGGCGAATCCGCAGAACATTGCCGCTTTCGACACCATCTCGACTACCGAGGTTGATCGCAATGGTTTGATACAGTCCAGTTTGTGATATAGCGTCCAGCAGTGCGACGATTTCCCCGCTGACCTTGGTGCTCGGAGGCTTGGGATAGAAATCGCGTTCGAAATTGGTGTTGTCCATCGGCATGACGCGATCATCACGCAGAATTTCGCGTTCCGAATTGGTTACCCTGACCGATGCCGGATCGCCACGCAGCAGAAGCTTGGATTCACCGATGTATAGCGCCTCGTAGCCCAGCAACTCGTTTGTAATAGGGTCGAAAAGAGGCTTGTGAGGACGATAAATGTGGTAACGCCCATTGCCGCCTTTGGTATCAAGCTTACGCACGTAGAGTTTGTCATTGATACTGTTGATCAGATGGTTATCGAGGCTGGACAGAACATAGGCTGAATTTTCCAGCGTATCCGCATCGATTATGATCGGGCGTTCGACCAGGTGACGGATGGATTCGATCGGTATCGACGGAATGGTCGCATCGATCGATTTCAAGCGGACCCTGGGGTTGACCTTTACGATACTGAGCCCATCTTCCGTGTGTGAGAGGACCGATCCATCGGCGCCGCGCGACAAAATCTGTACCCTGCGCTCTCCACCGATGTAAACGATGGCGAGGGTATCGCCCGGATAAATCAGATGTGGATTTTCAACCTGAGGATTTTTAAACCAGATTTCAGGCCAGTACCACGGATCGCGTAGAAAAACGGTAGAGATATCCCATAGCGTATCGCCTTCTTGTACAATATAGGTTTCGGGGAACTCCGGTTCGTAAACGATGTTTTCGGCAGGTTCTGGTTCAGGTTCCTGAATGGCGGCCTTGACGGTGACGACTTCGGGTGCTGTCTCGGGCTCATAAACGACCGAATAGGGCGGGGGTGGTTCAGCACAGGCCGCGATCAGCAATATGCCTGATAGCAGAAACATTCCTTTTAAAAGCTGTCTATTGTCGATCGTAGGCATGAAAACCCCTGAAAATGCGGTACTAATTGAAGGATTGTAGACTAAAAATACCCGACTACAAGCTTTTTGGCCCGAAAGATTCTAGTATAATCATTAACTTGGAACAACTAGTTGTAACTTTTCTTGAAGTAGTTAACCATGGCTTTATTAAATATTTTACATTTTCCCGATCCGCGTCTTAGAACAGTCGCAAAAACAGTCGACGAATTCGACGAGAGCCTCCGCCAACTGGTTAGCGATATGTTCGAAACCATGTATGAAGCCCCGGGTATAGGACTCGCCGCGACGCAGGTTGATCGGCACATTCGTCTGCTGACAATGGATGTTTCGGAGACGCATAACCAACCCAGGTGTCTTGTTAATCCCGAAATTCTGCAGGCCGATGGGGACGAGGAAATGGACGAGGGTTGCCTCTCTGTTCCAGGGTTTTATGAAAAGGTAAGACGGGCAGACCATATCCGCGTGCGCGCCTGTGACCAGGACGGAACCTTGTCCGAGTTTGAGGCCGAAGGTATCGAAGCGGTCTGCATCCAGCACGAAATGGATCACCTCGACGGCAAGTTGTTCGTCGATTACCTGTCAAATCTTAAACGCAACCGTATTCGCAGCAAGTTGCTGAAAATGGAAAAGCAGAAGGCTGGCTAGTCTCACTAAACCAATGCTCAAGATTATCTATGCAGGGACCCCGGAGTTTGCCGTACCGGCGCTGGAATCATTGCTGCGTTGTAAACATCAGCTGGTTGCGGTTTACACTCAGCCGGATCGTCCCGCGGGCCGGGGACGAAAAGTCCATCCAAGTCCGGTCAAGATTCGTGCGCTTGAATCTGCCCTTATGATTCGACAGCCAGACAGTTTTGCGTCCGAGGAAGAGGTCGATCGCCTGAGAGCGTTGAATGCAGACCTGATGGTAGTCGCTGCTTATGGTCTTTTGTTGCCGGCGGCGATACTCACAGCCCCGCGCTTTGGTTGCGTCAATATCCACGCCTCGCTGTTGCCTCGCTGGCGTGGTGCGTCGCCGATCCAGCAAGCGATTCTGGCCGGCGATGAACAAACGGGTGTGACCCTGATGAAGATGGACGAGGGACTCGACACGGGTGCGATGATCGCGAACCGCAAGGTCGCCATCGAGCCCGATTGGAATGCGGCCAGACTCCACGATGAGTTGGCGCCATTGGGTGCTGAACTGCTGCAGGAATCTTTACGCGATATCGAGCAGGCTTTGCGGCAGGCGCGGCCCCAGGATGATACGCAGGCCACCTATGCGCCACGACTCGTCAAACAGCAGGCTGAAATAGACTGGAACAAACCGGCAGCAGTTTTGGCGCGGGAGGTTCGCGCTTTCAATCCCTGGCCGGTTAGTCATACCCGGCTGAAAAACGATAATCTGCGGGTTTGGTCGGCTGCGCTCAGCCTCGATTTCAAGGCACGCAAACCTGGCCTGGTCGTAGCGCACGATGCCCGCGGAATTTATGTCAGCTGTGCCGATTCGGTGCTGCAAGTAACCGAGCTGCAGTTTGCCGGCCGCAGCCGATGCAGCGCGTCACAGGCGCTCAACGCCAGGAGTCTGAACGGATGCCTGTTGGGGGCACAGTGACGAATACCTCTAATCCACGCTGGATCGCGTTACAGGTAATTCAGCAGGTTGTTGAGCGCGGTCGTTCGCTTGACGACGTATTCGGTAGCGACTGGTATCAATCCTTAACTGCTGAGAAACGGGATCTGGCACTTGCCCGTGAACTGGTTTTCGGTTTTTGCCGATGGTATTTCTCCTTGTCCGTATTGCTTACCCGGCGTTTGCAAAAACCACTCAGGGCACGCGATCGAGATATAGAGATCATTCTGGTGCTGGGGTTATATCAATTGTTGATCATGAACACCGGAGCCCATGCGGCGGTCAATGAAACCGTTAAGCTGGCGCTGTTGCAAAAAAAGGCCTGGGCACGAGGCTTGATAAACGCGGTACTACGCGGAGTTATCCGCGACCAGGTGGAGTTGGACAGCAACGCCCAGGCGCTGGCCTACCCGGACTGGATACTGGCACGAATTCGGCGTGACTGGGGTGATCAGGCCGAACAGGTACTACTCCAGGGTAATCTGCGGCCACCGATGTGCTTACGTGTCGATGTCGATCGAATCAGCCTTGATGAAATGATAGAAACTTTGCGTGCAAACGGGATTGGGGCAAGTAAACACCCCGTGGTTCCAAGTGCCATCGAACTCGTGGCGCCTTGTGATGTCAATCAGTTACCCGGTTTTGAACAGGGCCGGCTGAGCGTGCAGGATGCCGCTGCGCAACTCGCCGCCGAAGTGCTTGGCTGTGAAGCCGGAGCACGGGTACTCGATGCCTGTGCCGCGCCGGGAGGAAAGGCGGTACATCTGTTGCAACGCTACCCGGATATCGACCTCGATGCGCTCGATAGCAATGAATCCAGGTTGCAGCGATTGCGCGAAAACCTGCATCGAATTGACAAGTCAGCACAGATTTTAGTTGGCGATGCGGCTATTCCGGAACCCTGGTTTAGTGGTAAGCAATATGATTGTATTCTTGCCGATGTCCCCTGTTCGGCCAGTGGAGTGATGCGCAGGCATCCGGATATCAAACTATTACGCCGCGAAAGCGATATAATGCCGTTGCTGGCGCAACAGCGAAAGATTCTGGACACGTTGTGGCGTGTCCTTAAACCTGGCGGAAGAATGCTTTACAGCACCTGCTCGGTTTTCAAGGATGAAAATGAAATCCAGGTTTCCAAGTTTCTTCAGCGTCATGCCGACGCAGTCGAAATGGATCTGGGTGAGCCTGGCTGGGGTGTGCCTCGGGCGCAGGGACGCCAGATACTAACGGGAAGCGACAACATGGATGGTTTTTATTATGCGCTTCTTGAAAAACCGGTTCAGGTATGACGAATTTCGAAACAGTTCAACGTTACCGATCGACCTTGTTGGGTCTGGTACTGATGTTAACAATGGCGCCGCCGCTGGCGGCGCAGAATCGTGATCCCTTTATTGTCGAACACGCCGAATTCGAACTGGAGCAGGATGTCCTGATGCTTTCACTCATGGTCGACAGCGCGATGCCGAATTATATCGCCATCGCGATCGACCAGGGGTTTGCGGTACCCGTCATGTTCGAAGTCGAAATTCGTTCGGAAAAAAGCTATTGGTTCGACGAAAAAGTGGTCTCGCTCAAGCAGCAGTACCTGTTGCATCATCAACCAATGCTCGATTCCTTCGTGGTGCTCGACGTTAATAGCTCGGAACGAACCTATTTCGATAATCGCAAAGCAGCGGTGCATTCGATAGAAGTGGTTTACAATTATCCCATGCTCGATATCAACAACCTGGCGGCCGACAAAGATTATTATGCGCGTATACGGTTTGGTATCGATACAGACGAGTTACCGCTACCATTGAAATCCAACTCTTTATGGGATAACGACTGGGATTTACAAAGTGGCTGGTATGAATGGGCGGTCGAGCGTCCTGAATCATGAGTAGTGCGTTTCGCAATACGGCTTCGATATTGGTGCTGGTTTTGTTGTTGATGGTATCTCTATATACGATTAGCGACGCAACCTCGCAGGCGGCTACTTTCGGCAAGTACTACAACTGGCTGGTATTCTTCAATGCGCTCGGCCTGGTCGCACTGACCGGCCTGATCGTATACAACGTATACAAGCTGATCGTGCAGTATCGCCTGAAAACGATCGGATCGCACTTGACCGCGCGCATGATCGGGGTCTTCGTGTTGCTGACCATCATCCCGGTTAGCGTTGTCTATTACTTCTCGCTGAGTTTTCTGCATCGAAGCATCGACAGTTGGTTTGACGTCGGTATCGAAACTGCGCTGGAAGATTCCCTGCAACTCGGCCGCAGTGCGGTCGATTTGCGTAAACGCGATGCACTCAACAAGACGCGCGACATCGCTACCGAGATTTCCGCAATCGATAATGAGATTCTGATCGCCTATCTCGATGGCGTACGCGAACAATTTGGTGCTAATGAAGTTACCCTGTACGACCATCTCAATTCGATCATTGCCTCCAGCAGTATCGACTCGACCGAGTTGCCGGAAGCATTGCCGCTCGCGGACATTGGTGATCTGGATATAGACAGGCCCTACCTGAAACTGGTCGAGGACCCGGTCTATGGGCTCGCCATCCAGATTGTCATTCTGGTGCAAAGCCAGGACGCGACCGAGCCGGCGAAAACCTTGCAAGCACAATTTCCCTTTACCGATCGACTGAATGAACTGACCGTTGGCGTGCAGGAGGCTTACGATCGCTACAAGGAACTGGCAGTGTTGCGAGATCCGCTGAAAACAAGTTTTACCCTGGCGCTATCGATCATCTGGCTGTTGAGTGTTCTGTCCGCGATCTGGCTCGCGTTTGTCGCTGCGCGCAAGCTGGTGGCGCCGATCAATGACCTGGTCGAGGGTACCAGGGCGGTTGCTGCCGGTGACTACGAAATGCAGCTTCCGCTGTCGGGTAGTGATGAGCTCGGGTTCCTGCTGCGCTCATTCAATACGATGACGCGCAAGATATCGCGCAGTCGTGCCATCGCCGAGCAAAGTCAGCGCATGGAGGCGTTACAAAAAAACCATCTGGAATCGGTGATGGAGCATATTACCTCGGGTGTGCTGATCATCAATGAGACCGGGTTTATCAAAAGTGGTAATCCGGCTGCCTGTCTTATATTCAACGTCGACAGCTACTTCTTTACCGAACTCTATATTACCGATGTGGTACGCGAATACCCGCTGATGGCACCTTTTTTCGATGCTGTGCGGACCCATTTAAGTGGCCACGATGAATGGCACGAGGAGATTGTGATTTTTATCCAGGGTGGTAAGAAAATTCTTCGCTTGCGTGGCACGACCATACTGTCGCAAAGTGATGAACGCCGCGAGCAGGTTATCGTTGTGGATGATTTGACCGAACTGATTCAGGCGCAAAAGGAATCCGCCTGGAGCGAGATGGCGCGTCGTTTGGCGCACGAAATCAAGAATCCGCTGACTCCGATTCAACTCTCGGCGGAAAGGCTTCAGCGCAAGCTGACGGGTGAGGTTACGGCTGACAAGCAGACTATGCTGGACAGATATACGCAGACTATCGTACATCAGGTAGAAGCGATGAAGTCGATGGTGAACGCTTTTACCGAATACGCGCGCTCACCGATGCAACAGCCGCAAATGGTCGATCTCAATGCTATGCTCGAAGAAATTGTAGTGCTGTATCACGAAGATAATGCCGAAGTCATTATCGAATTGAAGCTTGATAAGTCGATTGCCGTGATTGAAGCGGACGATGTGCGTTTGCGACAATTGGTGCACAATCTGATTAAGAACAGTCTTGAAACCCTGGAGGGTAGTGGTTGGATCAGATTGAAAACAGAATCTATCGAAAAATCCGGACGCAACTGGGTTGAGTTTACGGTCGAGGACAGTGGTGAAGGGATCGCAACAGCGGTTGCACACAATCTGTTTGATCCTTACGTAACCACCAAGACTACAGGTAGCGGGCTCGGGCTTGCCATAGTACAAAAGATCGTCGATGAACATGGCGGCTATATACGCGTCGGTAAGGCGCGCCGGGGCGGCGCAAAATTTAGTATCAGTTTACCGGTGTCGATCGCCGCCAATGAGTCCGAGGCAGGTACCGAGATCAAGTCGTTGAAAACTAAGGTGATGCCATGAGTGCGCGCATCCTGGTGGTCGATGACGAACCGGATATTCGTTTTTTGCTCAAGGATATCCTGGAAGACGAAGGATACCTGGTCGACGTGGCAGAACATGCCAAAGCCGCGAACGATCTGCGGCGTGTTTCCGATCCCGATCTCGTGTTGCTCGATATCTGGATGCCCGATGTGGATGGAGTAACTTTACTCAAACAATGGAAGTCTACGGGTGAAGATCATTGTCCCGTCGTCATGATGTCTGGCCACGGTACCGTCGAAACCGCAGTCGAAGCGACCCGCTACGGCGCAATCGATTTTGTCGAAAAACCCCTGTCCATGGCGAAGTTGCTGAGCACCGTGAAATCGGCTCTGGCGAGCAGTGTTGCGGCTGAGCTTCGGGAAAATTGGCGCAGGCAGGAAGAACCCGTTGGCAATAGTCCGCTGGTGCGGGCTTTGAAACAACGCATGCAGGAATTGCGGGAATCAAATCATGCCGTTTTTTTCACCGGCCCGAACGGCAGTGGCAGACGGGTGTGGGCCGATTATCTCAGTGGACCGGAAGTTGGACTGGAGGTGTTCGATAGCACGCAGGACCTTCGGCAGTTGGTACCTTTGCGGGCCAATCTCTACGTCGAGGAAATTTGTGATCTTGCGATGGAGCAGCAGGCAGAACTTCTTGATGGAATTCTGAATTCCGAATCCAGGTTTCGTTTTATCGTATCGAGCCGCCTGAAACATGGCGAACTGATAAACAACGCCGCTGTCCATACGCAAATAGCCGGTATGTGGCAGGATGCGATTACAATTCCATCCCTCGACGATCACATCGAGGATATACCCGAGCTGCTGGAATACTATGTCAACTGGTATAGCGATTATGAACAGTTGCCGTATCGACATTTCAATGTCGCCGCGCAAAACCTGTTGCGTAACCATCATTGGAGGGGTGATATCAGTCAGCTCAAACAGTTCGTCAAAGCGATACTGAGTAATAGCGATGCGGATAATATCGAATTGCCGGAAATCGAGCAGACCCTGCGTCTTGTTACCAGCTCAGGCTCCGAGGCTGACAACCAGCTGCAAATTACGATCGATATGGATCTTGATCTGAGGGAGGCGAGGGAAGTATTTGAACGCGAGTATCTGTCCAGGCATCTGGCGTTAAGTGGGAATAATATTTCGGAGCTGGCTCGACGCGTCGGACAGGAGAGAACGCACCTGTATCGGAAATTGAAATCACTGGGATTACAGACCAAAAAACAATAACAATATGAATATCATTATATTAGGCGCCGGGCAGGTAGGCTCAACGGTGGCAACCGAACTCGCCAGGGAAGAGAGCAATGAAATCACGGTGATCGATACCAACCAGCAAATCCTTTCCGATTTGCAGGATCGACTCGATCTACGCACCATCTGTGGCAACGGCTCCTACCCGGGGTTACTCGAAGACGCCGGCGCCGACGATGCGGATATGCTCATCGCCTTGACCAATAGCGACGAAATCAACATGATCGCGTGCCAGGTGGCTTCATCGTTATTTCACACGCCCACCAAGATTGCGCGTATCCGTTCACCGGAATACCTCGGCAGGCCTGGCCTGTTTGCAGAGGATTCTATCCCGGTAGACTTCATGATAAGCCCGGAATCTCTGGTGACGGACTATATATACCATTTGATCGAACATCCCAGCGCCCTGCAAGTGCTCGATTTTGCCGAGGGCAGGGTGCAGCTGGTTGCGGTCAAGGCATACCACGATGGTTTGATGGTCGGGCGCGAACTCAAAACCATGCGTGAAGTAGTGCCAGGTGTAGATATGCGGGTAGCGGCCATATTCCGTGAAGGTAAATCGATTGAACCCTGTGCCTCATGCGTGATAGAAGTCGGGGACGAAGTATTCTTTCTGGCCGCGCGCGAACATATACCGACGGTAATTTCTGAAATACGCAAGCTCGAAAAACCAAACAAGCGCATCATGTTAGCGGGCGGCGGTAATATTGGCGGACAGCTCGCCGCACTGATGGAAAAAAATTACCAGGTCAAAGTTGTCGAGACTAACCCGGCACGTGCGCACCAGCTTTCAGCGGTGCTGGATTCAACCATCGTGCTGCTGGGAGATGCGGCCAACCCGGATTTGTTGATCGAAGAGAATATTGAATGTATGGATGTTTTCTGTGCACTCACAAACGATGACGAAGCCAATATTCTGTCATCGATGCTGGCCAAGCGTATGGGCGCGAAGAAAGTCATGTCATTGATTAACCGGGCGGCATATGTCGATCTGGTGGAGAGCGGATTGATTGACATAGCCATTTCGCCACACCAGGTGACCATAGGTGCATTGCTGGCGCACATCAGACGTGGCGACGTGGTCGCGGTACACGCTTTGCGCCGAGGCTCGGCCGAGGCGATCGAGGCCATTGCACATGGTGACAGGACATCATCCAAGGTTGTCGGACGACCGATCGAGGAGATCAAGTTGCCCGAGGGCGCGCGTATTGGCGCGATCGTGCGCGGCGATGACGTTATTATCGCGCACCATGATACCGTGATCGAATCCGAGGACCATGTGATCCTGTTCCTGACCGATAAAAAGAAGATCGCGGCAGTCGAAAAACTGTTCCAGGTCGGTATTACCTACTTCTAGGCGTCACCCGGTCATATAAATGCAACTTCTGGTTATTCTGCGCATCCTGGGTTTACTGATGATGGTTTTCAGTACTACCTTGTTACCGCCAATCGTGACGGGCCTGATCTATGGTGATGGTGCGGTGCTGCCATTCGTGGAAGCCTTCGTATTGACCATAATTGCAGGGTTTTTACTCTTCCTGCCGGTCTACAATCAGAAAAAGGAATTGCGCCTGCGCGACGGTTTCCTGGTCGTGGTTTTGTTCTGGACGGTGCTGGGCGTCGCCGGTGGATTGCCGATTTACCTGTCCGGGGTGTACGATATATCGATCACCGATGCTGTCTTCGAATCCATATCCGGGATCACCACAACCGGGGCAACCGTCATAGTCGGCATCGATGATTTACCACACTCATTATTATTATACCGCCAGGAACTGCAATGGCTCGGCGGCATGGGGATTATCGTGCTCGCCGTGGCGGTATTGCCGATGCTCGGCGTTGGCGGCATGCAATTGTTTCGCGCCGAAACCCCGGGCCCGGTAAAAGATACCAAGCTAACGCCGCGTATCACCGAGACTGCAAAGGCCTTGTGGTATATTTATCTGGGTCTTACCATGGCTTGCTGCTTCGCCTACTGGCTTGCCGGGATGTCATTTTTTGACGCGATGTCGCATTCGTTTTCGACTGTCGCAATCGGTGGATTTTCCACGCATGACGCCAGCATCGGTTATTTCAACAGTACCGCAATTCAATTCATCGCGATCGTTTTTATGCTGCTTTCCGGGGTCAATTTTGCGATTCACTTCACCGCTTTCCGACACCGCTCGCTGAAACCTTACCAGCGCGATGCCGAGTTTCGTACCTACATTCTGGTGCTGGTCATTGTCAGCGTGATTACCATCGGTTACCTGCAATTGATGCATACCTTCGATACGACCACCGAATCGATTATTGAGGGTTTGTTCCAGGTGGTTTCGATCGGTACGACTGCGGGTTTTACCACCGCTGAATATTACAGTTGGCCCGGTTTCTTACCTGTGTTGCTGCTCTATGTCAGTTTTATCGGCGGTTGTTCGGGGTCGACCGGTGGCGGTATCAAGGTGATTCGAATTCTGTTACTGGTCAAGCAGGGAGTTCGGGAGCTGAGGCGACTGGTTCATCCGAACGCACAAATTGCAGTGAAGATCGGCAAGAAGGCCATGCCAGAAAATGTCATTGAAGCGGTTTGGGGCTTCTTCGCGGCCTATTTTGCGATTTCAGCCCTGATGATTTTGCTGCTGATGGCGACCGGTCTCAATCAGGAAACTGCGTTCTCGGCAGTGGCCGCTTGCCTCAATAATCTCGGCCCCGGTCTCGGTGACGTCGGGCGTAACTTTGCGTCGATCAACGATCCCGCCAAATGGATACTTTGTGTTGCTATGCTGCTGGGGCGTCTCGAGATATTCACTCTACTGGTCTTGTTTACGCCGGCATTCTGGAAAAAATAAATCGATGAGCAGCGAACCCAGGGAAGTTGACACGAGCGCGCTGGAAACTTTGCGCCCTGAAAAACTTGAACGCAAAATTCGCAGTAGCGTTGGCCGCGCGATTAGCGATTTCAATATGATCGAAGAAGGAGATCGAGTCATGGTCTGCCTGTCGGGTGGTGCTGATAGCTACTGCATGCTCGAGATGCTGCTCAGGTTACGGAAATCTGCTCCGATCGAGTTTGAATTGATTGCCGTGAATCTGGATCAGAAACAGCCCGGTTTTCCACAACGGGTACTACCTGATTACCTGGATTCTCTTGGGATTGAATACCACATCGTTGAAGAGGATACCTACAGCGTGGTCAAACGGCTGGTACCCGAGGGTAAAACCACGTGCTCGTTGTGTTCCAGATTGCGCCGCGGGGTTTTATACAATACCGCGGTTGAGCTCGGTGCCAGCAAGATTGCGCTGGGCCACCATGCCGACGACATCGTCGAAACCCTGTTCCTGAACATGTTCTACAACAGCCATCTGAAAGCGATGCCGGCGAAACTGAAAAGCGATGACTCGCGTAACACGGTGATTCGCCCCCTGGCCTATGTGCGTGAGACTCTGATTAAACAGTATGCCGTGCGACGGGAATTTCCCATTATTCCGTGCAACCTTTGCGGCTCACAGCCGAAGTTACAGCGCCAGGCAGTGAAGGCAATGTTGCGTCAGTGGGATGACACTTATCCTGGCAGGGTCGAGAGTATTTTGAGTTCGCTATGCAAGGTGTCACCGTCGCATTTGCTCGACCGCGAACTATTTGATTTCAGTCGATTTTAAATCGTGCCTGTATCGATTCCAAGTAAAAAAAAGCCTGGTTGCTTCCTGCCCAGGCCTAGGACTATCTCGAGGAGAGAAAAACTGACTTTGACAATAAGGTACTTCCCTGTATGTGCATCCGTGCACTGGTGGCGTCATCCTTGCCTGTCGACCACTCCCTTTGTCGTGATAGTATATTGGCACCCCACAGGCAGGGCTGATATCGAAGGCAGGCAACGAGGTTGTCAGCCAAAACAGATAGATCATGTAGGACAGGTCCTACACTAATTTTATAACGGAGATCCGCGACACGTATGTTATTCCCCGCCATACAACCAGGTAAGACCTGGCGTTTTCCGATTTCCGATCTTCATACCCTGTATCTGGAAGAGTGTGGCAATCCTGATGGTTTACCTGTCGTGTTTTTGCATGGCGGCCCCGGTGGTTCCTGTGAACCAGGACATCGTCGTTTTTTTGATCCCGAGTCTTATCGCATCATTCTGTTCGACCAGCGCGGTAGTGGAAAATCGCGGCCGCATGCCAGTCTCGAGGAAAACACAACCTGGGACCTGGTTGACGACCTCGAGAAGATTCGGGAGTTTTTGGAGATTGACCGGTGGGTTGTATTTGGTGGATCCTGGGGCTCGACCCTGGCGCTGGCCTATGCTCAAACTCATCCCCAACAGGTGCTGGGATTGATTCTTAGGGGTATTTTCTTAGGGCGTGACGAAGATGTTAACTGGTTCTTCAATGGTGAAGCGGCACGTATTTTCCCCGAAGCCTGGCAACACTTTATAGATCCAATTCCGATTGATGAACGTGACGATATCATAAAAGCCTACTACCAAAGGCTGACCAGCAATAATGAAATTGTGCGTATGGGGGCTGCCAAGGCCTGGTCCATCTGGGAGGGATCCTCGGTTACCCTGCTACCCGATAAAAACGTCGTCGATCATTTTAGCGACCCGCATATAGCACTCAGTATTGCACGTATCGAATGCCACTATTTTTGTAATAAGTGTTTTTTGGAGCCTGATCAGTTGATCGAAAATATGCCTAAAATCGCTCATATACCGGGATTTATCGTACATGGACGCTACGATATGGTTTGTCCGATAGACCAGGCCTTGTTACTTAAAAATGAATGGGAAAACGCCAAGCTCAAAATTATCGGCGACGCCGGTCACGCGGTAACCGAGCACGGAATTTCGAAGGCCCTGGTTGAAAGTTGCAATGCGATGCTGGAAATCGTTACTTGATAACGCTGTTACAACGTGTCAGCGAAGCCCGTGTAGAGGTTGCCGACGAAGTCGTCGCCGAGATTAGTCAGGGCATCCTGGTTTTGATCGGAGTGCAGTCCGAGGATGACGAAGCGAAAGCCCACCAAAGCATCGACCGCCTGTTGAATTATCGCGTTTTCTCTGACCTTGAGGGCAAGATGAACCTGTCGCTGATTGATATCAGTGGCGGATTGTTGTTAGTGCCCCAGTTCACCCTTGCGGCCAACACCAAAAAGGGAAGACGACCCAGTTTTACGTCGGCTGCAAGCCCGCAACAAGGTCAGCAGATCTTCGATACCATGCTCGATTATGCGAGAGCTAGATACCATCGGGTAGAGAGCGGAGTGTTTGCTGCCGACATGAAGGTTCATCTGATAAATGACGGTCCGGTCACATTTATCCTCGACTAGGAGTCTGTCGGATTTAGGGAGAATCTGCTGTGGCGATGGGAAACCGGCCCGTTTTTCCGATGTTTTTCGTTGTGTAGTACCCACTATGCGCCTCAAAAGATCGAAAAAACGGACTCGATTTCCCACTCGCCTCGTTACGATTCCCTAAACCCGACAGACTCCGGGCCTCCAATTACTGACCGATTAATGGTCGAATTTGGCCCCGATGTCGATTATTATCAACAACCTCTGTCTAGCTGCAAAAATGGTTATCAATGTCGGATCGTAGTGCAAGCGTCAGTCGCAACACGTTGGAAACCCAGATCAGTGTTTCACTGAATCTGGATGGAAGCGGAAACTCCAGTTTCGATACCGGGATTCCGTTTCTCGAACATATGCTTGAGCAGATCGCGCGGCATGGTTCGTTTGACCTGGAAATTAAGGCCAGCGGAGATCTGCATATAGACGATCACCATACGGTAGAGGACATCGGCATTACCCTGGGTCAGGCGTTCAAGCAGGCACTAGACGATAAAAAGGGCATCATGCGTTATGGTCACGCTTATGTGCCACTGGACGAGGCGCTGTCGCGAGTCGTTATCGATTTTTCCGGTAGGCCGGGCATCGAGTACCGGGTTGAGTTTGCTCGACCACGTATTGGTCAGTTCGACGTCGACCTGTTCCACGAATTCTTCCAGGGCTTTGCCAATCACGCACCGGTGACTTTGCATATCGATAGTCTCGCCGGTCAAAATGCGCACCATATCGCCGAAACCGTGTTCAAGGCCTTTGGCCGTGCATTACGCTTTGCGGTTTCGAAAGACGAGCGTATGCTGGGCGTTATTCCATCGACCAAGGGAACTCTATAGTGCAGACAATTGCCGTGGTCGATTACGGCATGGGTAATCTGCGCTCGGTCGTCAACGCCCTTGAAGTTGTTACTCAGGATCGAGATCGGGTGGTACTGACCGCTGATCCGCAACAGGTGCTGGGGGCCGATCGGGTCGTGTTTCCCGGGCAGGGTGCTGCGGGTGACTGTATGCGGGCAATCGATGAGTACGCTTTACGCGAAGCGATCATTGCCGCGGCAGGGCAACGTCCTTTTCTTGGGATTTGTATGGGTATGCAGGTCCTGATCGAACATAGTGAAGAAAACCAGGGGACTGCTTGCCTCGGCATATTAGAAGGCCAGGTGAAGTACTTTGGAGATGACCATAGAGACCAGGGTGGTGCTAAACTTAAGGTTCCGCATATGGGCTGGAATCGTGTGGCGCAAGCTCGCTCGCACCCACTTTGGCAATCGATCGAGGACGGTAGCCGATTTTATTTTGTGCACAGCTACTACCTTGAGGTGACGGATCCTGATCTGGTCGCAGGTGTTACCGATTACGGCTTTGCATTTAGTAGTGTAATTGCACGGGATAATCTGTTCGCGTTACAGTGCCATCCCGAGAAGAGCGCCGATGCAGGTTTGCAATTGTTACGCAATTTCGTTAACTGGGATGGTCAGCTATGATTTTGATACCCGCAATCGACTTGAAAGAAGGACATTGCGTGCGCCTGCGCCAGGGTAACATGGACGAAAGCACCGTGTTTTCCGACGATCCGGTCGCGATGGCCGGCAAATGGGCGTCGCAGGGTTGTACGCGCTTGCATCTGGTTGACCTTGACGGAGCCTTCGAGGGCGAACCCGTCAATGCCGATGTAATCGAAGAGATTTGCACTTCATTTCCCGATTTACCGATTCAGATCGGTGGTGGTATCCGTAACATTGAAACCGTGGAATCTTATCTGGAGGCTGGCGTCAGTTATGTCATCATCGGCACCATGGCAGTTAAGCGCCCCGAATTCATTACCCAGCTTTGTGCCGAGTTTCCCGGCAACGTGATCGTCGGTATCGATGCGAAGGACGGATTGGTGGCGGTTCACGGCTGGGCCGAAGGCTCCGATCATACCGCACAGGACCTGGCTTTGCGTTTCGAAGATCAGGGGGTTGCCGCGATTGTCTATACGGACATCAGCCGTGACGGTATGATGGAGGGCGTCAATGTCGAAGCCACGAAACAGTTGGCCGAGGCGATTAGTGTCCCGGTTATCGCCTCAGGCGGTGTAACTGACATGGAATGCATCCTCCAGCTCAACGAAGTCAAGGACTCCGGCATTGAAGGTGTCATCATCGGTCGCGCCCTATATGAGCGCACTATCAGCCTGCCCGAGGCACAATCCTATATCGATCAGCACTAGTGTCTTTAGCCAAACGTATTATCCCCTGCCTCGATGTCGACAATGGTCGCGTCGTCAAAGGCGTCAAATTTGTCGAAATTCGCGATGCCGGCGATCCGGTTGAAAACGCAAGGCGATATAACCAGGAAGGTGCGGATGAGCTGACCTTTCTCGACATCACCGCGAGTTCGGACGATCGTGACACCATGGTGCACGTGGTGGAAGATGTGGCACGCGAGGTTTTCATTCCATTGACGGTGGGCGGCGGTATTCGTGAACTAGCCGATATTCGGCGCATGCTTAACGCCGGCGCTGACAAGATCAGTATCAATACCGCAGCGGTATTCAAGCCCGAGTTTGTGGCCGAGGCGGCGGACAAGTTTGGCTCGCAATGTATCGTTGTCGCGGTCGATGCCAAACGCGTCAGTACAGAAGGCGAGCCGGGACGTTGGGAGATTTTCACTCACGGTGGACGTAAACCGACCGGTATCGATACGCTCGAATGGGTGCGCAAAATGGATGCTTACGGTGCCGGTGAAATCCTGCTCACAAGCATGGATCGCGACGGTACCAAAATTGGATTTGATAACGAATTGACGCGAGCTGTATCGGAAGCGGTCAGAGTGCCGGTGATTGCTTCAGGTGGGGTTGGTAACTTGCAGCACCTGGCCGATGGAATTCTACGGGGCAAGGCTGATGCCGTGCTCGCGGCGAGCATCTTTCATTTCGGCGAGTATCGTATCAGTGAGGCCAAGGCTTTCATGCGGACTCAGGGTATCGAGGTGCGTGATGACTGATTGGCTTGAGCAACTCAACTGGAATGACGATGGGTTGATAGCGGCGATTGCTCAGGATCATCAGAGCGGAAAAGTGCTCATGCTGGCCTGGATGAATCGAGAATCCCTGCAACTCAGCTGTGAACAGGGTCGAGCGGTCTACTGGTCAAGATCCAGGCAAAAGCTCTGGTTTAAGGGCGAAGAGTCGGGTCATGTACAGCAACTCAAAGAAATTCGCGTTGACTGTGATGCCGATGTGATACTGCTTCAGGTCGAACAAATGGGCGGGATTGCTTGCCACACGGGTCGGCAGCGCTGTTTTTTTCGGGCTTTAAAGGATGGAGAATGGGAAATCGATGAAGAAATTATCAAAAATCCCGACGAGATTTATCGATGAGTGATGATATACTCCAGCGCCTGATGGCTGTACTGGAGTCGAGAAAGGGTGCAGATCCCGATTCATCTTATGTGGCGGGGCTGTATCATAAAGGACTCGATTCCATACTGAAGAAAATCGGTGAAGAATCAGCTGAAACAATCATTGCCGCAAAATCAGGCGATAAACAGCAAATTGTTTATGAAACTGCAGATCTTTGGTTTCATTGCCTGGTGATGTTGGCGCAACAGAATCTTGATGCACGGCTTGTGCTGGATGAACTTGAACGCCGTTTCGGTGTTTCGGGTGTCGACGAAAAAGCCGCGCGTGAACAAAGTAAATGAGGTGAGAAATGGGTTTTGGTGGAATTAGTATCTGGTCGCTGGCGGTGATCCTGGTGATCGTGATCTTGTTGTTTGGCACCAAGAAGCTGCGCAATGTCGGCGGAGATCTGGGTGGCGCAATCAGGAGTTTCAAAAAATCAGTTAAAGACGAGGAAGCCGACAAGGATACGGCTGAACCTGAAGGACAGATTATCGAAGGTAAGGTAAAGGAAGAGGACAAGGTTTAGGCCAGACGCCGTAAATCATATTCTACCCAGCCGAGTTTCGAGCAAGAAATACTATGTTTGATATGGGCTTTACCGAGTTGATGCTGATCGGCATAGTTGCTCTCGTGGTGATTGGTCCCGAACGTTTACCGGGGGTGGCACGCACCGCGGGTAAATACTTTGGTCGCCTGAAACGTTTCATGACCAGCGTCAAGGCCGATGTCGAACAGGAATTGCGCGCCGACGAACTGCGCCAGATTCTCGCCGATCAGCAGCGCGAGCTGGATAACATCAAAGACTCCATGAGTGATGCAGGCAAGGCTTTCGAAAAGGAAGTCAATACGGTCACCGATGCCGTCGAGCCGACCACCGAAGACCTCGGCGATACCCCTTCGATCTCCGAGCAAAGCAGCGTCGCAGGCGATGCCGATTCTGCAGCGACCGCAGAACCAGTTTCCGCAGAGCCTGATTCCGGTGATGCAATCGACAAAGTCAAATCATGAGTGAAGAAAATACTCCGGAAGAGAACGCAAGCGGAAGCCTGATGTCGCACCTGGTGGAGCTGCGAGATCGCGTGGTGCGTATGGTGCTTGCAATACTGGTGCTTTTTCTGGGCATGTTTTACTGGGCCAACGATATTTATGTCTATCTGGCTGCGCCGTTGACGCGACATTTGCCCGAAGGCGCCAACATGATTGCGATCGATGTCGCCTCGCCATTTTTGACGCCTTTCAAACTGGTGTTAATGCTTTCGGTATTCCTGGCGATGCCAGTCATCCTGCATCAATGCTGGTCATTTGTTGCGCCAGGTCTTTATGCTAACGAAAAGCGTATCGCAGGGCCGTTGCTGGTATCCAGCATTTTACTGTTTTACGCGGGTGTTTCTTTCGCCTACTACATTGTGTTTCCACTGGTGTTCGGCTTCTTCACCAGCGTCGGTCCGGAAATCGTTAACATTTCGACCGATATTGGCCGTTACCTGGATTTTGTGCTCGCCCTGTTTTTTGGATTCGGACTGGCCTTCGAAGTGCCGATTGCGACCATAATCCTGATTGCGATCGGTCTCACAACGCCGAAAAAGCTCGGCGAAAAGCGTCCGTATGTCATCGTCGGCGCTTTTATCATCGGCATGCTGCTTACCCCGCCGGATGTCATTTCACAAGTGTTGTTGGCACTACCGATGTGGGTTCTGTTCGAAGCGGGGCTGATCGCATCGAAAATTATCTTCAAGGATCGAAAGTATGATGAGGATGAGGACGAAGAGGAGGAAGAGGATCTGGAATCCGGAAATTCCATCGTTGCCGAGCATGAACCTTTGACTGATGAGGAAATGGAAGTCGAGATCGACCGCGCGGAAGCCGACGAAGCCGGCCTCGACAAGACTTAATCCCTGTCGTTTTCATCCTGCCGTATTTTTCGCGGAGACAACTCGGTCACTGTTGTAGCTCTGCTCGATTTTGGGGGAAAACGGGAGTGTTGATTTAACCGCAAAAACGCTCCCCAGGTCTCGGCACGACCAGTTTTATCTCAATAAATTGCCTGCCTGTCCGATAACTACAATATGTACGATACTCGCAGGATTTGTATATTGCTGTATCTGACCGTCGGCTTGTTTCAGCCCGTGGCCGCATTGGAATTGTTCGGCGTTGATCTCGAATCCACCAATCGAGACGAATTGCGCGGTGCAGTGAAGAATGCCGGTGTGGTGCTGGTACGAGAAGGCGGTGAAGACGATTGGTATGACGTGTATGACAGTTCATCGGTACTCAGCGGTTCCCGTCATCTATATCTTGGTTTCGTCAGACGGGATCAAGGCTTCGCTTTCGCCGAGTACGAATTCAACGGTTTGAATTCAAAGTCGTTATTGCGGGAATTGAACGCCAAATATGGGGTGGCCAAAGTGCATGCCGGGCGCTTTGTGTCGGACCGCAGGTATCTCTGGTTACGCGATGGCATCGAAATTGAACTGGCCAGCGACTGGCAAAACTACAAACTCAGGCTTAGTTATATCAATCCGGAAAACCTGGCCGATTTGCGTGCAGAGCAATCAGGGGCTAACGCCAATATCGAGACATCAGCGGAACAAGTTTCGCTCTATTGACTACCGTTTATCGTCCGATTCGCCCCGTTAGTCCCCGAGATGGCTGAAAACCGGGTGAATGCCGGCGTAGCAGCTAAACTAGTATTGTTTTCCTTTCATCACTAGATAATGAACATAACCGGTCCCTCCAATTTCGCATACTCGACCTCCGATGCCAGTAGCAACGCGCAGGAAGGTATTCGTGAGCAGTTGACCAGGCTCGATCAAAACGTTGCCGAAGTCGCCCGCGGGGAAGAGAGTGATGCATCCGGTTCGCGCGATCGCGCGCTGGTCGAGCAAAATGAAATCGTGCGCGCCGTGCGCGCCAACGCCAGATCGCTGGAAGCAGCAAACCAGGTGCTTGGGACCATCATCGATATCAAAGTTTAAACACCCAGGCAAACATATTATATGGCGTCTGGTTAACCCGACCAGGCTTTTACGGTATGATTCAGAGTTAATCAGATCGTAGTTTCCAAATACCCATATGACATCCACGATTAGGGCGCCACGCCGTCCGACTTTACTTTGTATTCTGGACGGTTTCGGCATCAACCCCGAACCGGCCAATAACGCAATCGCTCAGGCCAACACACCTAATTTCGATCGTTATTTTTCCGATTACCCGATGACGTCGTTAGAAGCCTCCGGTCGCGGTGTTGGACTACCGATTGGCCAAATGGGCAATTCCGAAGTCGGACACATGACCATCGGCAGTGGCACAATTGTCAAACAGGACCTTGTCCTGATAGACGATGCTATCGACGATCGCAGTTTTTATAAAAATGCAGCGCTACTCGATGCCGTGAAAGCGGCCGGTTCAAGGCAACGGCCATTGCACCTCATCGGCCTGGTTTCCGACGGGGGTGTGCACAGCCATATCGATCACCTCGCTGCGTTGATTCGGCTGTGCCAACAACACCAGGTTGTACCCCAGTTACACATGATCACCGATGGCCGGGATACGGCGCCCCAGGCGGCCTTGTCCTATCTGCCCGAACTCGAGGCTTTATTGAGTGAATACGGCGGTTTTATCGGTACCGTGTCGGGTCGATACTACGCGATGGATAGAGACCAACGCTGGGATCGTGTCAAACTGGCCTGGGAGAATATCGTTTATGCCAGTGGCACTAGCGCGGACTCGGCACAGGCCGCTATCCAGCAAAGTTACGATGTTGGTGAAAACGACGAATTTGTCAAACCGGCGAGTTTGCCCGGGCAGCAAGTCCTGCAGGCGGGTGACGAAATGGTTTTCTTCAATTTCCGCAATGATCGTGCGCGCCAGATTAGCGCGGCATTTATGCTCGAACAGTTTTCAGAATTCGATCGTGGTGCGCACTATAACCCGATCAGGGTAACCTGTATGACACATTACGATTCCAGGTTGGAAGCGCCAATCGCGTTTTCTGCGCAGCGTCCCGAAATCACTCTCGGCAGTGTCATCAGTGACGCGGGTTTACACCAACTGCATTGTGCTGAAACTGAAAAATACGCACATGTTACTTTTTTCTTCAATGGAGGTCGCGAGGCACCTTACCCGGGTGAGGAGCGTATTTTGATTAATTCGCCGCATGTCGCCACCTATGACCTGCGACCGGAAATGAGTGCACCCGAATTGGCGGATGCGGTTATCGCAGCGATGCAGTCCGCGAGTTTTGATTTCATCGTGGTGAATTTCGCCAACGGTGATATGGTCGGGCATACCGCTGTGCGCGACGCCATCATCGAGGCCGTTGAAGTGCTCGACCGTGAAGTAGGGCGGGTGCTTGAGTCGGCAATTTCGAATAACTTTGCCGTGGTGTTAACTGCGGATCATGGTAATTGCGATGAAATGGTCGATCCGGCATCGGGTAAACCTCATACCCAGCATTCCAATCATCCGGTGCCTTGCCTGATTATCGATAACGAGGTACGCACACTAGGTGAAGGCGAAAATCTTTCTGCAATCGCACCGACCGTATTGCAGTTAATGGGTATTTCACAACCCGATGTGATGAGCGGAAAGTCGGTTATCGTAGACAGCTGGTCGATTAACCTTGATTACCAGTGAAAATTTAGTAATGATTGCAGCTTGAGCAGCGCGCGATAAAACAAAAAACATGGCAACCTTAAACGAGACACTAGAAGAAATTACGTTGTTTCAAGGGATGACCGAGGACGACTTCGAAAGTATCGCTTCGCAGACGGTCATTCGCCAATTCCCCAAGAATACCGTAATTGTCAGTCAGGGTGATGAAACCGATTCTTTTTACGTGATCTTGCAAGGCAAGGTCGATGTATTCCTGCACAACGACAAGGGCAAGGAAATTATTATCAACACGCTGGGTGAGCGCGAGGCTTTCGGTGAGCTCGCGCCACTGGGTGGCATTCCGCGCCAGGCGAGCATTATCACGACCGAAGACTCTACCTTTGGCATTATTTCGCGCCAGGTATTTATGGATACACTGCTCGCCAAGCCAACGGTCAGCATGCAAATCATCGACTTACTCATTCATCGTATTCAGGATTTGACCGAAGAGGTCAGCAGTCTTGCGCTCGAAGATGTATACAACCGCGTGGTGCGCGTGCTCTACAAGCATGCCGATGAGGTCGGCGAAAAACTGGTGACCGAGAAATTAACCCAGCAGGATATTGCCAGTCGGGTCGGCGCTACTCGCGAAATGGTTCATCGCATCCTCAAGGAGCTAAAAACCGGCGGTTACATCTCGATAGAAGGTAAACATATCACTATTGAGAAAAAACTCCCTCCTGGCTGGTAAAGCTTCTCCAAAAAAAGTGCTAACATAGCGCCATTTTTTACTGAGGTCGTAAACTAGTGGCGGGTCATAGCAAGTGGGCGAACATTCAGCATCGTAAGAAGGCTCAGGACGCCAAGCGCGGAAAGTTGTTTACTCGTTTAATAAAGGAAATCGTGGTGGCTGCCAAGGCAGGCGGGTCTGACCTGGATGCCAATGCTTCGTTACGTACTGCCGTCGACAAGGCCAAATCTCAGTCGGTTCCAAAAGACGCTATCGAACGCGCGGTCAAACGCGGCGCCGGTGAACTCGATGGTTCCGACTACGAAGAAATTCGCTACGAAGGATACGGTCCTGCGGGTGTGGCCGTGATTGTCGATTGCCTGTCGGATAATCGCAATCGTACTGTTGCCGAAGTCCGTCACGCCTTTACCAAGGCAGGCGGCAATCTCGGCCAAACTGGCTCGGTGGCATACATGTTTAGCAATGTCGGCGTGCTGCTTTATTCACCCGAGCATGACGAAGACAATGTGATGGAGGCCGCGCTTGATGCCGGTGCCGAAGATGTTATCGTCGACGAAGACGGCAGCATAGAGGTTCTGACTACAGCCGAGGACTATGTCGCAGTGAAACAGTCAATGACCGAGGCCGGACTCGAACCGGAAGACTCGGAACTGACCATGCGCGCCTCTACCAATGCCGAGTTGGATTTGGAAGATGCGCAGAAGGTATTACGCCTGGTCGATCTGCTGGAAAGTTCGGATGATGTTCAGGATGTCTATTACAACACGGAGATTCCTGAGGAAGCATACGAGGCCGAGGCTTAATGATTATCCTGGGGATTGACCCTGGATCGCGTATCACCGGCTTCGGCCTTATCGACAATCAGGCTAACCGCATCGAGTATATCGCCAGTGGTAGCATCAGGGTTAGCGGGGACAGTTTGCCTCAACGCCTCGGTTGTATATTTGCGGAAATCGAGACGGTTATTCATAAACACAAGCCGGAACAGATGAGCATTGAAAATGTATTTATGGCGCGTAACGCGGATTCGGCTCTGAAACTGGGCCAGGCGCGTGGCGCGGCCATTTGTGCCGGGCATCAGGCAGGTCTCGAAATTGCCGAGTATGCTGCACGCGAAGTCAAGAAGTCGATTGTCGGAACAGGGGCGGCCAACAAGGATCAGGTGCAACATATGGTTCAACGCCTGCTCGGTATCCGCGAGGCGTTGCAGCCCGATGAGGCCGACGGTCTTGCGATTGCCATTTGTCACGCTCAGTTTTACGCTAGTCGGCAGAAAACAGGCCTCGACCCGGCCTTACTCAAGCGCAGGAGAAATTGTCGAAGATGATCAGCCGTTTGATAGGCATGCTCGCAGCCAAGCGCGCGCCGCAAATTCTTATTGATTGTAATGGGGTGGGTTACGAGGCAGACGTGTCGATGACGACTTATTACCAACTTCCCGAGGTCGGTGAGCAGATTTCGATCTGGACACATTTACTGGTTAAGGAAGATTCCCACAGCCTGATCGGGTTCACCACGGAACAGGAACGCAAGTTGTTCCGCCAGCTCATCCGCATCAATGGTGTCGGCCCGAAAATGGCGTTGACGATTCTTTCCGGTATCGACAATCAGCAGTTCGCACTTTGTATCGCCAATAACGACATAGCTATGCTAACCCGGCTGCCCGGCGTCGGCACAAAAACGGCCGAGCGTCTGATCATCGAAATGCGTGACAAGATCGAAGCCCTGGTCGGCGAGATTCCGGCACAGCAGGTTTCTGTGGGTGGACAACCGATTGCCAGCGAAGCGATTGAAGCCCTGCAAGCCCTGGGTTATAAAGCGGCGGATGCAGAAAAGATGATTAGTCGAGCACAGCAGCAGGTCGAGGCGGTGAATAGCGCTTCCCAGTTGATCAAGAAAGCATTGCAGTCAACGGTTAAAGCATGAGCGAAGAACGCCTGATTAGTGCCGAAGCGATCGTCGAGGAATTATCTCAGGATCGGGCATTGCGACCGAAAAAGCTTGTCGATTATGTCGGACAGGACGAGGTCTGCGAACAAATGGACATCTTTGTCCAGGCCGCGATTAAAAGACAGGAGGCGCTCGATCATGTACTAATTTTTGGCCCCCCGGGGCTTGGTAAAACAACGCTGTCGCATATTATTGCCAACGAAATGCAAGTCAATCTGCGCCAGACCTCAGGGCCTGTACTGGAGAAGGCTGGTGATCTGGCTGCAATCCTGACCAACCTGGAGGCACATGATGTTTTATTTATCGATGAAATACATCGCCTGAGTCCGGTTGTCGAAGAAATCCTGTATCCGGCGCTGGAAGATTTTCAGCTTGATATCATGATTGGCGAGGGGCCGGCGGCGCGCTCGATCAAACTCGATTTGCCACCATTTACTCTGGTCGGTGCGACCACGCGAGCGGGATTGTTAACCTCACCGCTCCGCGATCGATTCGGCATCGTGCAGCGCCTCGAGTTTTACAGTGCCGAGGATCTGGGGCGTATTATCATGCGTTCGGCGGGATTGCTGGAGATCAGACTGGAAGCAGAAGGCGCGCGGGAAATCGCCAGCCGTTCGCGCGGTACCCCGCGCATCGCCAACCGCCTGCTGCGACGTGCGCGCGATTATGCCGAGGTCAAGGCGGATGGCGTTATCAGCGCCGAGATCGCGCGGGCTGCCCTGGATATGCTCAAAGTCGATCAATCGGGCCTGGATCATATGGATCGACGTCTGATTCTGGCTTTGATCGAGAAATTTGATGGTGGACCGGTCGGTGTCGAAAGCCTCGCAGCTGCGATCGGCGAGGAGCGTGGTACGATCGAGGATGTCATCGAGCCTTACCTGATCCAGCAGGGTTTTATGATGCGTACCCCGAGAGGACGTGTGGTAACATCGCGCGCGTATTTGCATTTCGGAATCAAGCATTCGACCCAGGGCGAGATCAATCTTTAAACTCCGAATATAACCCGTTAAATCAACCTGTAATAAAACCATGACTGACGATTCACTGTTTACTCTGATTTTCAACGCGAGCATTCCGGTACAACTGGTCATGCTGCTGCTACTCCTGGCCTCGGTGTTTTCCTGGTCGCTGATGTATGTCAAGCGTGGCTATATTCGCCAGTCGCAATCGGAAGCGAAGACATTCGAAGGTCGATTCTGGTCCGGTATCAATCTGAGCGATTTGTTTGCGCAATTGAGTGTGCGCCAGGAGCGGCGTTTCGGACTCGAGGCAATATTCGAAAACGGGTTTCGTGAATTTGCACGTGCACGCAAGGCCGAGCTCGATAACAGCGAAGTGGTGCGCTCGGCCCACCGCGCGATGAAGGTGTCGATGTCGCGCGAGATAGAAATGCTGGAAAACAACTTGCCGTTTCTGGCAACGGTCGGTTCGGTGAGTCCCTATGTCGGACTGTTCGGTACGGTCTGGGGCATCATGGAATCGTTTCGTGCGTTGGCCGGTGTGCAACAGGCGACACTGGCGATGGTGGCACCCGGCATTTCGGAAGCCCTGATCGCGACTGCGATGGGTTTACTGGCAGCGATACCGGCGGTCGTCGCGTACAACAAGTTCACCAGTGAAATCGACGCGATGATCGTGCGTTACGAAAATTTCCTCGAAGAGTTCACCGGTATCCTGCAGCGCCAGGCCCAGTCTCCCAGGTAGGACTCATCGAGTGAAGAAACGCCGCTCAGTTTCCGAAATCAATGTCGTACCCTATATCGACGTCATGTTGGTATTGTTGATTATCTTCATGGTCACCGCACCACTGCTAAAGCAGGGCGTTGATGTGGATCTACCGACCGCACCGGCGAATCAACTCGATGCGGAAAGCCCCGAACCGATCGTCATTACGATTGACAAGGAAGGCTTGATGTATCTCAATATCGCAGTCAACCCGGATGGTGACATCAGTGCCGAAGCACTCGTAAACCAGGTTAAGTCGGCGTTGATCAAAGCGCCGAAACGCCCGGTGATGGTGCGCGGGGACGCTAATGGACCTTATCAGAATGTCGTCGCGACGCTGGTGTTGTTGCAACAGGCTAACGTGGGTTCGGTCGGGCTGGTGACCGAACCCGAGGACAAGCCATAGTGTTTGCAGAGTTGCTCAAACACCCACGCGCGTTAATGGTTTCGCTCGTGTTCCACGCCTTGATCATCGGCTTGATGGTTATTAACTTTAGCTTCATCGAAAAACCGAAACTGATTAAGACAGGACAGCTTGAAAAGACCGTCAAGGCCGAAGTGGTCGACCAAAAGCAACTGGAAGCCTTGCAGCGTGAAAAGCAGGCCGAAGAAAAACGCAAGCGAGACGCTGAAAAGAAAAAGAAGGATCAGCAGGCCAAAAAAATCGCCGATAAAAAGAAAAAGGAAGCGGAGAAGAAACGCAAAGCCGAGGAAAAGAAAAAAGCGGAACTAAAAAAGAAAAAAAAGGCCGAACAAAAGCGCAAGAAAGAAGCTGAACAGAAACGCAAGAAAGAAGCCGAGCGTAAAGCAGCCGATAAAGCAAAAGCAGACGAAAAACGCAAGGCAGAGAAGGCCAGGGCCGAGAAAAAACGCCAGGCTGAGGAAAAGCGCAAAGCCGAGAAGAAGCGCAAGGCCGAGGAGAAGCGCAAGGCCGAGGAGAAGCGTAAAGCCGAGGTTGCGAAAGCCGCAGAGGAAAAACGCAAAGCCGAGGAAGCCCGCATCGCCGAGGAAAAGCGCAAGGCGGACGAAGCGCGTCGTCTTGCTGAAGAGGAGCAGAAACGCCAGGAGGAAGAGTTGCAGGCCAAACTTCGGGCCGAGGAGAATCAACGCCGACTTAATAAGTTACGCGCGGATTATACTCTAGCGATTCGACAAAAAGTCGAACGTAATTGGCGTAAACCGGCAGGAAGTGGGAAAATGCCGACCTGTGAAGTTAAAGTCGTGCAAGGACCGGGTGGAATTATTCTCGATGTCACCTTCGGGGCCTGTGGAGGCAGTACCGCGACTTATCGAGCTTCGATCGAAAATGCGGTGTACAAGGCTGAACCTCTGCCAAAACCGGGGGATCCAGCCGTGTTCGAGCGTGATTTAACCTTTTTGTTTAATCCAAACGTACAGTAAAGCCAGGATATGCAACTAAAAAAGCTAGTCTCACATTTGTTTATCGTCATGCTCTGCGGAGTCTTTCAACAAGCCCATGCGGCCTTGACGATCGAAATTACCCAGGGCGTGGATGGCGCCTTGCCGATTGCGGTAGTGCCCTTCGACAATTCAAAACTCGCCAGCAAACTGCCGGTTGATATCGCCGGGATAGTCGCCAGCGACCTGATTCGCAGCGGCGTTTTAAAATCCATGGAACGCGCGAAATTACCGGCCAGGCCACACTACAGTAACCAGGTAAGATACGCCCGCTGGCGCGGTGCCGGTCAGGATTATCTGGTCGTGGGACGCGTGCTGGAAAAGACCGCAGGCAACTACGAAATTGAATTCCAGTTGCTCGACGTACTCAAGCAAAGACAGTTGCTGGGTCGCAGTATGCCAGCCAAAAAGCGTAACCTGCGCCGGCGGGCACATGAAATCAGCGATTTCATCTACCAACAGATTACCGGTACTCGTGGCGCTTTCAACACGCGTATTGCCTATGTGCGTGCGCCCAGCAAGACCTTGCCCAAGTATGTACTGCAGGTTGCGGACACCGACGGTTTTAATGCCCAGAATGTGCTCGAGTCTGACGAAATTATCATGTCGCCGAGCTGGTCTCCGGATGGTAAATCACTGGCCTATGTTTCTTTTGAGCACGATCGCCCGGAAATTTACATTCAGCACCTGGCGACGGCGAGGCGCTCCAAGGTGGCGGGTTTCAGGGGTTTGAATAGCGCCCCCAGCTGGTCGCCGGACGGCAAGTTTCTGGCTCTGGTTTTGTCAAAGGATGGCAGTCCTGATATTTACAGCCTGAACACGGCAACCAAGCGACTCAAACGCCTGACGACCCATCGCAGCATCGATACCGAACCGGTTTGGAGCAGCGATGGCAAGTCGATATTTTTTACCTCCGATCGTTCGGGCTCACCGCAAATCTATCGCGTCGGGGCGCAAGGGGGCAGGGCGAAACGCATCACCTTTGAAGGACGTTACAATAGCGCGCCCAGTCTTTCGCCAGATGGAAAATTCATTGGCATGGTGCACGGAGACCGGGGGCGCTATAAAATAGCGCAATATGAAATCGAGACAGGCAATTTGACCGTCCTTACCGATAGCTCGCTGGATGAGTCACCATCGTTTTCACCAAATGGCAAGATGATGCTGTATGCTTCCACTCGTGCAAATAACGGGATTTTGTTTGCAGTCTCGCTAGATGGGCGTGCCAGGCATAAATTATCCGACCAGGCAGGCGATATCCGCGAGCCTGTTTGGGGTCCCTTTGAAAGTAAATAAATATCGAACACACCTGGAGCAGGAAAACTATGAAACTACTTAACCTCATGAAACCATGGATGATTGCCGCATTGCTGGCTATCTTTGTTTCTTCCTGTGCGACCACGCAGGACGAGATGCCTACCGACGATGGTGCGCCGATTGATGACCAGTCGCAGGCGACCACCGGAGCAGTTGGCGATGGCAGCGGTGCCGACGCCACGGGCCTGGATGGTGCGGATTCGGCCGATGGCAGCGCGATCGCCGACGGTATGCCCATGGATGCGCGCGAAATGCTGGAACAATCCGAAGGCACACTGTCCAACCGCACTATTTACTTCGAGTTTGACAGCGCGAAGCTGACCAGCGAGTCGATTTCGATTCTCGAAACCCACGGTGATTTTATCGCCGGCAACGGAGAAGTCAGTGTGCGTCTCGAAGGGCACGCGGACGAACGCGGTAGTCGGGAATACAACATCGCACTCGGTGATCGCCGCGCGCAATCGGTCAGACGCGTACTCCTGTTTCAGGGTGCTTCGGTCGATCAGTTAGAAACCGTCAGTTACGGTGAGGAACAGCCGGTCATGTCGGGTCATTCTGAAGAAGCCTGGAGCCAGAATCGACGCGTCGAACTGATCTATACGGTGAATTAATATGAAAGCGGCGACTCATTCGGTACGTGCAGGTCTTCTGTCGGTTTTCATACTGTCGGGTTTTGCCTCTGCTCCTGCGTTTGCGCAAAGCGCCTTAACTCCCGAACAACTTACCCTGAGAGTCGAACGCCTGACCGAGTTATCGCAGCGTTCCGAGGCCAAGCTTTCGACCGCTCAGGCCCAGTTGAAGACCCTGACAGGCGAGATGTCGCGCCTCGGACGTCTGATCGATAATCGGGCGATGTTGGAAATGATCCAGCAGGTAGATCAATTATCCGAGGAAATTAGCCTGTTGCGCGGTGAGGTTGAAGTACAGACCAACGATATCGGCGAAATTAAGAAACGCCAGCGCGAATTGTATCTCGATATAGATCGCCGCCTGCGCGAGCTTGAAAGCGGTGCCGCGGCACGGGCTCCCGCGCCGCAGACCAGTGTTCCGGCAGTCACTGGTAACTCTCAGCCAGTAGTGCCTTCTGTCGAAGCGACAGTGCCTCAACCAATCACTAACTCGACAACCGCATCGGCATCGCAAACACCCTCGGTGACACAGAGCGAAGAAAGAGCAGCCTATCAATCGGCATTTGATAAGATCAAGGAAGGACGTTACAAGAACGCCAAGACTGAGCTCAATGCTTTTTTGAAGAAATTTCCGAACAGTAGTTATGCCGGAAACGTACAGTACTGGCTCGGCGAGGTGCATTTTGCGACGCGTAACTTCGACCAGGGCATTGTCGAATTCAGCAAAGTGGTTAACGACCATCCAGGCAGCAACAAGGTACCCGATGCGTTGCTGAAGCTTGGTTATACTTATTACGAACTCAAGCAGTTTCCGAAGGCGAAATCGATTCTGCAGGATTTGGGCAAACGTTATCCAAACACGACTGCCGCCCGTTTAGCGACCAAGCGCCTGGATCGCATCCGCAAGGAAGGTAACTAGAAAAGCTCTGCATAAGTCGTCCCCGGATCTAGCGGGCCGCGCAGGTTCCGGGGCAGGCTCTGACTCAGCAGAGCACGGAGAACGCAGATTGAGATTTTGCGCTTTTATTCATTTTTCGATTGTTTATGCGATCGAGAAATGGCGGCACATTCATGAGCCACGGGAATCTCTGCATGTTGCAGTGATTCCCTATCCAGAATTCGCTTGAAAACAATACGAGGATAGGTATTATTCCCGTTCTTCCCGGGGGGCGTTAGCTCAGTTGGTAGAGCATCTGACTTTTAATCAGGTGGTCGGGCGTTCGAGCCGCCCACGCCCCACCATTTTTTCTCGTTAAAACTAAAGACTTGCAGCCTACTGTCCTGCATTCTTTCGCTTTAATATTACCAGTGCCGGACTATTGCCGGACCTGTCTTCACACACTCTGTTAGCCGCTTCGATCAGTTCCTCCAGTTCCGGGGTCGAGTAGTGAGTGGTGATGTCGCCGGTGCGATGTCCCAATAACACCTTCCTGGTTTCATGCGGCACACCGGCTGCACGCAATCGTCGACCGAAAGTATGTTTTAGATCATGAACCCTGTGTGTGGCGAATTCGTAATAATTACTTGTTAACCATCATTTAGACAATCTTGTTTTTGACGACAATTGCGTCTACGATTACCTGCCATGAGGGACATGCTGCTATTGCTCGCATATCTGCTGACTACAATTGCCAAACTACTCGGACCCGGTGGCGCAAGGGCCGTTGTCGCCGACAGCCTGCTTTTAAAACAACAACTCCTCATCATCAATCGATCTCGGCGACGCTCACCTAATCTTTTGGTACATGACCGCTTCCTGCTCGGTCTCTGGTCACTGTTTCTTACCCCACGCCGTATTCTGCGGACTGTGATTATTATCCGGCCGTCTACTCTACTGAATTTTCATAAAGCGCTTGTAAGACGCAAATACCATCTTTTATTTTCATCAAATCGTCGTGGTAAGCCTGGACCTAAAGGACCGTCAGGAGAACTCATTAAAGCCATTATAGAACTAAAGCAGCGTACCCCGCGTTTTGATTGCCGTCGAGTCGCCCAGGAAATCACCAGGACGTTCGAGGTATATATCGACAAGGATCTGGTCAGGCGGATTCTAGCCAAACACTATCACCCTATACCAGGTGATGGCGGACCATCATGGTTGACCTTTTTTGGTCACACCAAGGATAGCCTCTGGAGCATTGACCTGTTTCGGTGTGAATCGATCGGTCCGGCGCCCCGGCTATTGAAGAGCCACTGGGTGCTTGTTGTCTTCGATCAATCCACCCGGCGTCTCATCGGTTTTGGTGTGCATTCCGGCGATGTTGATGGCGTCGTTTTGTGCCGCATGTTCAATACAGCAACCTCTACTCAGATCGCTCCACGCTACCTCAGTTCTGATAATGACCCACTATTTCAGTATCACCGATGGCGGGCCAACTTAAGGATTCTTGATGTTGTAGAAATTAAAAGTATCCCGTATACACCGTTATCGCATCGTTTCATTGAACGACTGATTGGAACTCACCACTAACAGGATCGACGGATGAAATCAGCAATCGTATTAAGCAGAATCACTGTTTTGATCATTTTTATGCTGCTCTGCCCGGAGTGGTATGTTTATGCTCAGGGGCCAGACACGCCTGATACTGTCGATATGCAATTCGACCGCGTGTTCGATTTGGGATCGCCGGGCGGTCAGACGATGCTGCAAGACAATGATGGTTTCTTATGGATTGGAACCGAGGGGGGAGGGATTTTCAGGTATGACGGATATGAATTCAAAAATTACGGGGCCGGTTCCGGTTCATTGTCAAATGGAACTATCTGGAGAATCATTCAAGATGTGGAAAATCCTGATATTTTCTGGATTGGAACAAGTGGTGGCTTAAATCGCTTCGATAGAGCAACGGAAGTCTTTACTTATTATAAACACGACCCGAATGATCCCAACAGCCTGGGGGATAATGGTGTTTTCGACGTTGTTCAGGATGGGAATGACCCTGATATTCTTTGGTTGGGAACCTTTGCCGGATTGAATAAGTTTGAGAAGAACACTGAACAATTTACCCGGTATGAACCTGATCCCAATAATTCCAACAGTCTGAGTTTTGGCGAAGTGTGGCGAATGGCTGAAGATGAATACGACCCAAACATTCTCTGGTTAGGAACTTATGGAGGTGGATTGGATAAGTTTGAGAAGAAAACGGAAACCTTTACCCATTTTGTACACGATCCGGACAACCCCAAAAGTCTGGGGGCTGAAAATAACATCATCAACAGCACTGTTCAGGATAGAGACGAGCCTCACATTCTTTGGATTGCAACGGATTATGGGCTTGATAAGTTTGATAAGAATAGCGAAACCTTTACCCATTTTACGCACAATCCACATGATGCCGGGAGCATTACAAAAGGAATTATCGCTTTGGTGTACGATGATGGTGACGGCACACTCTGGCTTGGAGGATTTGTAGAGAATAATGGGCTGACCTTGTTCGACAAAAACACAGGAACATTTACCAATTACAAAAATGATCCCAATAATCCCAACAGTTTAAGCAATGATTTGGTCGTGAATGTCCATGAAGACCGTTCCGGCATTTTCTGGATTACAACCTATTCCGGAAACGTCGATAAATACGATGCAAAGAGTCAAAATTTTACATTGTCTCAACACAATTCAAATAACCCAAATAGCCTGAGTGATAGTGTGGTCACGGTCATGCTCGAAGGCGGCGACGGCACAATATGGATCGGGACCCAGGGAGGGGGACTGAATGCGTTTGATCGAACAACCGGCGTATTTACACGGTATCAACATAATCCCGATGTTCCTGACAGTCTGGACAAGGATTATGTTTTAGGCGTGTACGAGGATTCATCAGGGAGTTTGTGGGTATCCCTGTTTTCTGGTCCGCTCATTATCCTGAATAAAGAAAGCGGACGTGTTATCAAGCGTTATGAAACGAAGGCCGAAAGTTTTACAAAAATGCTTGAAGATCCGAATGACCCGGACATTCTTTGGTTGGGGGTTCGGGGCGGGTTGGGATTTGCGAAGTTCAATAAGAAAACTGAAACATTTACCTTTTACGAACCTGACCCGGAGAATCCTCAAAAGGGTCCGAATCAGGGGTATACATTGGAAGTCGTCCAAGATAACCATAATTCTGATATTATTTGGTTTGGATCTTGGGAAGGTGGAGGTTTAAACAAGTTTGACAAAAAGACAGAGCTATTCGTCCATTATACACATGATCCAAATGATCTAAACAGCCTATCCACCGATGCTATAGCGGCCATTTATCAAAACCGTAGATCAGGAGCCTTGTGGATTGGGGCACTTGGAGGCGGATTGAATAAATTTCATCCGCAGACCGAAACATTTACACGCTATTCAACAGAGCATGGTATTCCCACTGATATTTATGGCATTCTTGAAGCTGAAGCATCTCCTGATGGAGAGGGGGGTAATCTCTGGCTAAGTACTGGGCAGGGAGTTGTAGAATTTAATCCAACAACTGAAACGGTTGAAAGACGTTATACCAGGAGTGACGGTTTGCAAGGTGATACGTTTTATTACGGCAGTGCCTTGCAAACAAAAGATGGTCAACTATGGTTTGGTGGGACGAATGGTGTGAACAGCTTTTACCCCGATAAGCTGATTACAAACCCATATGTTCCGCCTGTTGTACTCAGTGCGTTGACGCAAGGTGGCCAGCCAATCGACCTCGGAATTGTCCCCGAAAGACTGGAAGAAGTAAGCCTGGATTGGCGTCAAAACTTTTTCGAGTTCGAGTTTTCGGCTCTCAGCTATACCCTGCCGAAGAAAAATCAGTATGCCTATATGCTGGAGGGAGTGGACACGAATTGGTACTATGCCGGAGGCAGACGCTTTGGGCGATACACCAATATCCCCGATGGGAGTCATACACTGAGAATAAAAGGCTCAAATAACGACGGCTTTTGGAATGAAGAAGGGCTTGCCCTGACGGTCAGGGTTGCCCCACCGATCTGG
>JAAESG010000443.1 GCA_024229615.1 Gammaproteobacteria bacterium | reverse complement strand
GCGGATCACCCGTTTGGAATTTTGAATTTCGCTCTTTGTGATTTGCCCTTCGACTTGGCTCAGGGTGGTGAGGTGGTGAGCTTGTCGAACCATTTGATATTTGTTATTTGAAATTTTTGATTGCTTGACACCTGAAACCTTCAGCAACATACAGCATGTTGTCGAAAAATTCCCCTAAGGGCCTAATGCTCGGCCATGATATGGTCGATGTTGACAAATCTGGAAGGGGATTGACTCCAATAATCGTATACTGTCGGATTGTTGGGCATCATTATCCAGGTGCCCTGATAGCTGTAGTCCGGCGAAAAAACCCTGACCATAACATCACCGCCGTTAAAGGTCCATTTACGGCCGTCGTTGTAAATATGCTCGATGCACATTCCCTGGCGGGTCTTAATGTGAAAACTGTCTTCCGGAAAATCCCAGGAATTGTCGATGATAAACTGCAATACCTGCCATTTGTTGCCCGAGGGGAGAAAGCCCTGGTTGGAAGCAATACCGGCATCGTTGGGCAGGCCGAACGCCAGATGCCCCGGAAACCTCCGGGCCAATTCGCCCAGATCCGCCTCCCGGCCCCATTCATGGTGCAGAGTGGTGGTGACATTGTGGATCAAGGCGTAACAGCGATGGTAATCGTCTTGCTCACAAACATCTCCGAGTTGAGCGGCCCCGGCTGAAAACCCGACCGTTAATTTGCCGGTATTCTGGCGCTGGTGAAGATAGTTTTTAAACCGATCATAATCATCGAAAAAATAACCGCCCATGGCATCGTAACGTTCGAAACCGAGATTCACATCGCCTCCGCCCAGAATGACGACCTCGCTATTTTCGACCATATTGAAAAAGATCTCGGCATCATGGCGTGATAGGTTGTCGCTCCAAAAAAAGACCCTGGCATCGAGGCCAAAAGGGGTGAATCGGTCGAAATACCATTTGAAGGTACCCCATGAAAAATCCTGAGACTCGCGGCTTTCCAAACCAAAAGGCAAGTACAATACGCTTTTGTTGTGGGGATGGTCCAAAGCACGCTGGACGATCCAATCCCGGTGCAGATACTCACCGCGGTTGTGGGAACTGTAAATCAAGGCAGTCGGTTTAAAATCCACGGGCACCTCCTTTGGTGGAAGCGGCAGCTTCCAATCGTCGTTGGTTATTTTTCAGCAGAAACCGCAACGGCACCTGGACCTGGGTACGCCAAGCCGTTTCAGAGTGGGGGTCGCCGGCGTACCAGTTGCCGAGCCAGTCTAGTCCGAACT
>JAAESG010000442.1 GCA_024229615.1 Gammaproteobacteria bacterium | reverse complement strand
CATCCTGACTTAGCAGAGCACGAAAAACGCAAAATGCGATTTTACGTTTTTCTTCATTTTTCAATCACTTGTGTGATCGAAAAATGGCGGCACATCCCTGTGCCGCAGGAATCTCTGCATTTTGCAGAGATTCCTTAACAAGCCGATCTGATTTTTTCAGAATACTGTCTGGATGAAACTCGTAACCGAGAGGGAGATCCTATTTCGATTCCAGTTTGTCCAGTAGCCGCATCCAGCGGATCGCAGACGATTCTCCCATCATCTGGATTCCTCGAAACGACATCGCTTTGATCGACGTGGTCGGAAAAGGCAGGCTTTCGGGTTGCGCTCCCAGCGCGCGCTCGGCGAGCCACTTACCCATCACGTGCGACATGGCCACACCGCGGCCATTGTATCCGAGACCCGCGATCAAACCCGGCTTCGGTTCGTGAAAATGGGGTAACCGGTCCTCGGTAAGCGCAATCTTGCCACCCCAACGATAACGCCAGTCCACACCTTCGAGTTGAGGGAAAATTCGCGTGACATCATGCACCAGCCAGTCGAAACCGGCGGCCTGGTTGTTTTTATCCAGATGCCCGTGTCCGCCGAAAACCATGCGGTCATCCCGCTCCCGGCGTGCGTACATGATTATCCGTCGGGTGTCCGAAATGGTATGGCCGTGGGGCAGAATTTCCGCAATCTGTTCGGGCTTTAGTGGAGCGGTCGCAATTTGAATGGGCACCAACGGTAAAATGCTTTTTGCAAGCCCGGAAAATAATTCGTCGCTGTAACCGTTGGTCGCGAGTATTACCCAGTCCGTGGTCACTTTGGCGCGAACGGTTTCAACAAGCCATTTGGCACCGTTCCGATGCAACGCCGATACCGGGCTGCGCGAGTATATCTCTGCACCGGCATCGCGCGCGGCACGTGCCAGACCACGCGCCAGTGAAAGCGGCTGCACGGATCCGCCCTTTGGCACGACGATTCCGGAACGGTAAATAGCACTGCCCGACAGGCGTCGCACTTCATCACCTTCGACGGCTTGCATATCCGCCCCAAGACGATTCCAGATCTCCGCGTTGGACCGGGAAACCCGGCGCGCCTTGTCGCAGTGATCGACGCGCAGCCAGCCATTCTGCCTGGGTTGGCAATCGATTTTGTAAGTCTTGATCAGTTCGAACAGTTCGTCCGCAGAATTTAGCGACACCTGTGTAAGGGATTCGAAAAATCCGGGGCCAACCAGTTTCCGAATTTGATCAGGGGTATTGAACGGCAGCATCGGATTGACCTGACCACCGCTGCGTCCCGAAGCCCCCCAACCGACATCGAAAGCGTCGATGACAACAACCCGGGTTCCCGCTTCGGCGAGGCGCAGGGCCGCACGCAGTCCGGTAAATCCAGCACCAATCACAACCGCATCGACATCAAAATCACTGTCGAGAACAGCGCCCGGTTCTAGTGCGCTCGCCGTTTCAAACCAAAGAGAGTTTTGATGTTCTGAGTAAAGAGCGTGATCAGATTCTAACATAATCCCGTAATTCGGAACAAATAATCCATTATGCGAGACTATGTTTTGAAATGTCAAGCCTGCGATTCTTGGCCTATGTCTCCCCGGTTTGCCTGGAAATTCGTTCGGCGCTGGCCATCACCGCAGAAGCCAGCGTTTCGGCTTCAGCCCGATCGATGCGATCGGTCAGTGTCCACAAGGACAGGCTGGCGATAACCTCGCCATGCAAATCCTTGACCGGTGCTGCGATTCCAATTACCGGAAAAAACTCTTCCTGTAGCGACAAACCATAACCTTGCGCGCGAATAGCATCGAGCTCCTGCGCTAAAACCAGAGGGTCCAAAATGGTATGCTCGGTCAGTCTTTCGAAGCGCAGTCGCGCGATCATGTCCTCGCGCTGTTGTTGCGGCATGAAGGCGAGTAAAACTTTACCGGCGGCGGTGCAATGCAGTGGCGCATGATCACCCGGATGCGACGCGTGGCTGACCGGAAATACGTTCATGGTTCTGAGATAAAGTACTGAATCACCATCCAAAACCGATAGCTCGGAATTCATTTTGGTCGCATTGGAGAGGGCTTCCATTTCATTGGCCGAATTTTCGTGTAAATCGATGCGCATCCACGCACCCCGTGCCCAGCGATTCAGACGCGGTCCGTACCGATAAATCCTGTTTGCCTTGTCGTATTCGATCAGATTTTCGCTGATCAGAATCGCCAGGATTCGATGCGCCGAACTCCGGGCCAGCCCGGACTGGTTGATGATGTCCTTGAAACCCAGGGGGCGTCGTGCTGCTGAAACGATGTCCAGCACCAGGCCGCATTTTGTCACGATCGAACTTTCACTCTTGGTTGCCATGTAGGCCACACCTCTATAGTCTCGGTATCGACGGGAATCGCATGGATCTATCTGCACAAATGCAGGATATGGCCAGTTACAGCACTAGCAACCATTCCAACTATCTGCGGTTCTCTTTTGAAAAATAAATTGACAGAGTATGATCCCAGCGGCTAATCTTATATGCTGGCATTATAGTCTTACAATATAAGACTTATCAAGTATGTGGTCTCAATTCACCGTGATCGTCAGTCAGGGGAATTTTTTTCGGCCAAAGATTGGTTCCATGAATTGATAACGATTGGCACCATGAAATGAGTTACGATGAACCCGGAAACCAAATACAATAAAAACCAAATGCTCGCATGAGAAAGCAAAAGCATTAATCAACCACGAAAAACCCGAGGAGCACAGAAATGAAAAAAGTATTAACCGCACTAATGGTCGGTATGGGCATGATGCTCACCGCACCGTTCGCTTCAGCGCAAGATGAAATTACCGTCGCTTACTTCCTGGAATGGCCGATGCCCTTTATGGCCGCCAAGGCCGCCGGTACTTACGAAAAGGAAATGGGCGTCAAGATCAACTGGCGCACATTCGAGACCGGAACCGCTATGTCTGCAGCGATGGCCTCCGGTGACGTGCAGATTGCCGTGAGCCAGGGTGTTCCGCCATTTGTCGTCGCCGCTTCAGCCGGCCAACCGCTTCAGGTCCTCGACGTTGCCGTGAGTTATTCAGATAACGACAACTGTGTCGTCGGCACCAACATGGAAGTCGATAAGACGAATGCGATGGAACTCAAGGGCAAAAAAGTCGCGGTTCCACTCGGCACGGCCGCTCACTACGGGTTCCTGCGCCAGATGGATCATTTCAATATTCCACTGTCTAGCCTGAGTATCGTCAACATGCCGCCGCCGGAAGGTGCCGCCGCACTGGCTCAGGGCGCAGTCGATTTTGCCTGCGGTTATGGCGGTGGTCTGATGCGCATGAAAGAGCACGGCAACGTATTGTTGACCGGCACCGAAAAAGAGGAACTCGGCATCCTGGTGTTTGACGTCACTTCGGCACCGACTGATTTCATCGCCGAAAATGAAGACCTGGTAGCCATATTCCTCGGCGTTACCGCGGCCGCCAACGACAAGTGGAATGCGAGTAAAGACGAAGCCATGTTGAAAGTGATTGCCAAGGAATCCGGTATGGATCTGGAAGGCGCCAGGAGCGCAATCTCGACCATGAAGTTTCCATCGGCACAAGAACAATTGACGAATAAGTGGTTTGGTGGTTCGGCACAGACCTTCATGAAAGGTGTTGCGGACGTGTTTGTCGAAGCCGGCAGCATCAAGAGCGCATTACCGAGTTACGAAAACTCGGTAAACGCCGGCCCGTTGAAGGCCGTCAGCCGATAAGCAACCCAGGCTCGAAGGCAGCGCGAGGCCTGCTGGCCCGCGCTGTCGTTGCCTGATCTTCGACATTAACGGGGGAGGTTCAAATGTCCACATTGTCGATCGACGATGTATCGATGCGCTTTGATCTAGGCAACGGTGAGCATGTACAGGCGCTTAAGAACGTAACACTGGAATTAAAAACCGGTGAATTGATGAGCGTTCTCGGACCCTCCGGTTGCGGTAAAACAACACTTTTGAACATTGTTGCCGGATTTCTGGCGCCTACCGAAGGCAAGTTGAGTCTGAACGGGGTTCCAATCACCGAACCAGGCGCGGAGCGCGGCATGGTGTTCCAGCAGGGCGCATTATTCGACTGGATGAGCGTACGCGACAATGTTGCTTTTGGTCCAAAAATGGGCGGGCAAAGCCCCGCTGAATACGCTGAAACCGTCGACCATTTACTCGATGTAGTCGGGCTCCAGGATTTCAAGCAAAAAGCGGTATACGAACTTTCCGGCGGCATGCAGCAAAGGGTCTCCCTGGCGCGCTGCCTGGCAAACAAGCCCGATGTCATCTTAATGGATGAACCGCTGGGGGCACTGGATGCGCTGACTCGAGAAAAGATGCAATCCCTGGTGCTCAAGCTGTGGAAGGAAACCGGCAGAACGATCATTCTGATCACACATTCGGTAGAAGAAGCCCTGTTGCTCGGCGAACGGTTGCTGGTGATGGCGCCCCGCCCCGGCCGAATCCACAAAGAATATCAGCTACCCTTTGCCGATCTGGGTGTCGGCGCCGATCTGCGCGAAATCAAAAAGCATCCGGATTTCAACACCACCCGAGAAGAAATTCTGAGCATGATCTGGGACATGGAAGAAGAGATCATGGGCCGTAGCGAAGGAGCCTCGTCATGATTGTCCTGATTATTTACATCACAGTTTTTGCCATTGCATTTTTTGCCGTGCGTTTCATCGCGAATCGGTTGATCGAGCGTCACGACTTCACTTCACTCAAAACAGTGACCTTCGGCGACGAATCTGCGGTCACCCCGAATCGTTGGGCCAGTATCCTGTCAGTCCTCACCATATTTCTGCTATGGGGAGCCTTTACCAACTCGAACTGGACACCGCTTCACGTGCCAGGGCCCTTTGTCGGCGATACCAAGTTTACTTACGTAATGGAAGCACCAAACGGCTCGCGCGACGACGCAACCGTCTACGTGCGAGTCAGCCCCGCTGGCGAGCCAAAAAGCAAAATCGAAACGGAACTGGGTGATGGTTTCGCCAAGAATGACTCGGTTAGCGTTTCCGCCTGGCGGTCGGTGTTGGTCGCGATGGATAAGAACGACGAATTCAAACGCAAGCAGGGTGCCAAGGTTGTCGAGGTCAATGGTTCGCCGATATCTCCCGGGCACAGAGTTCAGGTAGATGACGGAGAAATCGTCATGACCAGCAAGGGCACGCTGAACTTTATCCCCAACAAGGGTTTGCAGATGGAACCGATCTGGTTACCGCCGCCGGAGAATGTCGTCGATCGGGTTGTCGAGATCGCGCAAGAGGGCTACCAGAATTTCACTTTGTTGGAGCATCTGGGCTGGTCGCTGCTGCGGGTGATCGTGGGCTTCGTGCTGGGCGCGGTGGTCGGGATTCCACTGGGCTATGCGATGGGATTGAGCGACTGGTTTCGCGGCTGGTTTGATCCGATCGTCGAATTCATGCGGCCGGTGCCTCCGCTGGCACTGATCCCGCTGGTCATTATCTGGGCAGGCATCGGCGAAACCGGAAAAATTATCCTGCTGTTTCTGGCTTCGCTGTGGATTATGACGATCGCAGCGCGCGCCGGGGTCTCGGGCGTCAAGATTACCAAGGTCCATGCCGCCTACTCGCTGGGTGCGAGCAAATGGCAAATCATGCGTTATGTAATTGCGCCCAACTCGTTACCGGAAATATTCACCGGCGCTCGTGTCGCCATGGGCGTTTGCTGGGGAACCGTAGTTGCCGCGGAACTGGTCGCGGCCGAAAAAGGTGCCGGCATGATGATCATGGTCGCATCGCGTTTTCAACTAACCGACATCGTCATCATGGGTATCATCCTGATCGGCGCAATCGGCTACGCGATCGACATCCTGATGCGTAAAAGCGAGGATTATCTGGTACCGTGGAAAGGTAAAGGCTAGGCGGCAAGACAAAACAATCGGACAGGTTTTTTAGCAATTTCGCGACGGTTAACTTCATTCAACGCCGCCGTTACCCATGTCAACTGCCACCTTGACTGTTTCAGCAATCTTACAGGCTGCTAGCCGACAACAAGCAGCGCTTCGAGTTACCCGGCACCCCTCGCACAGATCCCAGCGTGCGCTACTAACGCACTGTAATATGGTGACAGTTAAGAATGGCACTTACTTAAGCTCGCAACCATCGTCATGCCAATCCAACCGGGACCGGATAAACGGTGAAAGTTTTCGCGAATGCCTCGGCGGCAATGCCGCCTGCGGTTTACTTCGCGAAAACTTTCACCGTTTATCCAGCCTTGAAGTTTATTGAGCATTTAAACTCCTGATATATTTCGAAAATCGATGCTTTCGGTCTTATGTAAGTGCCATTGGTGACAGT
>JAAESG010000441.1 GCA_024229615.1 Gammaproteobacteria bacterium | reverse complement strand
CGCGCGACAGGATCAGGCCGCCGCGGGGCCCGCGCAGAGTTTTGGTCGTGGTGCAGGTGACAATGTCGGCGAAAGGCAATGGGGAAGGATGCGCGCGAGCGGCGACCAGGCCGGCGAAGTGGGCCATGTCGACCAGAAACAGCGCTTCGACCGAATCCGCAATATGACGCATGCGTTCAAAATCGATATAGCGGGGGTAGGCCGATCCTCCGGCAATCAGCAGCACCGGGCGAATTTTGGTTGCCATGCGCGCGACTGCCTCGTAGTCGATCAGCCCGCTTTCCTTGTCGACACCATAGTGATGGGCGTCAAACCAACGCCCCGATTGATTCGGACCGGCACCGTGACTCAGGTGTCCACCAGCGGCCAGGTTGAGGCTCAAGATTCTATCACCGGGTCTGACCGTGGCGAAAAACACGGCCTGGTTGGCTTGTGTTCCAGAGTGCGGTTGCGCGTTGACGTAGTCACAATCGAATAACTCTCGCGCGCGGTCGATCGCCGCCTGTTCGACCACGTCGACAAACTCGCCACCACCATGAAAACGGCTACCCGGATAACCCTCCAGGGTTTTATTGGTCATTGGATGCCCGAGTGCGTCGAGTACCGCTCGACTGACGATATTCTCCGAGGCGATCAACTCTATCTGGGTTTGCTGGCGTTGCAGTTCGTTCGCCAGCGCAACGGCGATGAGGGAGTCAGAATCGGTTAGATGACGTTGGAAAAAATCGGACATTTATATCTCCTGGAGGAAAATTGTTGATGATCGAGCGAAATTTACCGATTTGAGTTGTCAGGCGCAAACCAGTTTTGTTATTTTGCAGACGTAGAAAAACTATGTCACCGGTATGCTGACTCCTCCCAGATTTAACCCCGGCTGTGGTAGCACAACACATCAAGACACTCGAGTCCTGGGCCGGGTCGACATTGTTTGAACGGATGTCCCAGGGGGGTCGGTTGACAACTCTGGGAAACGCGGTGGTCGAGGATTTCGGCGATGCGTTCGATCAGTTCGGTGAAGCAGTGATCAAACTGCGGGGAGGCCCCGGCTCTCGGCAGGAGCGGATTGCAGTACTCCCCAGTATTGCGCAGTTATGGTTATCGCATAGACTGCCCGGTCTGCGAGAGATCGAAGCCGATACCACGATTTCGATTACTGCGCTGGATCGAGCACCGAACCGGCTATGAGAGTCATACGATCTCAGTATTTTTTTCATTGAAGACGCACATTCGAAATACAGCCTAGAAGTCTGTAGCGATATCATTTTCCCGGTATGCGCGCCTGCAATCGCAGCGCGGCTACTACGACCGGAGGATCTGGTGAGTGAATTGTTTTTACACGATTCGCGCTGGAGCGGAGATTGGCAGCTGTGGTTATCGGATGTCGTTCCCGGGCTGCACATTGATTCTTCGGGCTCAACATTTTCATTGTACAGCCTGGCGCTACATGAGGCACAAAACGGCGCCGGAATATTAATGGGACACGAACCGTTGGTCCGATCGAGCTTTGCCGATGGAAGTTTGATTGCGCCATTCAAGCAGGTTTTCGAACTTTCTCGGAAGCTGGTAGTCTCAACGCCTTACCCCCTGCGCAAAGGAACATTACTGGAAAAGATCGTGGCTCAACTGAGTGACGATGTCTAAGTGAAATAGGCTGTTAAAGCATGGTGTTCTTCTATACTCCCAAGTATTATCTAAACACTGAAACAGCGCGCGACTGAGCGCCTGCGATTACCAGGATTCGAATGGATAACATATTCCAGGATATATCAAAATACTACGCGGCGAATATCATCGAAAATGTGTTAATCATCGGTAAAATTGTTTATCAGGACGGTGTTTACCTGTTTGCGCGCGATGATATTCAGGGTCCGTTCCACCTGGTTGATCCGGATGCAGACGTGACCCGCATGGTTCATGTCATCGGCGAGATTCATCCTCGTTCTGCGATCGAAAAAATAATTGAAGTCGAAGTCAGTTCCTGCCTTTACCTGAACGAAAATGCAGAGTCTGGCGAGATCGAGGTTCGCTCGATTCACAAGGGCATGGGTACCTCGATTTATTCAAAACAGGAATGCCCCTTGATACTGTGGAATCCAAGCTATGAAGAGCATCGCTACTTCGATGTGATGGACATTCAGAATGTGTTTAACGAGGCTCGGTTGAAAAATAGCTTCACCGCGATTCTTGCCGAAAGTCTGCGCGAGTACGAATTGTTTCCGCCGCTAGTCCATATCAAGAAATAATATCCCTCGCAATTTCCCCAATTAATCCGGTGACGGAGTCAGCTGAGCAGGATTTTGAAACTCGATCTGATTTTTGCGTCGATCGCGGAATCGATATAGTTCGGTTGATGCCGGCGTAATATTTTGCGTACTTCCTGGTTGGCGCGTTGCGAGGCGTCCAGTGCGCCGGTCTCGGCCCAGGTCGTGGGTTCTAGCCGATCACCCAGTTTCGGGTAAAAATAATCTCGCTCCATCGCTTCCATGGTCTGGGTCTCACCGATGAAGTGACCTTCGCCGGTAATCACGTTTCTCATCGCCTCAAAGGCCAGTGTTTCTTCACTTACTTCGACTCCACGAATCATGCGGTAAACATGCGACAGCATTTCATTGTCGAGCAGGAAGGCTTCGTAGGAGGCACCGAGCAGGCTTGCCATCATTCCCGAGGATTCGTAAACCATGTTGGCGCCGGACAAGCCACAGGCGAGCGAGGACAGGGCTTTTTCCATCCCCATTTGCGCATCAACCGCCTTCGCATCGGACATGCTCGAAGCGACGCCCGACGGTACGCCGATATAATTGGCGAGTTGTGCGGCACCCGCGTTCAGAATGGAAATCTCCCCACCACCGCCACAAAAGGCTCCGGTACGCAGATCGATCACGAACGGCCAGTTGGAAAATATCATCGGGAAACCAGGTTCAAAGATGTTGACCATCACCAGCGCTGCTAGCGTCTCGGCGAATGACGCCGCGAGCATGCCATCGATGGTGGCTGGCGAAGTTGCTCCCGACATCGCGGCGACGACCGAATTGATCGGCATGCCGCGACGAATACAGGCCAGCGCGACTTCAAAGGCATCCTCGCCATAGCGCATCGGTGAAATGATCGGGCTGATATGTGCCTTGCAAAAAGGTTTCTCGGCGAACTTGCCCGAGCCACCCGCAATCGAGTCGAACATATCGACGATTGGATCGACGTGTTCGCCGATAGTAAAGTTAGTGCCGATCGGTTTTTGCGTGCCGCGCATCAGGCAATAGGCGGTGTTGACGTCAAGCTCAAAGATATCGGGTACGTCGGTGGCGACGCAGCAGCGCGTAAACCAGGATATGTTGGGCAAGGTGTCGACGAGACGGGTAAAGTCGAATAAATCCTGTAGTGTCGATGGGCGGTAAACATGCGAGTCGAGGTCCAGAGTTTGTACTGCGGCGCCACCGGTACCGAAGTAGACGCGATCACCACCGATTTCGAAGCTGTATTTTTCGTCTCGTCCATGAAATACAAAGGACTTACAGGCATTATTGACAATATCTTCGACCATATCCTGGGAAAAACAGAGACGGCCTAGCTCGTTGATGCTGGCGCCACATTTCAATGCCTGATCGGTTAGTGCCTGTGGCGCGTCACCCATGCCGAGTTCGCCCAGCATTCTAATCGAGGTATCGTAAATCTGACGAACCTGGAAATCGCTCAGGGGTCGATACTGTCCACCGCTTGGGCCCGGTGGGGCCGGGTTGACTTCGGGTGGTTTGCTGCGTCGGGCCAGCATTGCCTCGCGGCTACCGCTGCGGCGTCTCCTCGGCTTGTCGGAATCACTCATGCGCGCACCAGATGATTTTCAGGGTCATAGAGTACCGGGTCTACGACCAGCGCATCGTATTGGTCGCCGAGTATACCGAGACTGAGCCGGGTGCCGATAGCGGCCTGTTGCGGATCGACGTAGGCATAGGCGATATTCTTTGCAACCCGGTGACCGAAGCCCGCCGAAGTTACCGACCCCACTTGCAGCTTGCCCGCGAAAACCGGATCGCCGCCGTGGGCACTGGCGATATCGCAATCCACCGTCATCGAGACCAGTAACTTGCGTGGGCCGCGTTCAAGCTGTTCGAGCAGGGCCTGCTTGCCGATGAAATCGGCCTTGTCCAGATTAACGAAGCGATCGAGCCCGGCTTCGAATGGATTGTGTTCGTAGATCAAATCTGCCTTCCAGTGCAGGTATCCCTTTTCCAGGCGCATCGACTCGGTCGCGTAAAGCCCGAAGTGACCGAGTTCGAAGTCTTTGCCCGCTTCACTTAAAGTTTGCCACAGCAGGTATAGTTGTTCGTTCGGCACATGCAGCTCGTAGGCGAGTTCACCCGAGAAGCTGACGCTCATCGCGATTACTTCGGCATGCCCGATGAGCATGGGTTGGCAGCGTAACCACGGAAAGGCCGTGCCGGACCAATCACAACGCGGCGAAACCGATTGCAACAGGTCGCGCGACTTCGGACCGGCGATAACCAGAATCGTATGGCTGTTTGCCATTTCGGTAATCGTCACCGAATCTGGTTTGAATCGATTAAGCCAGTCTCGATCGTGCCATTCCGCGGCCGCCGCGGAGCCCCACCAGTATCTATTTTCATCGAGTTTGACCAGTGTGGCCTCGCTCAACACCTTGCCCTTTTGGGTGAGCAGATAGCACAGGCTCAGTTTACCGATTTGCGTTGGCAATCTGCCGCAAATCATGCGATCGAGAAATTCCTCTACTCCTACACCGATGATTTCATAGCGGTTAAAGCCGGAAACCTCCATCATCCCGACATGTTGTTGCAAGTGTCTGATCTCTTTCTCGATCACGCTGTGGGTCGGGGTAAAGCGATAGCTGTGCTCATCGACAAAATTAGCATCCGGTTTGAAGAACAGCGCTCGTTCCCAGCCGTTGACGATCCCCCAGGCGCAGTTCAATTGATCAAGTACCGCGTACAACGGTGTGGTGCGTGCGAGACGAGCCGCAGGTCGATGCTCGTGCGGCAAGTGATAGTGAAACTCGTTTTGATAATCCTCGATCGCTTTCAGGCAGGTGTGCTCGGTATTGGCATACTGAGTAAAGCGACGCGGGTCGAGAAACCAGGCATCCCATTCGCACTCGCCATGCACGATGTGCTCGGCCAGCAGTTTACCGTGGCCACCGGACTCACCGATTCCAGCACGCAGGCCGATAGCGCAGTAGGCATTTTCGATTCCGGGAATCGGCCCAATCAGTGGTGCGCCATCGATGGTATAGGTTATTGGACCGTTGATAACGGTATGAATGCCGGCTTCGGTCAGCGCCGGTAAGCGCTCGAAAATACGCTCCATGTTGTCGAGACAACGGTCGAGATCGGAAGGACACAAGGCCTGGGTAAAATCGTCGTCAATTCCATCCATGCCGAAGGTTTTACAGCCCTGTTCATAAACCCCGACTAACAATCCCTGTTTTTCCTGGCGACTGTAAAAATCATCACCGGGATCACGGATAATGGGTACGCGAAAATCGAGCGTTTCGAGTTCCGGCAACGTATCTGTCAGAAAGTACATATGCTCCATCGATGTGACCGGGTGAGTGACACCGAGCATGTGACCGACTTCGTTGACTCGATAACCGGTGGCGTTGACTACTTTTTCACAGGTGATGTCACCATCCTTGCTATGTACGATGAATTCACCATTGGTTTTTCGCGTAATGTTGTGCACCGGATTGAAGCGGTAGACTTCAGCGCCCGCCTCGCGTGCCTTGCGCGCCAGCGCAAAAGTTATCCCGGCCGGATCGATATCGCCATCGAGAGGGTCCCACCAGGCCCCCAGCAAGCCGCTGGGATTGATCAACGGGTGACGCTTGCCGACTTCGCCGGCATCGATGAACTCCATTTCAACGCCCACGCCGCCAGCCATGCCGATATAGTGTTTGTAGGTATCGACCTGGGCGGGGGTATGTGCGAGTCGCATACCGCCGGTAATGTGGTATGAAATCGGATTTTCCGGGTCAGCCGCAAGTTCGCGATAAAGATCGATGCTATGGCGCTTGAGCGCGACCATGGTCTGATTGCCGCCAAACTGGGTGACCTGCGCTGCCGCGTGCCAGGTGGAGCCGGATGTCAACTCATCGCGTTCGATTAGAACGACGTCGGTCCAACCTTCGCGGGTCAAGTGATAAAGCGTTGAACAACCGGCGATTCCGCCCCCGATGACAACCACCTGTGCCTGTGATTTCATTTTATTGACCATCTGTTAACAGGTCCAAAGTTAATAACGGAACTTGATCATGCTGGTTTGGTAGCGTTTGACAATCAAAAAATCGGCACAATGGTATTAAAATCTTTAACTATGCGATTTAGTGGAGCGAGATTTCGGGCGGGAGTAGGCTAATTAGTTTGAATTATCTGAGTCCACGTGCTCGGTTTTCATGTTCCCGGATTAGTGACAAAAGTGAAGATTTACTGTCAATCGGAGACAACCGAGGCATTTTTGCCACCGAATTATTCCATCCTTGCCGACAAATTAACGGATGTCGGCAATAGATGATAATTCATGCCAGTTCATTTTTTGCGATCTGTCATTTTCGGTGAGATTGGGGCGCGTCCCTGTGCCTGATTATCCTGCTCCTGGAATTTTGTGAAGGACCAGCGTTCGGCCTTACGCTCAGCATCCATATCCCAGTTGGAGTCGAAATCACCGCCATGATCGATCTTGTTAGCAGTTGCGAACACATAGGATGCAAACATCGGCACGATTACGCCGCCATCCTGGTTGACGATTTGCTGCAGCGCGAACTGGATTGCGGCCCGCTGGTGGTTCCGTTTAACCAGCGACTAAACGTCTATGGATATGCGGTGCAGCCTTTTTGGGGCAGGCTTGTGAGCCGCAGTGCGCTTAGAAAGTGGTTGATCGATCATGTCTGAGTCGACTGGTCTCTGAACGTTTTGCAGCCAGCTGCTAAAATCCGAACAGTGGGTAACATAAAAAGGAGATCAAAGATGAAACTGTTGTTATCGGTATTGCTATCCCTGGCATTTTCTAGCGCTGTGCAGGCCGACCTTCAGATGTTGGTCAAAGACGCTAGTGGCCGCACCAGTACCTTCTCCAGCAATGGTCAGAAAGCGCGTATCGATGATAAGAAAATGCAGGGTTACGTGATAGTCGATTACAGCAGTCGAGAGCTTTTTATGATCGATGCAAAGCGCAACCAGATACTCAGAACCAGCACTGAGGAAAGTGACGAAGGCGAAGCGGGTACAGCGCTCAGTGTCAGTCTCAAAGACAAGGGCGGCGGCCAAAAGATTGCCGGTTTCCTGACTCGAAAATACGAGTTAATTGCGGATGGTGAAAGTTGTGGCCATGTATATGCTTCGAAGGAGTTACTTCGAAATAAGGATGTACGAGGTATTTTCGAGGCAATGCGCGGCTTGCAACGTTTTTCGCGTAGTTTGACCTCGGGGCTTGGCGATCTCCTTCCACTGTGTCAACGCGCGGTCATGCAAATGTCCGAAGCAATTGAAACCCGGGGTGCGCCACTGCGCGTGAACGACAACAAAGGCAAACTGGTATCGGTGGTGCAGTCGATCGACACCGATAAGAAATTTGCCGGCAACCACTACGATTTACCGGACGGTATGGCCGTTGTCGATATGGGGGAGCAGATGAATCAGGCGATGGAACAAACACAGAAAATGATGGAAAACATGCCCGATATGAGTGAGATCATGAAGCAAATGCAACAGGGCGATGGACAGATGTCGGAACAAATGCAGCAGCAAATGGAGCAGTTGAAAAAAATGATGGAGCAGTTACAACAACAATGAGTACGAGCTCCCGGGGCAGCTTTGTTTCCGGCCTGTGCCACAAGCTAAACAGAATCTTGCCAGCGGGGACCTGACCCCCCGGATTTCTGGCCGTGTGGGAAACCTGTCTAGCCTGGATATTTCACCAGTATCCCAAGTTCAAGCACAGCTGGACAAGTCAGCGCCGGGATAGGGCTCGGGCCGGTTACAAATTGCACAGTTTCTCTTGGCATAAAAACTATCAACTAATCTTTCATATTCAATCGATTACGACAAGTTGAGACCGGCTGGTGAAATATTCAGGCTAGTCGAAAAGCTGTGTTACTTCATCATCGATGATGCTGCCAATGATCTCCATATCCTCGAGCGTAAACGTCAACGGAATCCGCAGGTCGAAAGTAGTGGCAAGAAGCTCCAGAGTTTTTGGCAGATTCTGCTGCTCTTTAATGTAGCGCCAGCTATCGTAACGACTGGTAAATCCCTGCGGCTCAGCGCTGCCAAACCACTTCAGTTCGACACCACGAGCCGCGCAGGCGGCGATGAATCCGGATACCTGCCGTTGATCCATTTGCGGGACGCGAAACTGTAACGAACTGCCCACGTAAGATTCCTGTTTGGGCCGCTGCGGCAACTGAATTTTCGAATTTTGCGCAAGACTTTGTTGCAGCACCCGATAGCGTTCGTTCCAGTGCTTACAATTGGTATCGAGCAAGGGTAGTTGCGCGCGCAGGATCGCGGCACGCAGATTATCCATGCGACCACTGTAATTGGGTGTATCGAATTTGACTTCATCGAAAGCGTTGAGTGGGGGTAGGGTGCCATGGCGCTCGAACAACATGTATGAACCCGAGAAAATGATGGCGCGCGCGATGATTTCATCATCATCCGTGGTCAGTAGTCCGCCTTCACCGGAATTGAGATGTTTGTAGGTCTGGGTGCTGAAGCAGGCGACTTTGCCAAAACTGCCCGACTTTTTACCATCCCAGCTCGCGCCCATGGTGTGCGCGCAATCCTCGATCAGGATGACGCCGTATTTTTCACACAGCCCGACCACCGCATGCATATCGGCAATATGCCCGCGCATATGTGACAGCATGAAAAAACGAGCCCCGGACTGTTGCATCATGGTTTCCAGATGCGTCAGATCGATACAGTAATTTCGATCGATCTCGACCAGCACGGGTTTGCCGCCGGCGTTGTCGATCGCACCCGGCACTGGCGCCAGAGTGAATGCATTACTGAGTACCGGCTCGCCAGGCTGAATTCCGGCAGCCTTTAAAGCGATATGCAATGAATAGCCACCCGAAGTGCAGGCGAGACAATAGCGTTGACCGGTATAAGACGCGTATTCCTGTTCGAGCAATGCCGCGTGCGCTGTTTCTCCTTCAAGCGTGTTATATCGATGCAACCGGCCGGAGCGAAGTACCTCGATCACGCTGTCCAGGCCTGCATCCGGTATGGCTTCCTGTTGCGTAAAAGCTTTGCAAAAATTGCTTTTCTTCATCTAGCGTGGTTCCCGCGCAAACAGGCTTTCGTCGCCCTCCCAGGCATCGAATTTTCGCGCCATATCGCGAACTGCGGCCTCCCCGCGATGCTCGATATCGGCGAGCATGGCCTCGACCGATTCGCGCACCTGGCGATCGGATTCCTCGGGTGCGAGCTCGGCTTTTTTAATGTGTAACATGCATATATCTCAAGGTAAATTTTCGCTGAGTCTTCTCAGATGTAACCAGGCAGGTCGAAGATTTTGGGGTATGCGAACAGCGACACGCTACCGCCGGTGTGCAGGAACACGACATTTTCGCCCTGCTTGAAATGGCCCTTGCGTATCAGGTCGATGAGACCGGCGAAACCTTTGCCGGAGTAGACGGGATCTAGCAGGATTCCCTCGTAGCTGGCCAGCATCTTGACCGCTTCGACCATCGAGTTGGTCGGCAAACCATAGCCATCGCCGACGTAATCGCTGTTGGCAACCACCGCTTCGCGCGCCACCAGATTCGGGCTCAGACCCATAAAGTCGAGTGTACGTTGTGCCAGCCCATAAACGTTTTCTTCCTGCTTCTGCTTTGGCGCACGCACGCTGACACCATAGACCGGAATGCCGCTATTCATCGCCTCCATACCCACGAGCAGTCCTGCCTGGGTTCCGGCACTGCCGGTAGCGTGGACCAGGTGATCGATACGCAACGAGCGTTCGTTGGCCTGGTGTGTCAATTCGAAAGCAGCATTGACATAACCCAGTGCACCGATTTCGTTAGAGCCGCCACCGGGAATCACATAGGGTTTCCTACCATCGTCGCGTAGCAGATGCGCCAGCTGTTCCATTTCGGCGTTCATGTCACTGTCTGCCGGTCGGATTGATATGCTGGCGCCGTGCAGTTGATCGAGCAGGACGTTTCCGTTATGGACATAGGCTTTGTCCTGATAGCCGGTACGGTCTTCCAGCAGAATATGGCACTGCAGACCGAGCCTGGCCGCAGCGGCGCAAGTCTGGCGTGCGTGGTTTGACTGGGTGGCGCCCTGAGTGATGATGGTGTCGGCACCCTGGGCAACCGCATCCGCCATGAGAAACTCGAGTTTGCGCGTCTTGTTACCGCCCGAAGACAGGCCGGTACAGTCGTCGCGTTTGATCCAGAGGTTGGGGCCGCCGAGTTCCGCGGATATCCGTTCGAGGGGTTCGAGCGGGGTGGGTAGATGTGCGAAGTGCAGTCGTGGGTAGCGTGAAAGGTGCATGATTTTCTCCAAAGATTAACAAAATGCATGATTGCACAGTATTTAATCGGTTAATAATGCAAATATTTTAAGGTAAAATTAACAAATCTAATTTTAGGCAATATTTATCATGGAATTGAAATGGCTCGAGGACTTGCTGGTGTTGCTCGAGGAAAAATCGATCTCGCGCGCAGCGCAGCGCCGGCATGTGACCCAGCCGGCTTACTCGCGCCGGATACGGCAACTGGAACAGTGGCTCGGAGTTGAGCTGGTTGACCGAAGCACCAAGCCAATCAAGATCCGCAACAGTGCCGTGGCACTCGAAGAAGGTGTGCGGGATTTGGTCAATCGATTCTATGCATTGCGTAACAGCGTGCACGAAACCCGCGAGCGGGTCACATTTGCGGCACAACATACATTGGCTATTTCAAGGTTTCCGGCATTGATTCGTGGTGTAAAAGAACACTTGCCGGAATCGAGTTACCGCGTGGTGCCGGCAAACTACGAAGAGTGCGAAGCCCTGTTTTACAGCGAGGCCGATCTGTTGCTGTGTTACCAGAGTTCACAGCGGCATTTTGATTTCTCGCATAAGGCCGTGCGCAAACTGGACCTTGGCAAGGACAGGTTGATTCCGGTGGCCTCGGCCGAGCTTGCCCGGCAATTGGGGGCACTTGCACCTGGAATGACGATTCCACTGTTGATGTACCAACAGGGCGGATTCCTCGCAGAAGCCCTGGCTGGTAGTTGTCTGCCCGATGTGATTCGGGAGTATCGTGTCGAAACGATCTGCGAATCGGCGTTTTCGGCGAGCCTCAAGGAAATGGTGCTGGCGGACATGGGCATTGCCTGGCTGGCGACTGAAATCATCAGCCAGGAATTGGTCGACGGTCGCCTGGTTTCCTTTGAGTCCGAACTTGGCGAGACTGAACTGAATATAACCCTTTACTATCGGGACGAAGCCTTTGCCACCCGGGTAGGCGAGGTGATTGCCGAAATGAGTAGACCGTAGTGACCCCTGGTTTTTTATTGACCCGGCAATGGGTTGATGACAGAAATGGCCTGCGCCTTGATTTCTGGTTGGCCACCGCGCAGGGCCCGATGTCGGTTTCGATTCATCGGCAAAAGGCGCTGTTTTTTATACACCAGGCAGACGCTGCTGCGGTATCCGATCTGCTCGGGAATCAAGCTGGCGTATCGATTAAGCCTTTGCAGTTGCATAGTTTCAGGCAAGCGGCGGTGAGTGCTGTCTACTTCGTATCCCAGCAACAACTCTACCGCGCACGTGACAAGCTCGCACAAAATAGTATTGTATGTTTCGAAGCGGACATTCGTCCTACCGAGCGCTTCCTCTGTGAGCGATTTATCACCGCCTCCATCGATGTCGACGCGGACTATAGTAATCAGGCTTTACATGACGTTCGCCTGCAGCCGGGCGATTTCATTCCTCGTTTTGAAGTGATGTCTTTCGATATCGAATCGGACTACGAGAGCGATGAACTGTTTTCGATCGCATTTGTGTCGGCCGATACGCGTCGGGTGTTGATGGTCGGCCAGGGTCACGGCAACGACGGAATCGAATATGTGGCAGACGAGTCGGCGTTATTAAAACGCTGGATTGACTGGGTTGAGAAAATTGATCCGGATATTCTGATCGGCTGGAACGTGGTCAATTTTGATCTCAGACTGCTGCAGAAAAAAGCGCAGGCACTGGGAGTGAAATTGGCGATCGGACGTGACAGAACGCTGCCGGTTTGGCGTCAGTCACAGGCCGAGCGGAGCCACTACTTCGTACTGATACCAGGGCGCGTTGTACTTGATGGAATCGATACCCTGCGTTCCGCCACTTTCAACTTTGCCAGCTTTGCACTTGAATCGGTAGCGCAGGAATTGCTCGGCAGAGGCAAATTGATTCACGATGCTACACAAAGCGATCCTTTATTTAAGGCGCGTGAAATCAGGCGGCAGTTTCGGCAGGAGAAGGAAACCCTGGCCGCCTACAACCTGGAGGACTGCCAGCTGGTCTGGGATATTTTCGAACACGCCGACCTGATCAATTTCTCAATCGAACGCGCCAGGTTGACCGGACTGGAAATGGATCGATCAGGCGGTTCGGTCGCGGCCTTCGATAATCTGTATCTTCCTCGTCTGCATCGCAAGGGCTATATCGCACCGAACATAGGCGACTACAAGGGCGAGTTGAGCGCGCCCGGGGGATACGTTATGGATTCAAAACCTGGCTTGCAGGATTCGGTACTGGTGCTCGATTACAAGAGTCTGTACCCAAGCATCATTCGTACTTTTCGTGTCGATCCATACGCACGTATCGCAGCTTTGCAAGCCGACGAGAAAGACATCATACCCGGGTACGATGGTGCCAGTTTTCACAAGCACGATCATATTCTGCCGCGGATTATCGAAAACCTGTGGGCGGCTCGTGATCAGGCCAAGCGTGATGCAAACGCGGCGCTTTCGCAGGCGATCAAGATCATCATGAATTCATTTTACGGTGTGCTCGGCACCGAGGGTTGCCGACTGCATGATTCTCGCCTGACCAGTTCGATCACCAAGCGCGGTCATGATTTGATCATCCAGACCGTCCAGCTTATCGAGGAACAAGGCTATGAAGTGATTTACGGCGATACCGATTCGGTGTTCGTCTCCTTGCACGGAGCCTGTGATAATCGTGTTGCTGCGGAAATTGGTAATCGCCTGGTCGAAATCATCAACCAATACTGGACGGAAAGATTACGCCAGGAGTACGACATCGAATCCTGCCTCGAAATGGAGTTTGAAACCCACTACCAGCAATTCTTTATGCCGACGACACGTGGTTCGGAGCAGGGCAGCAAAAAGCGCTATGCGGGTCTTATCGAAAACGGGGAAGGAGAACGCAAGATCGTGTACAAGGGCCTCGAAACAGTGCGCACCGACTGGACCGAGCTCGCACGGGAGTTTCAGCAGAAACTTTATCAGTTAATTTTTGACGGTAAGGAATACACGGAATATGTTTTGCAAACGATTGACGACTTGTTTTCCGGCAAGTTTGATCAGCAGCTGGTTTATCGCAAGCGTCTGCACAAGAAGCTCACGGAGTACCAGAAAAATATCCCGCCGCATGCACAGGCCGCAATCAAGGCTGAAGCCGAGTTCGAAAAGAGGCAACAGCCCTCGCGTTACCGTAATCGTAGCTGGGTCGAGTATGTGATTACTGTCGCCGGTGCGCAAACGCTGGAGTGCCAGAATGCAAAACTCGATTATGAGCACATCGTCGACAAACAGTTAACTCCGATTGCAGATACGATTCTCAATGCGATTGGGTCATCGATGGCTGCAATAACCGACCAGCAGCAAAACCTGTTTTGATCAGGCTGTTTTGTATTATTAACCCGGCATACTTGGTCGCCGGGTTAATAGTGGGGACCGAGATAAAGAGAACCCTGGAATACATGGCTGTATTCCAGGGTCTTTTACACTTTACTGGTTTTGAATATTCCGTCGGGGATTGACAAATTTGTCGGCGCCCCTGCAATCGGAATAAATCTTTTCCTGCTGACTAGTCATGCAGGAACATCATGTCGCCACCCGGTGCGGCGGTGTGACATGCGATACAGCCCTTGGGTTTGCCCTTCGCCACCTTACCCGCGAGCATCATGCCTTTCGGATTGGTATCGAGATTGCCGTCAGCTTTGAACTTGGCCCAGAACCAGTCTTTGGTTTCAGGATCGTAGCCCGGACGCTTCAACATTACGGTGACGGCTTTAAGATACTTAGCCGGGTCATTGGCGACATTGGCGATACTGACACCCTCGCCACCATAGTTGCGTTTGACGATGATGGTATGCAACTTGCCCTGTACCGCGATTTGTCCTTCGATGGTGTCCAGAATGGCGCCATGTGGGTGCTGACCGGTATAGGGCCGCGACATCAAACCTCCTTTCCCTGCATAGCCGGCATCGACCATGGTCTTCCACAAACTCTTGGCATAAGCAACGTCTTCTTCGCCGCCAAATGGTGCTGCTGCGTTAACCGTCCCGGCTATAAATACTAGAACTCCCAGATATACAACTTTCATTATTCTCATGCTGATTCCCCTAGTTTTATTCATACTTTATTTGCACTTTGCCTTCGGTTGGACAAGTGACATTCCAGGAGGTTGCATCGATTTCCGAAAATAGTTTATTTTTCCGGCTGCGTTCTGCAAAGGTAAAGCCCACTGGCCTTCGGGTTGCAGCCGGCAGACGATAGTATGTTGCTCGAGTTCAAGCAGTATCAGCTGGCGATCACGATCACTCAACAGCAGGAAGCCGGGTTGTGAGGGATGCATGGCGAGGTCTTGTTCCGTGAATGGCTTGTGCCAGACCAGTTCATGACTGTTTCGATCGAAGGCGCTCAGTGTACCGTTACGGTGGCTGCGATATATGCGATCCTTGTCATGACGCAAATCGGTTGGTTGTGAATTACCCTTGAGCAACTTGAACATTGCGCTGGAGGCGGTAATCACCAGCGTGCTACCGTCGAACAGGTTGAGGGCAAGCTGGTCGTTACCCAGGTCGACCGGGCTGTAAACCGCTTCCTGGGGTGTTTGGATTTCCTCTCGCGATGTACCGTTGCTCATCGATAACGCGTACAAGCTGTGCGCTTGCCCGGCACTCCAGAGTTGATTGGAGGCAATGTTGAAGACCGGTGAATAAATCCAGCCTGGAAATTGACTACGCCAGACGATTTGACCCGTTTGAGGTTCGATCGCTAGCAGCTCACCGTGCAGGCTACCGGCAAACGCATGCCGCGCGATGCTCGGCGTGAATATAGTGCGGCGTTTTTCGATATGCCAGGCGATGTCGCCACTGTTTTGTTCGAGCGCGTATAAACCCTGGGTGCTGCCGACCAGCAGCAAATCCCCGTGGGTGACGGGTTCGAAGGTTTCAATGCCGCCCAGGCTGGACCAGAGCGGTTTCTCCTGCCCGACTTTGAACTTGTAGACGCCCTGTTGGGAAACGTAAATCGAGTCACCCAAAAGCAAGGGATTTTGCGGGTAGGCGGCGAGCACCGATTGCTGCGCCAGTAACAGGCCAAGAACTATGCTGATGCAGGCGCGGCAAAAACTCATCGTTTCGGCCCTAAGCTTTGACCTTGCGCGGTTGAAGCTCGTCGAACTTGGGCAATTCATCGACCTCGCAACGCCAGGTCACGCGACTTTTCCAGAAAATGTTCTGAGTTGGCTTGATCCCGGGGTCTTCGTCCAGGGTCCCAGCGGGAATGACGACTGCGGTACCGCTTTGTGACATCCAGGGTAAAGACGACCCGCATTGTTTACAGAAACTGGTGGCAAAATGCTTTGCCTCCGGGTGCTCGAAACGGCCAATGTTGGCTTCGCCGCTCAGCCATTCGAACTGCTTTGGGTCGACGATGATATTGGCCGCATGTGCGCTACCGGTGAACTTGCGACAGCGCGAGCAGTGGCAGTATTGAAATACGTATTCAGGGCCGTGAAACTGGTAGCTGACAGACTGGCAAAGGCAGCTGCCCCGGGTGGTTGTGCTCATGGTTGGTTTCTCCTGATTTGTCTCAGTGTATTCCAGGTTTCATTCAGCCAGCAAATCAGGTGCCAGCAGAGTGATGATTTCGCGCAGTGTTTCATTGACCATATTTTGTCTGAAAAGTTTAGTATTGCTGACCTCGAAACTGCCGGAGCGAATCACCAGAAAGCTGCTGTCACTGTCTTTATCGATAAACTCGATCAGCTTGAACCTGGCGATACATTGCTTCAAAAAACCAAGATTCCTTGACACCTCCAGCAGTTCGACAGGTGCCGCTACCTGTTCTGGGCTGGTGGCGAGCACATTGATGCGCTGGTAGCGTTCGATATCGATCAGGCATTCAACCTGGTAAATCTGCATCTTGCCCTGGGTGCCGCGCGCGACCAGTTCCGGATAGGTACCCTTGGCGACACTGTTGTCGAGAAATTCGAAAAAGTACTGCGGTTTTTTACTGGCCAACCACTTGAACAGCAGCTTGGGCATTCCCGCGTAGGCCTCGACGCAATGACCGAGAAAGTCTTCCACCGCCTTGTAACGTCCGCGCACCAGGCCGCGCTCCCAGCCTCGTTCGACAGTAGCCTCTGGCGGCGTGATGATGAAGTACATGTACATAGTGTCGATGTAACGTACGTATGTCTTGTGCAGCACACGGGTAATTTTTTCGCTGGCAAAGCTGTCGAAGCGAAATCTATCCACCATCAGGTGAGGTATGGAGTGTCGATGCTCGGCCTTGGCGCGAATATAGTGGTCGAGTTTGTTGTCGACGAGGTTTATTTCGTGGCTGGTGAATCTGCCGGCATACTTGTAACTTTCACCGAGCGCATCGTAGTCGAGTAGCATGCGGCGCCAGATATCGGGACTGATGGTACCGTAACCCTGGTCGTCGATTCCCAGTTTCGACATCATTTCGCTGAGCATTGGTCGCAACGAACTCTTGCCCGCGGCGGATGCCCCTTTGAGACTGATCAATATCGGTTTGTCGGCGTCGGCGATACGCTCGTATCCTTCGGCCTCGATCGCCTGGTTAACCAGGATTCCGACCCTGGCCCCTATGTCGCGGCTGCCGAGATAGTTGCAGGCGTGCCTGACGCAGATTTTTTCCAGGTAATCGGGATCGTTACCGATGAATCCTCGTGTGGTCGCAATCGACCCCAGCACACGGTAGAGGCTGCGATAAACTGCCGCGGTAAGTTCGTCGCTGGCAGCGAGGCCGAGCTGCTTGTAGCTGTTGATCAATTCGAACTCACGCTCTTGTCGACTCTGCGCCGGCACGCTAACTTTTGGCTTGCTTGCGAATAAGCGCGTCCACAATGAAGTCGTCTTACCGCTTGATGAGGTTTTCTGGAGCAATGCGGATTTGAGTTCCTGTTGGGTCACCTCCACGATCCGTGTGCGCATGGTTTCGAAGGCGTGCTCGATCTGCATCAGGCTGGGGATGATGTGCCTGCTGAAAATCTTCCTCGCAATAGTTCGGAAATTGATCCCGAGGTCTTCCTCGTTTTCTCCCTCGAGCACAACGATGTCGGCAGTGATGCGTACGATAAGCTCATGCAGAACCAGTCGATGTGGTTTGAAGCTGATCAATTCTTCAGGGCTCAACCCTGTTTCGGCCGCGAGTTCATTGATTTCGCTCAGGCTGGTGAAAACATTCCCCGGGTTGTAGATCGTCTCCAGTTCACGGTAAGCCAACGGTATTTCCGATTCGATACCGGGATGCCAGGCGGAAAAGTGATCCGTGGTCATGGTTGTGGATTTATCCTGCATCTGTAATAAGGTATCGTCCGGAGGAGTTATTCGATTATTTCAACACCGATGTCCCATTAATAACAGAGAAAATCCCTTAGAAATATGAAAAGCGGAGTCAGACTGGAGACAATTAGCTGGATCGAGGCGGAAAAATGGCTACAGCAAGATCCGCTAGTGGTGATCCCGCTGGGTGCGGCGGCAAAGGAGCACGGTCCGCATTTACCGCTGAACAACGATGCGTTGATCGCTAACTGGCTCGCCGAGGAAATCAGGCAGCGGCTCCCGGTCGTGGTGGCTCCCCTGGTCAACGCGTCTTTCTATCCTGCCTTCGTGGAATATCCCGGATCGATCAGCCTGCGTGCGGAAACCGCCCGCGATGTGATCGTCGATACCTGCAACAGTCTGGCCAGTTTCGGTGTTTCGCGTTTTTATGTCCTTAACACCGGCTTGTCGACGCTGGGCCCTCTCTCCCTGGTCAAACCATTGTTGAGGCAAGGCACTCGCTTCGAGTATTTGAATCTCGACGATGCGTTACAGGCCTTGCCGGATGATTTACTGCAGCAGCACTACGGATCACATGCCGATGAACACGAGACCTCTCTGATGTTGCATATCGCCGCGGACGTGGTCGAGATGGAGCTTGCGGTTGATGACGGGGTGCAGGGAGAGGGTCGTTTAAGCCGCGACAAGAGTCAGGGCCTGTGGTCACAGTCGGGTGTGTTCGGTCAGGCCACGCTAGCCACGACCGACAAAGGCCGGGTAATTGCCAAAGTATTGGTGCAACATGTCTTGCGCGAAATTGAAACTCTGGTTAGTTAGGGAAGCTCTGCATAAGTCATCCTGACTTAGCAGAGCACGAAAAACGTAAAATGCGATTTTAGGTTTTTCTTCATTTTTCAATCACTTGCGTGATCGAAAAATGGCGGCACATCCCTGTGCCGCAGGATCTCTGCATTT
>JAAESG010000440.1 GCA_024229615.1 Gammaproteobacteria bacterium | reverse complement strand
TAAGCACCTGTCAAACTAAACCCACCATTGATCCGGATCAACCATGACAACATCATTCCACCCCGTGTTCCCGACGACATCCCCTTCAACCGATGTGCAGTGGCCAAAACCTACTATAGTCAAAAGCTTATATGGACTTCCTCGTTTTCATCGCAGTTATCATTGTGCTTTCAGCCATCGGCTTACCCGTGGCGTTGATCGTGCTGTATCGCAACACAGGCCGCAAAACCGAAAGCTTGCAACGGCAAATTGATCGACTGCGTGTCGAAATCGACGAGTTCAGATCACGTCCACTGGTCACCCCTGCCGAGTCCGTTGAAACTGAACTGGCAGATGAACCAGTCGAAGCTAAACCGTCCGAAGCGACCGCTGCGGAGCCCGAAACCAGCGAAGTAGAAGAACCACCACTCCCCGCAGCTGCGAGCATCACACCCTCTGCCGCTTCAAGCATTCCCCCGGTAGCGGCGAGTATTAGTGAGGAATCGGAGCCTCGCGCGAAAAATTCGGTTGATCATTTCGAAGACTTGTTACGGCGTATTGGCAACCTGGTTACCTCGTACTTTACCGATGGCAATATTTTTGTACGCATCGGGATCCTGGTGCTGTTTTTTGGTGTCGCTTTCCTGCTCAAGTACGCCGCTGAAAACTCGAATATTCCAATCGAGTTTCGTTTTATGGGGGCCGCAGTCGGCGGACTGGTTCTGCTGATATTCGGCTGGCGACTTCGTCTTGGCAAGCCGGTGTACGGCTTGTTGTTACAGGGCGCAGGTATGGGTGTCATCTACATCACCATTTTTACCGCGTTCAAACTTGCCGATCTATTGCCTCCGAGTCTGACTTTTATATTACTGGTGTTCTTCGCCGCCTTTACCGTCGCGCTCGCTATCCTGCAGGATTCGAAGGCACTCGCGATCTACGCCGTACTGGGTGGTTTCCTGGCGCCGTTCCTGGCGTCATCCGGCAGCGGTAACTACATCGGCCTGTTCAGCTATTACGCTGTTCTGAACACAGTCGTGTTCGCGGTCGCCTGGTTCCGCGCCTGGCGCACACTCAACCTGCTGGGCTTCATCTTCACTTTCGGCGTCTTTGTTTTATGGGTACTGACCAGCTACCAGCCGCAACAACTTTGGCCGACGACGGCATTTCTGCTGCTTTTTTTCTTCATGTACAGCCTGATCGGCGTCATGTACGCCCTGCGCCAGCCTCAACATCTCACTGGCCTGGTCGACGGTACGCTGGTTTTCGGCACCCCGGTCATCGTATCCGGCTTGTTAATGGCGATGTTACGCGACTACGATTACGGCATTGCCGGTGCTTCGGCGGGTATGGGCTTTTACTATGTCCTGCTGGCGCGATTCGCGTGGAAACACGTGGGCGAAGAGTTCCGCATGTTGGCCGAAGCAATGCTTGCCATCGGAGTCGTTTTCGCAACCCTGGCCATCCCCTATGCACTCGATGGCCACTGGAGTAGCGCTGCCTGGGCACTGGAAGCGGCGGGTATCCTGTGGGTATCTATCAGACAGAATCGATTTTATGCGCAGTGTTTTGCGATGGCCTTACAGGTCGGCTCGGGAGTACTGTTCTTGCTGCGCAATATTGACGATGTCGGCACTACGGCCTGGTTCAATCCCGCTTTTCTCGGTGGCGTTTTCATTGCGCTTGGCGCATTCATCTCGGCGCGCATGCTTTATCGACAAGGCCCGGAATCCAAACTTCGCCTGCTACATATTCCCTTTTACATCTGGGCCATGGGCTGGTGGCTGGTGAGTGCATTGGTTCAAATAGATGAATACGCTCAACATCAGATCAGTGCCTGGTTGATACTGTTTGGCGCCACTGCGGCATTACTGGTCTACCTCGATCGCCTGCGCCAGTGGAACTGGATGCCGGCGTCAATCAATGCTGCGCTGTTGCTGCCGGCGCTGATACTGATCGCTCTGTATTCGCTGTTCGACAATGGTCATCTGCTATTGACACCTGATCTCTATTTCTGGGTGGCCGCGCTCGCAACCAATTACTGGCTCATCGAAAAACTCGAAGACGTGAACTGGCCGTCCTGGGTAAACATCTGCGCGCACACCGGTTTCGTGGTCTTTGTCACATTGATTTTATCGTTTGAACTGGTCTGGCTTTTCGAAAACAAAATGGATATTGCCGGCGAGGGTTACTACGCCGTGTTCGCGGTGATGCCGCTTATCGCAATACGCATCGCACAAGCAGCTGGTTTTCCGGCGGTCAAACGTCTGGGCCCGGATCTGCAAATCAGCCTGATCGGAACACTCTCGGGATTGTTGTTATTGTGGAACCTGATACTCAATCTGACCAACAGTGGCGATCCGTCTCCACTGCCCTATCTCCCTTTTATCAACCCTGTCGATCTTACCCACATCGCTTTCTTCATATTGGTACTCGGCAGTTTAAAATTGGTAACAACCTCGACCAGGGTGCAGCGTAATCATATTCTTATCCTTCTCGGTACCCTGTGCTTCATCTGGCTGACCGCGGTACTAATGCGCAGCATGCATCACTACCTGGACATCCGCTTCGACCTGTCGGCGATGTCGGTCGACACCCGCGTGCAAAGCGCAATTTCGATTCTGTGGACAGTCATCGGTATGGGCGCGATGCTGTTTGCGTCACGCCGCCACCTGCGACCATTGTGGATCGTCGGCGGCGCACTCGTCGCCGTGGTGCTGATCAAGATGTTTTTTATCGATCTCGGCGCAAGTGGCACGATCGAACGCATCATTTCATTCCTCGTGGTGGGCTGCTTGCTGGTGGCCACCGGCTATTTTTCTCCGATCCCGTCAAAGCATACGGATGAACAGCCCGACAGGGACCAGCCCGCTCATGCATAGATTAATTATTGTCTTCGGATTACTGCTCAGCTACAGCGCGCAAGCTGCGACCAACCTGCAAGACTATGCCTACCAGACCTTGCTGGGTGAAACCGATCAAACACTGCAACGGGTAGAATTGCCGATCGATGTTTTGCTCGCCTTGACGCGTTCCGATCTGAGCGACCTGGCCGTATTCAACGTCAATGGCAAACGACTGCCACATGCGGTCACGCGCACCCCGGAAACTCATAGCGAGCACATGCTGGTGTTACCATTCCACGAATTCAGTCGTTTTCAAAAACAGCATTCAAAGGTTGTAACCACGCGCGAGCAAAACCAGCAACAGGGATCGATATCGGAACTTCAAACCACGCAAACCATCGCCGTGCAATCAGAGCGCAAAGACTATTTGATCGAGCTTGCAGCCGATGAAGATACCCCCGGGTTCGATCGAATCGAGTTGCAATGGCAGCACGAGCCCGCCAGTCAAATTCTCGAACTCAGGGTCGAAGCCGGCAATGAGCTCGACAAGCTGCGCGTCATTAAACGACGCAAAAGCCTGACCAACCAGGAGTCGCAGGATCTCGGTTGGCGCAGTATCAACGGCATCCCGAACAAGCAAAAATACATGCGGCTGACCCCAATCAACAAGATCGACCGCTTCGAATTGCAACAGGTCAGCGGGTATTACCGCAAAAACCAGGCCGCAGCCAGGCTGACCTACCAGGTTAGTCCCAGATTTATCACAGAAGAAAAAAACGAGTTTTACGTTTTAGACCTTCCCTCTGCGGTCAATGCCGAGGCGATGCGCATTCTGCCGGCCGACTCGCATAGCGTCATCAAGGGCGATGTTTATGCGACCTGGAACAACGTAAAACAGAAACAGCGTATTCGTTACGACTTCAGCCAGCACAATATCGACGACGCCGATGTCAAACCCAGCCAACCCATCAAACTGCCGAGCCGTCGAGATCTCAAGCAGATCTGGTTCACGTCAAAAACTGTCCTGCCTGAAACCCCGCGGGTAGAATTGATTTACCCACAGTACGAAGCCGTCTTCATCGGCGACGGCAACGGTCCATTTACCCTGGCCTGGGGTAATTATCAAAGCGAGGTCGGTACAACCGATCTGTCAGCACTCCTACAGGGAAACCTGAGCGAGGCACTGCAACGGGGTGCGTTGGTGGGCTTCGGTTCGATTGAGGAATCCGGGGGGTCTTCACGTCTGGCACCAGAGCCTGCCCTGCCCTGGCAAAAATGGATGCTATGGGCTCTACTGATAGCGGCTGCGCTGGTCACCGGTCGTATGGCCCTCAGGCTTTATGCTGAAATGAATCAGCAAACAAACTCACCCTGACACTGTTTCTGCCATCAAAATATCACCGATTCCAGGCACGGTATATTGTATACAAGACCTCGCTAAGGCTTCCAAATGATACTATGGTACGACTCCCACGCAGTCTCGTATCATTAATAATCAACGAGGAGGCAACATCAAAAAAGAACCCAGAACAACCAAATCCACCGACCAGAAACCTGACGGACGACGTCAGTTTTAAAGGCCACGACAGTTGCCGGTGCAGCAGCTACCCTCGGTTTTCCGCATATTCGTAACGGCGCGACGGCGGACACCAAGACCTGGAAAATACAGACTTCCTTGCCTGGCGGCATCGTCCTTGTGCATCATCGGAACGGTGATCGCGGTGCTGGCACCGCCACGGCGACCATGATCCACGGACGCTCGGCGGGTTTACCACCCTCGATATGGGTTTCATCGATGTATCGAATAATTTTTCTCAGTTTAGGAGCCTTGGCTACCAGGGGAGTAATTAGTCGAAATGTTGCAACAATTGCTGAGCGTACCAGTAAGCGAACTTGGCGACGCTCGGCTCTAGCGCACCGAACCTGCCCGGGCGCGCGAATCTCGAATTCAGTCCGACCTGCTGCTGCTGTAGAAACGGTAGATCTTCGCCGATGGCTGCATCGATGCGGGCGTAATAGTGACTCGCGCGTTGTTCAAAGTCGTCGAGCTCAACCGATTCGGCCGGAAAGCAAATAGTTTGCGTCACCTGACAACGGTCGGCCGACAGCGGGAAGGCCTGGTATATCCACATCGAATCCTGCGACAGGGCAAAGGTCATATTCGGGTAAATCCAGGTGTAGCGCGTGCCCATGGATTCGCGCTCCTGCAAGCCCATCGCGACCGGCAGTGCGTATTGCTGGGTATCTTCCATCAAGGCCGCTACGCCTTCTGTGGCACCGAACTGGGTCGTGAACTGTCCGCTGACTTCATCAACGGCGTCCGGCTCCGGGTAGAGCCAATTAATCGAATCCGGATGCACCATGGGCAGGTGGTAATACTCGTTAAACACCTCGATGAAAGTTTTCCAGTTGCAGTTTGCTTCGAATTCCCGCACCCGCGTGGTGTGCCACTGCTCAAGGTTCCAGGGTTGATGGAAGCTGGCGAACTCGGCCAGCCAATCATCTAGCCTGGGCGGTTGCTCTTCAAAGCTGGTAAAAGCGAATCCATCGCGAAGTTCAACGCGAAATTCAACCAGGCCGAATTCATCGGGATTAAAATCTTGCGCGTTTTCCATACGCGAGTAAACCTTGAGCTTGCCATCGAGATCGTAAGTCCACCAGTGGAACGGACACTTAATCTTCTTGCAGTTACCTTGCCCAGTCAGAATCTGGCTACCTCGATGACGACAACTGTTGGCAAAGGCTTTCAATTCACCAGACTTATTGCGCACCACGATCAACGGCACTCCCGCAATCTCCAACGCAGAGTAATCCCCGCTATCGAGCCAGCGATCGGCCCGACCGAGACCAACCCAACCGTGTTGAAACACCGCTCGACGCTCCAGGGCCAGTAATCCCGGGTCGGCGTAACAAGCGGGTGGAATGCCAGGTGAGCGATTTATATCGGGCAATACCTCGCCAAGCTGCTGTTGCAAATCATGCCGGGAGATCAGTTCAGGTTGTTCTGGCACTGTTGTCAAATCCAGAAATTCGATGGCGGCAGTATCCCGATAATTTATGACCAGTGCAAATCAATTATCATGCGTGACAATTGGCGCCAAAATGTCATTCTCGCTATCATGGGTGAAAACTTTATCAAACCAAACAGCTGACGATATGTATTCAGATTCACAGCCTATTAGATAATCCGGCAAGCTATTATCACTACACCTCCTGAAATTCCCGTCATTTCAACCAGGCTCGACTGCGCCCGCCGATGAATCGAGCCCGATGACTAATCGCGCCAAGAAAACCGTGGTAATTTTTGACCTGGGAAATGTCGTGCTCGACTGGAATGTTGAGCGAATTCTGGCCTCACTGAAGGCCAGCCAGGCAGAAGTAGAGCTGTTGCGTGATGAGTTATTTGGTCATCAGTACTGGATTGATCTGGACCACGGCAAAATTCAGGAGGCGGCGGTTATTGCGGAACTATCTACGACAACTCCTTTAAGCAGCGACCTCGTTGAAAATGCATTACGGTCGGCAAAGGAGTCACTTTCGCCTTTTCCGCAAACCCTCCAACTAATGCGTGATATCCACGACCACGGATTGGCACTGTTTTGCCTGTCCAACATGTCGGTGGAAACTTACGATCACATCAGACATGCCGACTTTTTCGATCTGTTTAATGGTATCGTCATATCCGGAATCGAGGGTTGCATGAAACCACAGGAGGAGATTTTTCAACTGCTGATGAAACGTTTCGAGTTTGAGCCCACGAGTGCGCTGTTTATAGATGACAGCTTGCCAAATATCGATAAGGCGCTGGAACTGGGTATTTCGAGCGTGCATTTCAAGGGCAGCGAGAATTGTTACTCCGAAATCAGAAAGCGGTTGCTTTAAGCTGTAAGCGAGGTGGGATATGATTGCTGTCGTCATAAAAGAACATATATCGAACTACCCCAGGCCGATTAAATTCAAGTCCGCAGAGCGTTTCGAGGTGGGTATTGAGGACCCCGAGTACCCCGGCTGGATTTGGGTAATCACCCGTGAAGGCAACGAGGGCTGGGCACCCCTAGAATATATCGAGATATTGCCAGGAACCCGCGGCGGAATCGCAAAGCACGATTACTGTGCGCGCGAACTGGATGTCGAGCTCGGAGAAAGGCTACAAATAGATGACCGACACTGTGGCTGGCTCAAGGCAAGCAATTCCCGCGGCAAAAGCGGCTGGATTCCACAGGCCTGTGTGGAATTCGCGTAACATGACTGCTTATGGCAACTAAGTCCGGGAAATCACTCGATGTTGTAGTCCTCTATTCCTCCGGTCATCTCGGCAGTGCGATTATCATCAACAGGCTGATCGCGATGAGTGAAATCAATGTTGTTGGCGTCGTCAAAGCCCAACCATTGAAACTGTCCTTGCGTGGACGCTCGCAGATAAAAAAGCATTTGCATAAAGTTGGCTGGAGATTTGCGGGTCTGCTTTTCTGGCAACGTTGCATTCAAGCTCTGGCTTATCTGCCGACCTTGATTTTTCCTTTTTTACGCACCAGTTTGAAACCTGCCTGGAAAATTGCATCGGAACGGGACATTCCCGTTTTCCATTGCTCCAATGTTAACGACGACACTTGCCGTACATTTGTATCCCAACTGAATCCTGACCTACTGATCTCGGCCTATTTTTCCCAAATACTCAAGAAAGAGATCATTGCTCTGCCTGAAATTGGTGTCTTGAACATACACCCGGGGTGGTTACCCACATACAGGGGTGCAATGGCGTATTTCTGGGTACTAAAAAATGGCTGTGACAGGGGCGGTGTCAGTGTTCACTGGATAAACGAAGGCATCGATAGCGGAGACCTGCTGGCACGCCGCTCATTTCCCCTCAAACAAAACGCAACTCAGGAAACCGTTTTAACCTTTTCAGCAGTTATAGGAGCGAGACTGATACGACGTATTGTCAGGAATCTGCTCGCGGGAAAGGAAGCCCGGAATATCGTCATCGATGACGATGAAGAAGGCAGTTACTACCCGATGCCAGGAGACAGGGATTTCGAAGCCTATTTCAAAAAGCATCGATTCTTTAGAATACGTGATGTATTGAGATCGATCACCATGAGAAACAGGCTCTAAACCATTAGACTATCGCTGCAATATAAGGAGGAGAACCAGTGCTATCAGAAGTGAAAAAAGCTGCCTTCGCGTGCGAATTCGAAACCGCGGAACGCTGCCATATAATCGAAATTGCCAATGACGCGGGCGATGAGTTTGTGTCGATTGCCCATGCCAGGGTCGAAGCGGGTATCACCACGGCCTGGCACAAACTGGATGGTATCTCTGAAAGATATATAATCGTCTCGGGACAGGGTCGGGTCGAAGTAGACGACCTCGAGCCCGACGATGTTTGGGTGGGTGATGTGGTCCGCATCCCGCCCGGTGCCCGGCAAAGAATCACTAACACGGGTCAGCAAGACTTGATATTTTATGCGGTATGCGCACCTCCGTTTCAGCAGAATTGTTATGTTAGCCTCGAGTAAGCAAACCGCATCGGCCAAAATTAACGGCGACCCTAACCACTGGAACCAATATGAATGACTGGAGCAACCAGGCCATAGGTAAAATCGAAGCGGACTTCAAACGTTCCGCCGATACCCACCTGTTCAGGGTAGAGCTGCCTGCAATCAGCAATATCGATCTCTACCTGAAGGACGAATCGACTCACCCGACCGGTAGCCTCAAGCATCGCCTGGCACGCTCGCTTTTTCTTTATGGCCTGTGTAACGGTTTAATTGCCGAGGACACAACCGTAATCGAATCCTCTTCCGGCAGCACCGCGGTTTCGGAAGCCTACTTCGCCAAACTGCTCGGCCTGCCCTTCATCGCAGTGGTACCAAAGCGCACCTCGCAGAAAAAAATCGACAAGATCAGTTTTTATGATGGCAAATGTCATTTCGTCGAACCCGGTGACATTTACGCAGAGGCAGCACGGCTTGCGAACGAGCTGAGCGGGCACTACATGGATCAGTTCACCAATGCAGAACGCGCGACTGACTGGCGAGGCAACAATAATATTGCGGATTCGATCTATGCTCAGATGAGTGCCGAACCCGCGCCCATTCCGACCTGGATAGTCGTCAGTGCCGGCACTGGAGGCACCTCTGCGACGATCGGTCGATTCATCCGCTACAAATGTCACGCCACCCGGCTATGCGTCGCTGATCCGGAGAACTCGGTATTTTACGAATCCTATTTAAGCGGCGACCGTAGCCTGACATCGACACTCGGTTCAAACATCGAGGGTATCGGCCGCCCGCGAGTCGAACCGTCATTTATTGCCTCCGTCATCGACCGCATGATCAGGGTCCCCGACGCGGCCTCCTATGCAACCATACATTTCCTGCAGAAATTGCTGAATCGGCGATGTGGTGGTTCGACAGGCACCAATGTCTATGCCGCCCTGCAAATTATCGCCGAACTCAATGCCGCTGGCGCGCAGGGTAGTGTCGTGTCGATGATCTGCGACGGCGGTGAGCGCTATCTCGACACTTACTACAACGAGCAATGGCTATCGGATAAAGGATTCGATCTGAACCCCTATCGAGAGAAGTTAGAGGCTTTCTACGAGAGCGGGAAATTCTGATCAAATACAAGGCGATAAACCTGCAGCAAAAACTCAGCCTGTGTGACGAACACTGGAGTCCGAGGGTAATTGCCGAAATGAACGATTACCAGTTCAAGATCGTCAAGATTCAAGGAGATTTCGTCTGGCACGACCACGAACAGACCGACGAAACCTTCATCGTGCTCGAAGGCAGGCTGCGCATCGACTTTCGCGATGGTCACGTCGAACTGGCTAAAGGCGAAATGTACGTCGTGCCGAGAGGCGTCGAACACAAACCTTTTGCTGAAAACGAGGCCCAGGTTCTATTGATCGAACCGCGCGGCGTCATCAATACCGGTAGCGAAGGCGGAACCCTGACCGCAGAAAATGACCGATGGGTCTGAAGTGGCAGTAATTTCCGACATCAGTCTGTGGGAGCTATTCAAACACCTGGGGCATTGGCTTGGCAATCTCAGTCGTGCTGGTAATGAACGAAAACGACAGTCCATCGAAGCCTTGCGCGCGGTCGTCGTCGCGGCCCGACACACCCAACCCTATATTAGACAGCTTGAAGACGGCACCGGGCAGGATCACACAGTGGAGGCGCAACTCGCTGAAATCTGGACCGAACTGGGATTCAGGCTAAGCGATCTCGGCCTGCAAAAGCTTGCCAAACGTTGTGATATCAAGGGTCGATACTGGGCAGACCCCGAGCGCTATAATAGCGAGTTTCTGCAAAAGGCCGATGTCGGGCTGGAACGTCTGGAGCAGTTGGCCCGGCAAATGCTGGCCGAGATAGAATCGGCCTGAAACCGGCGACAGTCTCTAACCCATCACAGACACTTGAGAACCGCGATGAATAAGACCGACTCAACCCAGCGATTTTCCAATCGTGTCGACGCCTATGTCAAATATCGCCCCGGATATCCTGCCGAGCTAGTGCCAGACCTGCTCGAAAAGGCCAATATACACAAGGATGCCGTGGTCGCCGATATCGGCTCGGGCACAGGCATCTTTACTCAACTACTGTTGCAGGCCGGTCTCCAGGTAGCTGCGGTCGAACCTAACAGCAACATGCGCGAAGCAGCCGAAACACTGTTTTCCGAGCAGTCGCGATTTACCAGCATCGACGCACCGGCAGAGAAAACCGGGCTCGCGTCCAACTCGGTCGACCTGATTACCGCCGCACAGGCTTTCCACTGGTTCAACAACGAAGCGACAAAACAGGAATTCCGACGGATTCTTAAAGGCGGCGGCAAGCTTGCGTTGATCTGGAACAAACGCAAGCTCAGCCAACCGTTTCAACAAGCATACGATGGCATACTAAGAGAATTCGCGCCAGAATATGGCCAGCTCAACCACATGAATTTAAGTGAGCAGGATATCGCCAGTTTCTTTGACCATGCAGACATGGAGTTGATCTGTTTCAACAATAGTCAGCAGTTGGATTTCTCCGGGTTACTCGGCAGGTTGAAGTCATCTTCCTACTGCCCGAATGAGAGCTCTCCATACTACATCCCGCTGGTAACCGAACTACTCGCGTTGTTTGATCAGTACGCGTTCAACGGCATGATTGAATTCGAGTACGATACACAACTCTACCTGGGAGCAGTCGCCTGATGACCCCGTACGCCTGTAATACTGACCATCGCGCATCACCAGGTGATTCGAAACTTTGAGGATAAACTAATGCCAGGACCCTACCGAGGCAGTTGCTTATGTGGCTCGATTCAATTCGAAGTCGACGAGTTCGAGCCGAAAACCGGCAATTGCCACTGTTCGATGTGTCGTAAATTCCACGGCGCAGCCTACGCCACGATCGCAGAGACCTGGCGTAAACATTTCCGTTGGACCCGGGGCACGGATTTACTACAGGGTTTTACCGCGGACAACGGTACAACCCGGCAATTTTGCTCCAACTGTGGCTCGAGCCTTACCTTCGCCAGCCCGCTCGCCGATCCCGATCTGGTGGAAATAGCACTGGCCAGTTTCGACGACGAGGTACCGGTCAAACCCGACGCGCATATCTTCGTCGCTTCGGGCGCTCACTGGGCGGCACCCTCCGATGACGGCTTGCCCCAATACGAAGCCGGTCGCGATAGCAAGCGCATCAAGTAGCGAGACCGATCATGAGAATCTGGGTGGACGCCGATGCCTGTCCGAACGCGATCAAGGATATTCTGTTCCGCGCCGCCGAACGCAGTGGAATCTCGCTGACACTGATTGCCAATCATGAAGTCAAGGTACCGCCTTCACGACATATCAGGTTCCTGCGCGTAGCGTCAGGCTTCGATGTGGCCGACAACGAGATCGTCAAACGGCTGATAGTCGGCGACCTGGTAATCACCAGCGACATTCCGCTCGCGGCAGAGATCATAGAGAACCAGGGGCGTGCACTTAGCCCGCGCGGAGAACTGTTTACCAGCGATAATATCAAGGCACGACTGACCATGCGCGACTTGATGGAATCGCTGCGCGCCAGTGGCATCGATTCGAGTGGTCAGGCACCGTTAAGTCATAGCGATCGCAAATTGTTTGCCGACCAACTCGACAGGATAATCACCCGGCATGGCTGATCCGTTGGCCAGGTTAGCAGTCAAACTCGTGCCCGGTGCCTCGCACAGCAATATCGCAGGCTGGTTTGGAGATAGCCTGCGCATCCGTGTCAAAGCCGTCGCGGAAAAAGGCAAGGCTAACGCGGCACTGGTAAGCCTGATTGCGCAAACCCTCGAACTGCCATCAGACGCCGTTCGGCTAATCGGCGGTAAGACTTCAGCACACAAGGTGCTGGAGATCACGGGCTTATCGCAACAGGAATTGAAACGTCGTCTGCAGAAACTGGATCTATGAGCCGACCACGGCGCGGGCAGGATACTGACCCAGTCGTTCTGCGGTTGTCAGATGATCCAGAAGCTGGTTTAAAGCCGTTTATACCGCTGCGGAAATCGCGGATCCAAACTGGTAGACTCTGATTCTTAATAACGTAAGGAGTCAACCATGGCAGTATACAAATGCGAAGCTTGCGGCATGTCGATCGGCACCATGACCTGGGGTACCTGCGATCAGGAACTCGATCACGGCAGCATTACAACCGATGGTGGTGATCAGGTACAGGTATCCAGGTGCCCGGACGGCCACGGTATGATCAAATCGCCGATGTGCTGTGGCAAGGACATGACTCACCTGGACGGATGACATCCCTTCAGGGTATCGACCCTGGGGGTACGACTAACAGGAGATAAAACTGGAATCTACGCTGTCATTTGCCAGCATTAGCGCATTACTCGGGACCATGGTTGTGCTGGCGATAATACCCAGTGTCAGTGTGCTTGCGGTATCGGCACGTGCTGCCGCATTTGGTTTTACGCATGGTATGTTCACCGCGCTGGGTATCGTCGCCGCCGATGTCATATTCATTCTGATCGCGGTGTATGGCCTGTCGTTGTTGGCCGATTTGATGGGGACGCAATTCACCCTGATTAAATATATTGGCGGAGTGTACCTGATCTGGCTTGGCCTATCCCTGTGGCGTGCCGATTCGAAGGCTGCCCAATCCGACGAAATCCCGGAATCCTCACTGGGTTCGAGTTTTTTAAGCGGCTTCCTGATTACTTTCGGAGACCAGAAGGCCATCCTGTTTTATCTCGGTTTTTTCCCCGCCTTTATCGACCTGTCGCGCATGACGCCGGCCGATACGCTGATTATTGTGACCATCGCTATCATCGGTGTCGGCGGGGCCAAGCTGATCTATGCATATTTCGCCGATCGTGCCAGCCTGATTTTTAAAAATGCACGCATTACCCACAGGGTCAATGTCGTTGCAGCCTGCATTATGATCGTCGTTGGAGTGGCACTGTTGATAAAAACCCAGACTTGGATATGAGCGTGAGAATAAACGATCTGGAGTTACTCGAGGCGGTTCGAGAATTCGCGTTAACCCATTTCCATGCGGACGTCGAAAGATTCAGGCAATCCATGCAAGACTGGGGGAACGAGTGGAAAGCGGTGGCCCCGACTCAACTGCTCGCAGCAGATTTCCTGCACGACTCGATAAACGCAGGCAACCATCAAACCCGTCCCCTGCTCGAAGTTTTTGCGCGACATAAACAGAGACTGCATTGGGAACAGAGCTATCGGAAACAGGATGCCGTAGTATCCGAGGCAATGTTGTCGGCTTACGCTTTCGCCGAAGTGATCGGCAACCGCGGCCCGTTCATCAGCGATCGTATTCGTGCCGGTATTGCGATCTGGGGGCCGAACATCGAGTACCCCCGCCATCAGCATCGGGCCGAAGAAATTTACATCGTCCTCGCGGGTTCAGCTCGGTTTAAAATTGGCGATGCCGACGAGGTTAACCACAGCGTTGGCGATTCAATTTTTGTCGCTTCGAACACGCCACATGAATTTCGCACTGGCGACCAGACCTTCGTGGTTTACTACCTTTGGCAGTCAGGCGATTTGCGCGAGATATCGAGTTTTGTCTAAGCAACGGTTACAACGTCCAGGGATAGAAGTCATTGCGGATAGGACCGGTGATGGCGAGCTTGTCGAGCGCCAACATATCTACCAATTGCGTTTGAACATGTGGTTGAACAAGGGCGATCCGGTATGCTGGGAACGCCCCTGGGGTATGGTCGATCGCGCCCGACTCGAAGATGATGGTAAAACGTTGATTACCGATTTGCGCATTGACCGCGAAAACCTCTTCGCAGGATTGTTTCACGGCATCGAAGGCATGCGAATCGGTGGCGTACGCCGCTTAAAGATATCGCCGCACCTGGCTTATGGAAAAACCGGGATCCCCGACAGAATTCCCGCGAACGCCGTAGTCATCGTCGAAATCGAGTTTTTGTCGGAACGGAAATAAACAGCAAGGAGCCTTTCGGGTATAGGAAATCGTAGCGAGGGAAAACCATTTTGAGCCAGATTTTTCTATCGATTGAGGCGAAGAGCCTGTCCCGCGACACATTTTTTGTGAAGCGCTTTGGGTATAGTTATTCATATTTAACGAAATGGATAGGTAAATCTGGCCAAAATGGCTTTCCCGCAGTAGATTCATCCTAAACCCGAAAGACTCCTCGCTATGAATGAAATTGCAAACAAAATCAAAGTCATCGCCTTCGACATTTTCGGTACCGTGGTCGACTGGCACGGTTCGGTTTCGCGTGAGGTCGAGGCGATGGATCTGGGCGTCGATGCTGGCGCATTCGCACTGGCCTGGCGCGCCGGTTACAAACCGGCGATGCAACAGGTGATGGCAAGTGGCGAGTGGGTCATACTCGACCACCTGCATCGTCGAATTCTGGACGGCGTTGTGGCGGATTTCGGGCTCGACTCGATCAGCGAAGCCGAACGCCAGCATCTGAACCTGGTCTGGCATAGGCTCGATCCCTGGCCCGACTCCGTCGCAGGGCTCAGCCGCCTGAAAGCAGGCTTTATCATTTGCTCGCTATCCAATGGCAATCTCGGACTGCTAACCGAGATGGCAAAGAATGCTGGGCTGCCGTGGGATTGCATCCTCTGTGCCGAAAATTTCAATAAGTACAAGCCACATCCCGATACCTACCTCGGCGTGGTACGAACCTTCGCGCTGCAACCCGGGCAGGTGATGCTCGCCGCCGCGCATCACGGCGATCTCGAGCACGCGCGCAACTGCGGGCTCGAAACCGCCTATATCGAACGCCCGCATGAATACGGCCGCGAACAACCCAAGAATGTCGCACCCTGGTCAGCCAATACCCTGCATACCACCAGCATCCTGGACCTGGCCGAACAAATGGGCTGTTAACCAGTCACCCACATGGAGCCGATATCATGAGTCAGATCGCCAGTACTCCGCAGCCACCTTACTACGCTGTCATCTTTTCGTCGCATCGTCACGAGGGTATCGAAGGCTATGCCGAAACCGCTGCGCGTATGGTCGAACTGGCTGCGCGGCAGCCCGGTTTTCTCGGTGTCGAATCGGTACGCGAAGACCTCGGCATTACGGTTTCTTATTGGTCCGACCTCGAATCGATCAAGCAATGGAAGGCGCAGGCCGAACATCGCGAAGCGCAGAAAATGGGCATGGATAAGTGGTATTCGACCTATAAAACGCGAATTGCGCTGGTCGAACGCGACTACGGCAGGTAGTCAATTAATCGATATTCCCCCAATAAATCTGTTGACATTGAGCAAATTACCTATAAAGTTCGGCGTCAGCTTGAACCTATGTCTATTTTATTCCCTCTCCTCGAAGTGTTTCTGTTTTCCCTCGTTCTGTATGCAATAAGTTATAGCCTGGCTTCCGGCGACATCGCCTTATTCTAAGGTTTTTTTATTTTTATATTTTTAATAGGTACACATTATGTCTGACAAGACAACCGGCAAAGTAAAATGGTTCAACGAAGCTAAAGGTTTTGGTTTTATTGAGCGTGAATCCGGCCCCGACGTATTCGCACATTTCAGCGCAATTCAGGGCACAGGCTTCAAGACCCTGACTGAAGGACAACAAGTTGAGTTCACAGTCACCGACGGTCAGAAAGGTCCGCAGGCTGAGAATATCACTCCTGTCTAATTGAACTACCGGGTTTCCCGGTTATTCAATTCTGATTGAAAGCCAGGCTATCCAGCCTGGCTTTTTTTATTCCCAATCAGAATCCAGGGTATTTAGAAAACGCCGCGCTATCGATTTTTCGCGGCCCCGAGTGGTCAACATCGCGTAGATCGCCCGATCGAAGACCACGCAATCATCGACTACCGGCTGCAGCGAACCGGTTTGCAGATGTCGCTCAACCAACACCTGCCACCCCAATGCCAATCCCTTTCCTGCCGCTGCCGCTTCCAGCAGATACACATAGTTACTGAAATACTCGAATTCGGGGGCAATCCCGGGGTTCGAAGTTGCCTCGAACCAGTCGTTCCACGTGGCCCAGCCATAATTGTGCTTTGACAGTTCCAGGAACGGCAGTGCTCGCCAGCCGCTAACGTCGCCAGCGAGCACCTGCTGATGCTGTTCAATGAATGCCGGCGAGGCTACGGGGCGGACGGCCTCACCCACAATACGAACCC
>JAAESG010000439.1 GCA_024229615.1 Gammaproteobacteria bacterium | reverse complement strand
TCCGGGCCGCAGAAAAACTTGCGCCAGCCGCACTCCTGCAGCATCGGCACGCGCTGCATCGCGTGTTCCAGCACCGGCATGAACTGTTCATCCATGTGGCCCTCGATTTCCTCGAAGGCGAAATCATCGGGAATGCCCCGCTGGCCCCACGGAATCGCGTTCGGCTCGAACGCCCCAACCATCAGGCTGCCCGCATCCTCGCGGTAGTAAGCGCAGCGGTCATAGTCGCGCATCACCGGCAAATCATGCGGCAGGCCTTCCAGTTTTTCGGTCACCGCATAGTAGTGCTCGCAGGCGTGCAGTGGCACGTTGACGCCAGCCATGGCGCCGATTTCACGACCCCACAGGCCTGCGCAGTTGACCACGAAGTCAGCCTGAATTTCGCCCTGGTCGGTGACCACAGCGGTGACCCGACCGTTGGCCTGGTTGATACCGGTCACGCGCACGCCCTCGATACACAACGCGTTGCGCTGTCGTGCGCCCTTGACAAAAGCCTGGGTGATATCGACGGGGCTCGCGGTGCCGTCCTGGGCAACCCAGCTTGCGCCGAGCAAATCGCCGGTTTCGACATAGGGATAAATCGACTTCGCTTCTTCGGCGGTAATAATTTCGACGCGAGTCACGCCGAAGGCGTTGTTCATTGCCGCGACACGTTTCAATTCCTCGAAACGCGCCTCGCTGTGCGCAATGGTAAGCGAACCAACCTGCTTGAAACCGGTTGCCTGCCCGGTTTCTGCCTCCAGTTCTTTCAACACCGACATCGAATACTCGCACAAGCGCGCGTGCGATTCGTTGGCACGCATGGTCCCGACCAGGCCGGCGGCATGCCAGGTCGTACCACAACTGAACTGCATACGCTCGAGTAATACGACGTCGCTCCAACCGAGCCTGACCAGGTGGTAGGCAACGCTGGAACCGATAACCCCCCCACCGATGATGACCGCACTGGCACGTTCCGGAATTTGACTAGACATGAGAAAAATCTCCCTGATTTACAAAATCTTGTGTTTGCCGCACCCGGTGATGACGCGGGATTCGCGGGTCGGGACTGATGACCGATGCAAGCTCATGCGTCGAACTGCCTGCCCAGTTCACGCACGCGTGCCAGCATCAGGTCGAAGAGCGCGTTTTCGTCGAGCGTGTCGGCCATGGCACCGGGCAAAGAGTCACGGCGCGGATGGCAGTTCACCACCAGTATCTTCATACTAGTACTCCTTCAAGGAGTACTAGCCCGAAACAGTCCGTCGAAACACGATTCATCGTCTTACTCACCTGGAAAAGCTTCTGCGTCCTTGTATGGGAACCACCAGAAATCCTGATCGTTAGCACCCGGATCGATCATCGCCAGTTTGGTGTGGCGGAAGGTATCGAGCCCTTCGGCACCCAGTTGCCGGCCCATGCCGGTCATTTTGCGACCACCGAACGGACCCGCGTCATTGTCCAGCAACGGTGCGTTAACCCAGACCATGCCGGTCTGCAGACTGTTGACGGCGCGCATGGCTTCGTCGAGATTGGTTGTGTAAATGTTCGAACCCAGGCCAAACCTGGACCTGTTGGCCAGCTCGAGGGCCTCGTCCAGGTTCGAGACACGGCAGATGGGCGCCGACGGGCCGAAGCTTTCCTGGTTCATGATTTCCATTTCAGGCTCAACCCCGGTCAGTACGGTCGGTTCGTGGAACCATCCCTTGTCCATCGCCGAAGGCCGCTCGCCACCACAGGCAACTTTCGCGCCCTGTTCGATTGCCCGTTTCAGTATCGTCTCGAAACGATCACGCTCTTTGGCGCTGACCATGGGCCCGACGTCGATCTTGTCGAGGCCATTACCGATGCGCAACGCGCGCGTATAGGACACCAGCTTATCGACGAATTCGTCATAGACATCCTGGTGCACGAATAGTCGTTCGGCCGAGGTACAGACCTGGCCGCAGTTCAGATAGGCGGCAAAGGTCGCGCCACGCGCAGCCATATCGATCGGCGCCGACGGCATCACGATGAACGGATCGTTGCCGGAAGCCTCGATCAGACAGGGCTTGAATTGCTCGGCACAGGCGCGCGCGACGATCTGTCCCGTCGGTACGCTACCGGTGAACGCAACCATATGCGTATCGGTGCTTTCGACCAGCCGGGCGCCGACATCACCGCCGCCGGGCAGGCATTGAATAAGGCCATCAGGCAGTGGCGCAAAGGTCTCCATGAATTTCAATGTCGACAACGCGGTATTCTCGGAAGGTTTGATAATCACCGCGTTGCCGGTGGCCAGTGCCGCGGCCGCGGACCAGCATAGCAGGCAAAAGGGAAAGTTGAACGGCAGCACGATCACGACCACGCCCATCGGTTCCTTCAGCGTAAAGTGAAACTGATCGTCCACCGCCGGCCCGACCACCTTGCCGAAGTCATGGCGGGCGATTTCGGCGTAGTAGTCAACCGCGGTTGCCGACCAGTCGACCTCGTCGGTGGTTTCCTTGTAGGGCTTGCCCATTTCACGCGTCAGCATTTCGCCGAGCACGCCGCGAGCGGAGCGCATGTTGGCGGCAATTTCATGCATGATTTCGGCCCTCGTCAGTGAGTTGACCTGGTTCCAGGCCTGCTGACTCCGGTTGGCGACGGCGATGGCCTCGTCGACTTCCGTGATACTTGTAAACGGGATTTGGCCGATGCTTTCCTCGGTTGCCGGATCGACGACATCGAGTCCATCGCCGGCGCCGCTGTCGCGAAATTCGCCGTTGATCAAAACCTTGTTACTGAGTCTCTTGAGTTCGTTAGTTGCAGTCATGAATACATCCTGTGGTCGTTAATCTGAATTTGTATCATGCGGATCAGCCATCGCAATCCACCAACACCTCGTCATTCAACGGGATTGACTGGCACAGCAACACGTAACCCGCACCCAGATCGCGTTGCGACAGCACGTTATTTTTGCGCATTTCGACTTCGCCGCCGAGCCTGATCACCATACAGGTGCCGCAGTGCCCATCCATGCATTGAAACGCCGGGTCCAGGCCGTCCCTCAGCATGCAGTCGAGCAATACCTCGCCCCTGTGATAGGGAACCTCGTATTCTTCACCGTCGAGAATCGCGCGAAAACTTTTGATATCGTTAGCAGATAGTGAGTTAGTACTCATCGAGCTAGTCGAGCAGGTGAATTTCATCACCGGCGCTAACCGTACCTTCCGTCAGGACCGCGGCATATACACCGGCAAAGCCATTGTGTTTGCGGGCGATGTGTTTCAGGATGCGCGGCTGGGTTTCCGCGGTATCGGGATCGATCGTGATCGATTTGCAGCGCGGGTCGAGCTCGCGCACCATAATTTCGAGACGATCGCCAATCAGTAAACGCCGATTGACGAGTTCATCCTCGTAAAACCCGCTGGTCGAATCCCAGTCGACGTAAAAGTTGGCGCGGAAACGGCGTTTGTCGATTTCGAGACCGGTTTCCTGCTCCAGTTGCGCCAGGGTCTGGTGTGAGAATATCGATACCGGTCTGCAATCAACCGCGTTCTTCTGCGTGTAGTGCAGGCTTAACTCGCCGGCAGATTTATTGCGCAGGCTCGCCAGGAATTCCGGACTCTGCACATCGCAGACGCTACCGTCCGGCTTTTCGATGTCTAGCGCAAAAGCACTTGCCTGCGGATAAGGCGGGTTCAGGGCCTCCGCGAACGCCGCTTCCATCGCCGCCGGTTTCAGTGTGTCGCGATGGTTTCGGTAGCGCGGCTGGAAAAGCACGAATTCTTCCTGCTCGCGGTTGGTATGCCACGGAAATTCCGGCGGCGCATCGGCCGCGGACAGTGCGTAAACGCGATCGCCCATGACACCAGTGTAGGCGACAAATACGTCGTCGATCTGCTCGCCGCGCATACTTTTGACAGGGTAGCGCCAGACACTTTCGAGTTTTCCGATCCGCTTCATTTCCACTCCAGTGAAACGCTAATCGATTGCGCCCAGACCGGCAGCGCCGTAGTAGCCAGTAATCCGGCCACAGACAATCTGCGCGAAATGGATCCGTCAGCGGCTTTCATACTTACACGATTTAATTCGCCTCCGGGTCGCTCACGGTGGGTTCGAGAATCGAATAGAATTTTTTCACGTAACCGTGGGTTTGCCATCTGCATACCGTACCCATCGGGATGAAAAAGGCATCTCCGGCCCCGAATACATGCTCACTGCCGTCTGCTTCGCTAATCAATACCTCGCCTTCGAGCAGTTGCACCATTTCATGCCATGGAAAGGGGCGCATCTCGCTATCGAGCGCAGTGCTGTCCCACATACCAACATACATGTTGCCGGCATCGTTGGTGAACATGATATTGTCGTGCTGCACGGGATTTTCTCCGACGATGACCAGCGGCTCGGTGGTTTCCATTTTTTGCATGCCGGCCTGAAGTTCGTCGGCACGCATAACCCTGACGCCGCCGCTGGCCGAATCGATCTGCGGGGTGGGCGCGTTCGGATCGGCATAGGTCATGTAAAACTTGCGCAGGAAACCTTCCTGTTTCCAGCTGATCGGGATGGCGTTGCGAATGCAGAAAGTTTCACCGGGCTTTACCCGGGTTTGGTTGCCATCGCCGTCGACCATGCTGACCCGGCCTTCGAGCACCCACATAAATTCATCGCCCGGGTACGGGCCGAAGGCTTCCTGCATCGTCGTCGTGGTCCAGACGCCTACCGAAAGGCCCAGGTCTTCATCCTCGTAGTAGACATGGATGTACTGCTCGGGCAACTCAGACTGGAAATCCGCCGGGTCGAGATCCATTTTTTCGAGGCCGTTATCGGCCGCCCCCCCGGGTTCAAGCCGAATTACTCGTTGTTTTTCACTCACGCTGGCATCCCTGGTTTTATGAAGGTTTAGTTTTAACCCAGACACAATTGACCTGGGTTGTTGTATTCCACCAGCGAAAAAGTCTGACTGACCAGGCAATCAAAGTCAACAAACTGAATGACTAGTCAGTCAATTTATTTATATAATGCCCGCCCATCACGGTATTTGCACTATCAAGAAATAGAAGAATGAACCAAAAAGTGAGACGCGGCGGGACTCTGCTTCCAGTAACCACCCGCCGGTTATGGCGAAGTGCATACTTCTGCAGCGATAAAACCATACCGATTTGTCCAAACTGCTCTCGAGTAAATACCTGTAACACCGTGGGTCAGATCAAAATACCAACTTGATATCCACAAAACTAACGGAAACCTTAAATGACGCGCGATCCCCGCTACGACATCCTCTTCGAACCGGTCCAGATCGGACCGGTAACCGCCAGGAACCGGTTTTACCAGGCGCCGCATTGCAACGGCATGGGACGAACTTTTCCATCCAGCATGGCGGTGATGCGCGGCGTCAAGGCCGAGGGCGGCTGGGCCGTGATATCGACCGAGCAGATCGATATCCATCCGACCAGCGACATCACCCCGGCGACCGAAGGCCGACTCTGGTCGGATCAGGATATTCCCTACCTCGCGCGCATGTGCGACGCGGTGCACGAGCACGACGCACTGGCGTCGATCGAGCTGGTGCACAATGCCAAGATCGCTAGCAACCTCTACAGCCGTGAGGTGCCGCTGTTCCCGTCGCACATGCCGGTGTCCAGCCAGGGTTACCCGCTGCAAGCGCGCGCGATGACTAAAGCCGATATCCGCGCCTTTCGGCGCTGGCACCTGGATGCGGTCAAACGCGCCAGGACCGCCGGGTTCGATATTATCTGCTGTTACGCCGGGCATAACCTGACGCTGCCCGGCGCGTTCATGAAACAACGTTACAATTCCCGTAGCGACGAATACGGTGGCAGCCTCGAAAACCGCGTGCGGCTGTTTCGCGAAATTATCGAAGACGCCAAGGACGCGGTCGGGGATACGATGGCGGTCATCGTACGTTTTTCGGTAGACGAATTGCGCGGCGCCGAAGGACTCGAGGCGCACAAGGAAGGCCGTGAAATTGTCGAGATGCTAGCCGAGCTGCCAGACCTTTGGGATGTCTGTCTCGCCGAATGGGAAAACGACAGCCAGACCAGTCGATTTTCCGAAGAAGGCTTCCAGGAACCCTTCATCGACTTCGTCAAACAGGTCACCACCAAGCCCGTGGTCGGAGTCGGTCGCTATACCACGCCGGACCGCATGGTGTCGATCGTCAACAAGGGTATCGTCGACATGATCGGCGCCGCGCGCCCGTCGATCGCGGACCCGTTCCTGCCGAAAAAAATCGAGGAAGGCCGCATCGACGAAATCCGCGAGTGCATCGGCTGCAACATCTGCGCCGCCTGGAACAACATGCTCGCGCCGATGCGCTGCACGCAGAACCCAACCAACGGCGAGGAATGGCGTCGCGGCTGGCACCCGGAACGCATCGCAGCGAAAGCCGACGACGGTATGGTGCTGATCGTCGGCGCCGGGCCGGCCGGTCTCGAGGCCGCACTCGCCGCCGGGCAGCGTGGGCACGAGGTGATCCTGGCCGAAGCCACAGATGAACTTGGTGGGAGAGTCAGCCGCGAGAGCCGGTTGCCGGGTCTCGCGACCTGGGCTCGGGTGCGTGATTACCGTGATTACCAATTATCGCAAATGGCCAATGTCGAAATCTACAAATCCAGCGAATTGACCGCAGAACAGATTCTCGAGTTCGGCGCTAGCCACGTGGCCGTAGCAACCGGTGCCCACTGGCGGCGTGACGGCTACGGTCGCAGTCACCAGTTCCCGATTCCCGGCACTGATGGCGACAATGTATTGACACCGGACGACATCATGAACGGGTTGCGCCCACAAGGCCGAGTGCTGGTGTACGACGACGACCACTACTACATGGGCTCGGTGGTGGCCGAACAGCTGGTCGCGGACGGCCACGATGTGGTACTTGCGACGCCCGCTTCATTGGTCGCGTCGTGGACAGACTATACCTTGGAGCAGCACCGCATCCAGGCGCAGCTGATCGAGCTCGGGGTCGAAATCATTACCGGCCATACATTGCAGGGAATTACCACTGACAGCGCCAGTATGGGCTGCGTCTTCTCCGCCAAAACGCATACAGTCGAAGTTTCGGCGGTGGTCATGGTCGTTTCGCGCCTGCCCAATGACAATCTCTACCAGGAGTTGGTGGCCGACCCGGAGCGTTTGAACACGGCTGGTATCCAAACCCTGCACGCTATCGGCGATTGCCACGGCCCGGCGACCATTGCCGCGGCGGTCTACGAGGGACACCGCTTCGCGCGCGAACTCGGAGTTGAAACGACCGACATCCCGTTTCGCCGCGAATTGACCGAACTGGCGGGCGAATTCAAGATGCCCTGAATGCCAACTTGCCAGATTCGATAAAGATGGTACCCTTGCAGCGCGAGGTGGCCAGGTTGCCGCCCAAATCCAGAACAGTTAACAGACCATGATATTGATGCACTGACAACTCACGAGGCTTCCGGCTAACCGGAAACCCCGTCACCTACGCGGCCTGCCGCGTCGGTTGTGATCGCTCACAGCGATTATGGCCGCATGATAGGTCGTAGTCGTTTGTATTGATATTGACTTGATAATGGACTCTGTTAACTCATGTTTACCTTTTTCGAAAACCTGATTAGACCCTTTCCGCCGGAAATTCCGACACGTCCGCCGGCGACACTGTGGGCTTTTTGCTGGCATTACACGCGCGGTGTATGGCCGTGGATTCTTCTCATGTCCGTGTTGGTTACCCTGATAGCAGTGATTGAGGTCATGCTGTTCGGCTTTCTCGCCGAAATCGTCGACTGGCTCACCAATGTAGACAAGGCGAGCTTCCTCGAACAGGAAGGCGATACACTGATGGTGATCGGCGCAGTCGTGCTACTGGCAATCCCAATGTTGAGCCTGCTGCTGGCGATGGTGAGTCACCAGACTATTCGCGGCAATTACCCGATGCGTATCCGCTGGATGGCACATCGCTACCTGTTGCGCCAGAGTTTCGGCTTCTACCAGGACGAGTTTGCCGGGCGCGTCGCCACCAAGGTCATGCAGACAGCACTCGGTGTGCGCGAAGCGGTCATGACACTGGCTGACGTGGTGGTCTATGTCAGCGTTTACCTCAGCGGCGCGATTTTCCTGGTAGCGAGTTTCGATGCCTGGATTGCAGCGCCCTTCCTGGGCTGGCTGGCTTTATACATCTGGTTACTGAGCTACCTTCTGCCCAGGTTGCACAAGGTTGCAGAGGAACAGGCCGATGCCCGTTCGACCATGACCGGGCGCGTGGTCGACAGCTACACCAATATCATGACAGTCAAGCTGTTCGCACACACCGGGCGCGAGGAACAATATGCGCGCGACAGCATGCAAGGATTCATGGCAACGGTCCATCGCATGATGCGGCTATCGACCAATCTCGAGGTTTCGATCGAGTTGCTGAACGCACTGCTACTGTTTTCGGTCGGGTTCGTTTCAATCTGGTCATGGCTCAACGATACCGCTTCCGTCGGCGCCGTCGCCGTTGCGGTCGGCCTGGTGTTGCGCATGCACGGCCTGTCGCACTGGATCATGTGGGAAATGTCGGATCTGTTCGAAAATATCGGCATGGCGCACGACGGTATGAATACGATTGCCAGGGTGCAAACCGTGACCGATATTCCAGACGCACCCGACCTGGTCGTGAGTAGCGGTCGCATCGAGTTCACGAATGTCGTCTTCCACTACGGCAAGTCCGGTGGCGTCATCGACGACTTTTCCCTGGCGATCGAACCCGGCGTAAAAGTCGGCATCGTTGGCCGTTCCGGTGCCGGCAAGACCACGCTGATGAACGTACTGTTGCGCCTGTTCGACCTGGAGCGGGGGTATATCCTGATTGATGGACAAGACATTTCCCGGGTCAACCAGGAAAGTTTGCGCGCACAGATCGGAGTGGTCACTCAGGATACCTCCTTGCTGCATCGCTCGATCAGGGAAAACATCGCCTACGGTAGGCAGGAGGCCAGCGATGAAGCAATCATCAACGCGGCGAAACGCGCTAACGCACACGACTTTATTCTCGAGCTTGCGGACCTGGATGGTCGACGGGGTTACGATGCCCAGGTCGGTGAACGTGGTGCGAAGCTGTCGGGCGGCCAACGTCAACGTATTGCCATCGCCCGCATGTTTCTAAAGGATGCCCCGATACTGGTACTCGACGAAGCGACCTCGGCACTCGACTCTGAGGTCGAAGCCGCGATCCAGGAAAACCTGTTGCGATTGATGGAAGGCAAGACTGTCATCGCGATTGCACATCGGCTGTCGACTATTTCAGCGCTGGACCGACTGGTGGTAATCGAGCAAGGCAAAATCATCGGGCAGGGCAACCACGATCAACTGGTGCAGGCCGGCGGTTTGTATTCGGAGTTGTGGCAACGTCAATCGGGTGGATTTATTGCCCAGGACGATAACGGGGAAGTTGTGGCTCCGCTCATACAGGGTTAGCGCAACAGCCTTAGCCTTCATGTTTCGTTCGGGACACGGAGTCCGTAGTGTTTCTTCGCTTCGAACAACCAGGCTGTCCAAAGCTCACGACTCCTGGAAAGTTTCAGCAGGGGGGTTCTCTAAACCCCTGCTCCCGGCGAGGGTAGGGTTAGCCAGGCGGCATTGGGGCGGAGCCCCTAATGAGCGTCATTAATACCCACTAATCTCGCTGAAGAGCCAAAAAGAAAGGGGCGTTTGACCCCTTTCTACTAACTTCATTTTTTATTGCTCAATTCCATTCTA
>JAAESG010000438.1 GCA_024229615.1 Gammaproteobacteria bacterium | reverse complement strand
TGCGACGGCGAAGTCGCCAGGCTCACATATCAAAGCAGCTCCTACGGCGGCTGGTTTGATGCGGTACTGGATCGTTATGCCGACGCCTTCCTGCTTTTCGGTCTCATGTGGCACGCCTACGCTGATAGAACGGATGGCCTGATCCTGTTGTTCGGATTTTTAGCGATTATCGGCTCCTTTATGTTGAGCTATACGGCCGACAAGCACGACAGCCTCATGCGCGACTGGATCAGTCATGGCAAAGGATTGCGTCTGGGTCGCGATATCCGCGTCTTTTTGATATTCCTCGGTGCCATATTCAACCAGGCGTATTTGGCCCTGATTGTGATTGCCGTCTTGATGAACATAGAAACCATACGCCGCCTTATCATCTGCCGGGATCATGGATAGCATTGACTGCGCCAAACAAAGAATCCAAGAGATTATTGCGGACTCCGGGGTACCGGAAGACCCGCGTCATGCCGAAAACACTCTCAAGTGGCTGTTCAGACTTGAGCCCAAAGTCGACCAGGCGTTGCAGATCGCGGCGC
>JAAESG010000437.1 GCA_024229615.1 Gammaproteobacteria bacterium | reverse complement strand
TACGAGAACTAACGGAAAACTGGATACGAGAATACAACGAAGAACGACCCCATGACTCTCTGGGCGATCTCACGCCCTGGGAATATCGGGTGAAACATGAAGGGCTGGAAAACTCTAATTATAGGTGTAACTAATTTTGGGAGGTTTACACCACCCCCGCCGCCATTTCACGAGGCATCCAGCACCATTCCAGCCGACCCGTTGGCTATTAGTCCATTGGTCTGATGGCTATAAACCATTGAATTTCATGAAAATGGTGGCCCCGGGAGGACTTGAACCTCCGACCAATGGATTATGAGTCCAGAGCTCGCCTCTGTGCTGCGGAACTAGTAAAATGGTGGGCCCGGGAGGACTTGAACCTCCGACCAATGGATTCACTTGACCCGATCATTTCTGAACGGAGCGGACTATCTCATCACCCACAATCAACTTGATTGCCTGGGGTGCGGGACGCTCTAGCCTGTTATTAAGAACACTTAAGTTCCCAGGTAGTCTCTGCACCTTCCAAAGGTGTACCTTTGGCTTGGCTCAGGGTTGCCATCAGCTCGCCTGTTAAGGTTTCCCTGAATTCATCCCGTTCATTCCATATCTTCCGATATAGACGCACCATTTTGATGAGTCCACTGCTCTAACCAACTGAGCTACAGGCCCACATAAGCGGCGTATTCTAGCACCCTGGAAATGAGTCGTCTTGTGAATTCAATTGCATCTCGAAATAAATTTGTATTTGATTGAGCACAATTTCATAATCCGTTAATGAAGTGCATTGTATGTAACATTCCGCTGCGTGGCCGGCAGCGTAAATTCTGCTCTCGCGAATGTAAGAACCAGTCGGGTAACCTGTCCTACCAAAGCTATCTGGCACAACAGAAGCGGGGCCGGATTAGAAAGCTGGAACTGATAAGAATGAATCGGGGATCCTGTGAGAAGTGCGGTTACGACAGAAATTACGCTGCCTTGGAATTTCATCATGTCGATTCAGACAAAAAATTTTTTCAACTGGATCTTCGTTCGCTATCGAATCGGAAATGGTCGGTCATCGTGAAGGAAGCGGAGAAATGCATTCTGCTTTGCTCGAATTGTCACGCGGAATTGCACAATCCGGCATGTACTATGGACGGATATAGCGTCTAATCTGTCCGGGTGAAGTGACAGGTATTTTCAGAGTAGGGAGAGTGCCTGGCTTAAATGAACAGGTTAGCGGCTGCTATAAGATCGCTATAGGTCGGGCCGCCGCTTTTGCAGGGCGATGATTAAGGGTTTGCAAGATCCCCGCTTGTGCGGGGATGACAGGAATAATGCAAAACGACAGGTTTTAGTCGGCGTCGATGAAGCTGCGCAGTTGCTCGGAGCGACTCGGATGGCGCAGTTTGCGTAAGGCCTTGGCTTCGATCTGACGTATGCGTTCGCGGGTGACGTCGAATTGCTTGCCGACTTCTTCGAGCGTGTGGTCGGTATTCATATCGATACCGAAACGCATACGCAGTACCTTGGCTTCGCGCGGAGTCAAACTCGACAGGATTTCGCGCGTCGATTCCGACAGGCCGGCGTTGGTCGCGGTGTCGGCGGGTAACAGAACGTTGGTGTCTTCGATGAAGTCACCGAGGTTCGAGTCTTCGTCATCGCCGATCGGAGTCGCCATCGAGATCGGTTCTTTCGAAATCTTCAGCACTTTACGAACTTTATCTTCGGGCAGGTCCATGCGCTCTGCCAGTTCTTCGGGCTGGGGATCGCGGCCGAGTTCCTGCAGCATCTGGCGCGAAATACGGTTTAGCTTATTGATGGTCTCGATCATGTGCACCGGAATACGGATAGTGCGTGCCTGGTCGGCGATCGAACGTGTGATGGCCTGACGAATCCACCAGGTGGCGTAGGTCGAGAACTTGTAACCACGACGATATTCGAATTTGTCCACGGCTTTCATCAGACCGATATTGCCTTCCTGGATCAGATCGAGGAATTGCAGACCGCGGTTGGTGTACTTCTTCGCGATAGAGATAACCAGACGCAGGTTGGCCTCGATCATTTCCTTCTTCGCGCGGCGCGCCTTGGCTTCACCAATCGACATCTTGCGATTTATTTCCTTGATTTCCTGAATCGACAGGTTGGACACTTTTTCGATATTCTTCAGGCGCTTCTGGTAGCGCAGGATTTCATCCTTGCAGCCTTCCAGCGTCCTCGAATATTTCTCACCGGCCTTCAAGTGATTGTTGATCCACTGCAGGTTGGTCTCGTTTGCCTTGAAGGTTTCGATGAAGGTCTTGCGCGGCATTTGTGCCTGTTTCACACAGATATCGAGGATCGTACGCTCATTGGTACGAATGCGGTAAATGATTTCCTTGAGATTCGAACTGAGCTTGTCGATAAACAGCGGCAACAGCTTGATTTCCATCAATTCATTGACCGCGCGGATAATATTGCGCTCGTAACCCCGGGCGTCGTCCTTGGCAATGCAGTTCATCGCGCGGTTGAAAGCACGTTCGATGGAGATGAAGCGTTTATCGGCTTCTTCCGGATCCGGACCGCTGTCGTCGACATCGGCATCATCATCGTCGTCGCTGTTTTGTGCCGCAGCCGGTAGTGGAATCGAGTTCGGATCTTCATCGAGATCGACAAATCCGACCAGAATGTCGCTGAGCTTTGCCTCGTCTTCACGCACTTCGTTATAGCGCTCGAAAATCATGCGCATGGTGTCGGGGTAACGCGCGAGCGAACTCATCGCCTGGTTGAGACCATTCTCGATGCGACGCGCAATCTTGATTTCACCTTCGCGGGTCAATAGCTCGACCGTACCCATTTCACGCATATACATGCGCACCGGGTCGGTGGTACGCCCGAATTCACTGTCCAGTGACGCCAGCGCCGCGGCGGCTTCTTCGGCTGCGTCTTCATCCGGTTCGGTTTCGGTGTCGCTCAGAATATCGGTCGTTTCGGTCGGTGCGGATTCATGCACCTTGATCCCCATGTCATTGATCATGCGGATAATATCTTCGATCTGCTCCGGTTCAACGATGCCCTCAGGCAGGTGATCGTTGACTTCGGTATAGGTCAGAAAACCCTGTTCTTTACCTTTGGCAATGAGTTCTTTAAGCCGGGATTGCTGATCTTGATCCATATTGCCTCGATAAAGTAAAAGTTGCAGGGTAACGGAGTAGTATATAAGACTTTTTTCGGTTTTTCCAAGTTATCCACAGTCTTAAGATTGATTTGTGAACAATTTTTTGTGTTCCCTTTTTTCCGCTTCGGTAAGTGCCTCGCCAGACTGTAATTTGCTGATCAATAGCTTTTGGCGGTGGTCAATATACTGTTTTTGCAGACTTTGTAAACAGTCGCCGAACATCCGTTCCAGGCTTTCGTCATTCTCGATCGGCGGTTCCATTGCGGCAAGCTTGTATAGATGGGCTTCGTTGTCGTCGCCGCGAAAGCGATCGAGCAGGTTCTGCGTGCTGATTTCGGGGTCATCGTGGATACGGTCGAGGATGCTGAGCAACAGATCGATGCCGGGAATATTGCTCTCCGCCAGTTCGTGCTGATTGCCGGTAGTCAGCGCCAGTGCAGGCTTTTTCAGCAGCAGATTGATCGCCAGCCGGGTAGGGGTCCAGTGTTGTTCGGGCAGGCGCCGGAGAGCCGTCTTGCCGGGTTTATCTTCGCCGAGCAGGCGCAGCATGCGGCCATCGATCTTCTGGCCGAGTCGGTTTTCGACCTCGGCCAGTATCTGGTCTTTCAGGCTTTGCAGCGGGATCTGTGCGAAGTAGGGGCGTAAGCGGTCTAGGAACTGGGCGCGGCCTTCGAGACTACGGATGTTGCACTCGTTAAGCAGGGTTTCGAACAGGTAATCGGTTAGCGTGGAAGCCTGTTCGACCTGGTTGTTGAATGCGGATTCGCCGAATTCGCCGATGTAGCTGTCAGGGTCCTGACCCTCGGGCAGAAACAGGAAGCGAGCCAGGCGGCCCTCCTTGAGCGAGGCCAGGCATTGTTCGAGCGAACGCCAGGCGGCTTTTTTACCGGCGGCATCGCCATCGAAACAGAACACCAGGTTTTTGCAGACGCGAAACAGCGACTCGATCTGCCGGTTGTTGATCGCCGTGCCGAGTGTCGCAACTGCCGTTTTGACACCATGTTCGGCGAGCGCCACGACGTCCATGTAACCTTCGGTAATGAAGATGCAGTCGATATTGGTGACCGCTTTTTTCAGCTCGTAAAGACCGTAGATTTCGTCACTCTTGTGGAATAACGGTGATTCGGGCGAATTCAGGTACTTGGGATTATCCTCGGGGTTGATCACGCGGCCACCGAAAGCGATGGTGCGCCCGCGCCGATCGCGGATCGGAAACATCAGCCGATGGCGAAAACGATCGTATTGCTTGCCCGCTTCTTTCTGGATCAGCATACCGGTTTCGATGAGTAATTTCGGCTCACCACTCAGGTTGTTCCAGCCTGGCGGCGCATAGCCGATGCCGAAGGTCTTGGCCGTCTGGCCGCTAATCCCGCGATTTTTAAGGTATTCGATCGCCTCCGGGTTTTGCTTCAGTTGCGCCTGAAAAAATGACGAACTCTGTTCCATCGAGTGGTACATCGCATCCAGTCCCTGTGCAGGTTTTGCGGGTGCGCTGCCCTGCTCGTAGGGCACCTCGATACCCAGCCCTTGGGCCAGTGATTCGATCGCCTCGACGAATTCCATGTGGTCGTAATCCATCAGGAAACCGACCGCGTTGCCGGATTTCTGACAACCGAAGCAATGGTAAAACTGCTTGCTCGCGCTGACCGAGAAGGACGCGGTTTTTTCGCCATGGAAAGGGCAACAGGCCCAGTACTCGCGTCCTTTTTTCTTTAGCGGCACGCGGCTATCGATGACTTCGACGATATCGACGCGGTTGAGCAAGTCATCGATGAAACTGCGCGGCACTCTTCCAGACATCAGCAGCTATGCCAGTTCTGGGGTTGCGCGGGCTGGAAGAAGATTCTGCTGCCGGGACGGGGCATCTTGCTGTATGACGTCAGGCCGCGTTGCTTTGCAGCGTGTCCAGTAAGGAATCGAATTCGGCCGCCTTGGGTTTGACCATCCAGATCTTGCGCTGGAAATGGTTGAAGTTTTCGAGGATATATTGTCCCCACTCACTGCTGGTTTCCTGTACATATTCGCTGATGGCTGCCTGCAGGTAGACCCGGTGACTTTCCATCGATTCACCGGCGATGCGATGTATATCGATGAGTTCCTTGTTGACCCGGTCGAAAAAGTTACGGTCGAGATCGAGTACGTAAGCAATGCCGCCGGTCATACCCGCGCCGAAATTGTATCCGGTGTTGCCGAGAATTGTAACAATCCCGCCGGTCATGTATTCGCAGCCGTGATCGCCGATGCCTTCGACGATCGCATGTGCGCCCGAGTTACGCACCGCGAAACGTTCGCCTGCGAGACCCGCGGCGAGCAGCTTGCCGCCGGTCGCGCCGTAGAGACAGGTGTTACCGATGATGGTCGCATCCTGAGATTTGAAATGGCTGTTGCGGGGTGGTGTTATCACCACCTTGCCGCCGGCCATGCCTTTGCAGACATAGTCGTTGGCGTCGCCTTCGAGGTACATGTTGAGGCCACCGGCGTTCCAGACGCCGAAGCTTTGCCCGGCGCTGCCATTGAGTTGCAGCGTGATCGGTGCATCGGACATACCGTGGTTACCGTGGATACGGGCGATTTCACCGGACAGGCGTGCGCCGATCGAGCGGTGGGTATTGTTTACCTTATATTCAAATTCCCCGCCACTGGCATTTTCGATCGCAGTCATGCAATCGCCGACCATTTGTTCTGCGAGCTCGGCTTTGTCCCAGGGCTCGTTGCGTGCCTCGCTGCAATAGCGCGGTAAATCCGGATCGACTCCGCCATCCGACAGTATGGGTTCGAGATTCAGTTTTTGCTGACTCGGGCTGCTGCCCTCGATGACCTCGAGTAGATCGGTACGCCCGATCAGATCTTCCAGCTTGCTCACGCCGAGGGTCGCGAGGATTTCGCGGACTTCCTCAGCAATGAAGCGGAAGTAGTTTTTGACCTTTTCTGTGCTGCCGACGTAGTGCTGTTCGCGCAGCAAATCGTTCTGCGTGGCGACACCGGTGGCGCAATTGTTGAGATGGCAAATACGTAGATACTTGCAACCCATCGCGACCATGGGGCCGGTGCCGAAACCGAAGCTCTCGGCGCCGAGGATGGCAGCTTTGATTACGTCGAGTCCGGTTTTTAGGCCGCCGTCGGTCTGAATGCGAACCTTGCTGCGTAGCTTGTTGGCGCGTAACACCTGGTGGGTCTCGGATAAGCCCAGTTCCCACGGCGAGCCTGCGTACTTGACCGAGGTCAGCGGGCTGGCGCCGGTACCACCGTCGTAGCCGGCAATCGTAATCAGGTCGGCATAGGCCTTGGTAACGCCGGCGGCGATGGTGCCGACGCCTGCTTCGGCAACCAGTTTCACCGAGACCAGTGCCAGTGGATTGACCTGTTTCAGGTCGAAGATTAATTGCGCGAGATCCTCGATCGAATAGATATCGTGATGTGGCGGCGGTGAAATCAGTGTGATTCCCGGTTCCGAGTTTCGTAGCTGCGCGATCAGGTGATTGACCTTGTTACCGGGCAACTGCCCGCCTTCGCCCGGCTTGGCGCCCTGGGCGACCTTGATCTGCAACACTTCGGCATTCACCAGGTAGTGCGGGGTGACGCCGAAACGACCCGATGCGATCTGCTTGATCCTGGATACCTTGTCGGTGCCGTAACGCGCCGGGTCTTCGCCGCCTTCGCCCGAGTTGGAGCGTCCGCCGAGCTGATTCATCGCCTGCGCCAGGGTTTCGTGTGCTTCCGGCGACAGTGCGCCCAGCGACATGCCGGCCGAATCGAAGCGTGCGAGGATGTTAACGCTGGCTTCGACCTCTTCGATATCGATCGCCTGTTGCGGCTTGAGGCGCATCAGGTCGCGCAATGCGGTTGCCGGCCGGCTGTTGACGATATCCGAGTATTTCTTCCAGTCGGCATAGTCGCCACTGTTGACCGCCGCCTGCAAGCTGTGTACGACGTCGGGGTTATAGGCATGGTATTCGCCGCCGTGGATATATTTCAACAAACCACCCTGCTCGATGTTTTTGCGCGGGTTCCAGGCAAATTGATTGAGCGCTTTTTGTTCGGCTTCGAGTTCCTCGAAACCGATACCGTCGATGCGGCAAGTGGTACCGGGGAAACACAGATCGACAACGTCGTGATGCAGGCCGACGATTTCAAACAGTTGTGAGCCGCGGTAGCTGGAAATGGTCGAAATCCCCATTTTCGAGATGATCTTGTAGAGCCCCTTATTGATGCCGCGACGATAGTTCGAACCCGTGTCAGGACAGGTCAGCTCCGGTAATTCACCGCTGCGGGTCATGCCGACAATGCTGGCATAGGCGAGATAGGGGTAGATCGCGGTCGCACCGAAGCCGAGCAGCACCGCCATCTGGTGCGAATCGCGAGCGCTGCCGGTCTCGACCACGATGTTGGTATCACAACGCCCTCCGCTGTTGCTGAGGCGGTAATGTACCGCGCCTGTGGCGAGTGCCGCGTGTACGACCAGCTGTCCGCGCGGGATATCCTTATCGCTCAGAATCACGATGACGATACCCCGTCGCGAAGCCTTCTCGGCCTGGTCCTGGATGTCGATGATGGCTTGTTTGAGCGATTTTTTACTGGCGTCGTAACCGAGCGGGATGATCTCGTGGGCGTAACCCTTGTCGTGCCAGGCCAGCAGGTCGACGTATTTTTGTTCGGATAGAATCGGGGAACTGACGATCAGGCGGTCGGCGTGTTCGGCGGCTTCGTTGAACAGATTGTGCTCGCGCCCGAAGCAGGTCTCCAGCGACATGACGATTTTTTCCCGCAGCGGGTCGATCGGTGGGTTGGTGACCTGTGCGAATTGCTGTCGGAAGCTGTCATACAGGCTGCGACGGTGCATCGATAACACCGGCAGTGGGGTATCGTCGCCCATCGAGCCGGTGGCTTCCTGCGAGTCCTCGGCGAGCACACGCAGAATCTGGTCGCGTTCCTCGAAACTGACCTGAAACAGCTTTTCCAGCCGGGTCAAGGTTTCCTTGTTCATCGCCAGGGCCGAGAACGGGGAATTGACCGGATTCGCGCTCAATCGTATCAGTCGATCGCGCATCCAGAGGTCGTAAGGATGGCGATTCTGCAATTGCTGATCGATGTCCTCGGACATCAACAACTTGCTGGTCTTGGTATCGACCGCAATCATTTCACCGGGTTTCAGGCGACCCTTGGCGATGACGTCTTCCGGCTCATAATCCCAGACACCGATTTCCGATGCCAGCGTGATATGCCGGTCGCGGGTCTGAACCCAGCGCGCTGGACGCAAACCGTTGCGGTCCATAACGCAACAAGCGTGGCGGCCATCGGTGAGTACGATGCCGGCGGGACCATCCCAGGGTTCCATGTGCATCGATGAGAATTCGTAAAAGGCGTGCAGCGCTGGTTCCATGTGGTCGACATTCTGCCAGGCCGGCGGAATCAACAGGCGCACCGCGCGAAACAGGTCCATGTCCCCGGAGAGCAGAAAATCGAGCATGTTGTCGAGCGAACTCGAATCCGAGCCGGTCATGTTGACGATCGGCTGAATCGCCTCCATATCCGGCAATAGCTCGGACTTGAATTTGTAGGCGCGAGCGTTGGCCCAGTTGCGATTGCCTTGAATGGTATTGATTTCACCATTGTGTGCGAGGTAACGAAACGGCTGTGCAAGTTTCCATTGCGGCCAGGTATTGGTCGAAAAACGCTGGTGAAAGACACAGATCGCCGACTCCAGCGCTGGGTCGCTGAGGTCCGGGTAAAATATCGGCAGGTTTTCCGGGGTGATCAAGCCTTTATAGGACAGCACGTCGTTGGACATGCTCGAGATATAGTAGTAGTCCTCGATGCGGCGGTTGTCCTGCGCTTCGAATGCCTTGCCGGCCGCACGCCGCGCGAGGTAAAGCGAGCGGTTGAATTCGGCGCGGGACAATTCGTTCGGTGCATTGACGTAAACGTGGTAAATCGCCGGCAGCGATTTAAGCGATTCTTCACCGCAGGCTGTTTTGTCGATTGGCATTTCACGCCAGCCGGCGACTTCGAGACCTTGGTCGGTAATTTTCTCTGCGATGACGGCCTGCGAGATTTCAGTTTCGCCTGCGAAAGGCGATATAAAAACGAGCCCGACAGCATAGCGTCGGGCGCAATGAATGCCGAGCTCCTGTGCCTTCGTGCGCAGGAAAGTATCCGGTTTTTTCAACAACAGGCCACAGCCGTCACCCGACTTACCGTCCGCGGCGACGGCGCCACGATGGGTTAGGCGCGCGAGTGCTTCGATCGAGGTCTTGACCAGCCAGTGGCTGGGCTTGTCGTCTATATTGGCGATCAGACCAAAGCCGCAGCTGTCTTTTTCGAAGCCGGGTTGATACAGACCTGTTGGTTTTCGATTCGTGCTCATGGTTTCAAGGTTCTGGTTGAGGCATGCCGTCGTTGCTACCCGTTCCCCATGCGCCATGAGAATTTGTTTTTTTCACGCGCGCAAAAGGCCGAATAGTATACCCGTGTGCATTCGATAGTTAAAATCAGCGGTAAAAGCCCGATTCAGTTTGCACCGTAATGGTGCATCGGTTCAGGTGGACAATGTTTGCAGCAGCTTTTCGTGACTGTAGTCGCCGCTGACAAAGGCTTCTCCGAGCGCGCGTAACAAAATCAGCTTTATGCTGCCGGCGACAGTTTTTTTATCAATAGCCATGGCATCGAGGTATTGCTCGACGGTCATGTTTTCGGGTGGTGTCACCGGCAAACCTGCCCGTTGTATCAGGGTGACACCGCGTTGTCGCACGTTCTCGTCGATGAGACCTTCGCGAATCGACAGGTCGATGGCCATCACCATGCCCGCGGCCACGGCTTCGCCATGCAGCCAGTTGCCATAGCCCATGACGGTTTCAATCGCGTGTCCAAAGGTATGGCCGAGGTTCAAAATCGCACGCAAACCACCTTCGCGCTCATCCAGTTCAACCACCCGCGCCTTGTTCTGACACGACACCAGCACGGCCTGCGCAAGCAGGTCCTGGTCGAGACTCGCCAGCGCATCGATATTGCATTCCAGCCAGTCAAAAAAACCTGCATCGCTGATCAAACCGTATTTGATGACTTCGGCGAGGCCGGCGCTGAGTTCGCGCGCGGGCAGGGTATTAAAGGTGTCGATATCGGCGACAACACACTGCGGCTGGTAAAACGCGCCGATCATGTTCTTGCCGAGCGGATGATTGACGCCGGTTTTACCGCCAACCGAGGAATCGACCTGGGACAACAGGGTGGTTGGAATCTGGATAAAGTTGACACCGCGTTGATAAATGCTCGCGGCAAAACCGGCAACGTCACCGATCACGCCACCCCCGAGTGCAATCACGGTGGTACGGCGGTCGTGCCGATTCGACAGTAACAGATCGATAATGGACTCCACCGTGGTCAGAGTCTTGAATTGCTCTCCATCATCGAGAATGATTCGATCATAGCGGATCTGCAGATTATCCAGCGCCTGTTGCAGCGGCTCGAGATAAAGCGGTGCGACCGTGGCATTGGTGACCACCAGCGCAGACTGGCCGTGAATATGCGGCCCGATCAGCTCTGCCTGGCTGATCAGTTCAGTGCCGATGTAAATAGGGTAACTGCGTTCACCGAGGTCTACCTCGAGGGTGTGTTTAATTAGCATTCTTATTTCAGGTTTTCAGGTAACTGGCTGATGATATCAGCTGCGAGCCGACGTGCCATACGCTTGTCGGTTTTAACTGCGAGGTCGGCGAGGTCGAGGTAAATGGGACGTCGCTCGGTGAACATGAGTTCGAGGCGTTCACGCGGATTTTCAGTTTGCAGTAATGGCCTTTTCTTGTCGCGGCGAAGACGGTGCATTTGTTGATTCACCGAAGTGTCGAGGAAAATTATGTAACCCTTTTGTTTCAGCAGCTGCTGGTTTTGCGTGCGTAACACCGAGCCGCCACCGGTTGCGACAACGCGGTTGTTTTCACTGAGTAGTTCGGTGAGCGCGTTGGTCTCACGGTCCCTGAAGCCCTGTTCACCTTCGATATCGAAAATACGCGCTATATCGACACCGGTACGTGTTTCGATGAAGTGATCGCTGTCCTGGAAATCACGATGCAGTCTTTTGGCGATAATATTGCCGATGGTCGACTTGCCCGAACCCATGGGCCCGATCAGTATGATATTGCGATGGCTCATGCGGCTATAATACCTCAAACAAAAAAAAGGCAGCCACCTGGGCTGCCTCTTTTTTGCTTAAGCTGCTATTTAACGGCCATCGAGGTTCGCGCCCTGCAGAATCTTCGGAGTGACGAAAATCAGCAGCTCGGTACGGTCATCGATATCCGTGGTCGACTTGAACAGGTTGCCGACGATCGGCAGGTCGCTGAAGAAAGGTACCCGGGTCACCTGACTGGTCTTGGTGGTTTCATAGATACCACCAAGCACCACGGTTTGACCGTTATCGACCAGTAACTGCGATTGTACTTCACGCGTATCGATACTCGGTGCCGACAGTCCGCGACCGAAGGAGACCAGCTCACCGACGCTGTCCTTATGCACATCGAGATCCATGATGATGCGATCATCCGGGGTAATCTGTGGCGTAACTTCCAGCGAGAGTACTGCCTTCCTGAACTTCAGGGTTGCCTCGCCGTCGTCGAGTTCGAGGTAAGGGATTTCCACACCCTGTTCGATTCTCGCGGTATGTGCGTCGGCGGTGATGACGCGTGGGCTCGATACAACTTCGCCGCGGCCTTCGATCTGCGCAGCCGAGAGTTCCAGCTCGAGCAGAGAGCCTAGCGGCAGTTTGGCCAGTGCCAGAGCGAAGCTACCGGCGGGATTTTGCACCGGCAAGTTGACGTTCAGCCCATCCGACGAATTAAAGGTGTTGTCGTTTATAAGATCGACAACGCCGTCGAGGTTCCCCGCAGTCCAAGCGCCCTTGCCCGGTTGCAGCGTGCCCTGGCTATCGTTGCTAACGCCAAAGCGCACACCCAGTTCCTTGCTGAAATCGTCGTTGGCAATAACCACGCGGGATTCGATCAATACCTGGCGTATCGGGATATCCAGTTCGGCGAGCAGGGTACGAACGTTGACCAGGCTCGAGTTGGTGTCCTTGACCAGTAATGTATTGGTACGCTCATCGACGCTGACCGAACCGCGTGGTGACAGGATCGCGTTGTCCTTCAGCTTCAGCAGGTCGGCCATATCGGCGGCCTTGGCGTAGTTGACCTTGATGAACTCGGTGCGCAGGCGCTCCAGTTCTTCAACCTGTTTGCGAGCTTCGAGCTCAAGCTTCTCACGCGCTGCTATTTCGTCGGTGGGTGCGATCAGGATAACGTTGCCCGCTTTGCGTTGATCCAGGCCCTTGGTCTTGAGGATGATATCCATGGCCTGGTCCCAGGGAACATTTTTCAGACGCAGGGTCAGGTTACCCTCGACCGAATCCGAAACCACGAGGTTTAGACCGGTGAAGTCAGCCAGCAGCTGTAATACCGAACGGACTTCAATATCCTGAAAGTTAAGTGACAGGCGTTCTCCGGTAAAGCCGAACTTCGCTTTCTTTTTCTTTTCTTCTTCTTCCTTGGATATCGGTGCGACTTCGATTGTGTAAACGCGATCGGTCTGATAGGCAAGGTGCTCGAAATCACCGAGCGAGGTGATGGCCATACGAATATTGGCGCCTTCCTGGATTGAATCGATGAAGCTGATCGGAGTAGCAAAATCACTGACATCCATACGGCGTTGCAGTTCCTTGGGCAACTGCGAACCAATCATTTCTACGTATACAACGTTGTTCTCACGCCAGACGTCAGTACTGATAGACGTTGTTGTAAGGTCGATAATTACGCGGCCTTCACCATTTGGACCTCGCTTGAAGTCGACATTGGTGACGCCCTTGGCGACTGGAGATACGCTGGTGATGCTGGGTGCGGCGCTGGCGGTGGTTCCATTGGCCGCTGCTGTTTCAGCTGCGGCGGCAGGTAGGACGCTTTCGTCACCACCTGCGAGGGTCAGGGTTACCTGGTTACCGCTTACGCTGGTGGTGTAGTCAGCCTTGCGGGAAAGATTAAGTACGACGCGCGTGCGGTTTTTTGATGCCGCCGAAATAATGCTTTGCATCGAGCCGATACCGACCTGCATGCTGCGCTGTTCGAGCTTGTTCTCGGTATCGCCGAAATCAAGCGCTATCCGCGCGGGTTCATCGATGGTGAAGGTTCGCGGTGCAACCGCGCTTTCGTCGAAAGTGAACACGACCTGTACCGTGTTACCGGTCATAACCGAATAGTCGAGGCCGACCAGGGCTCGCGCCGATGCGTCGCCGAAGGCAAGCAAGCAAATACCCGCTACCGAAGCCTTGAGTAGTCTGGTTAACTTCATTTTATTACTAACACTGTTCATGGTGTTTCCTCTCGTTACTCAATCAGCGCGATCGCTGACGAGCGCTCGATATAATTTCCCAGTCCGTCCGGGACAATTTCAGTCAATTCAATAATCTGGTCAGTTACCGAGATAATACGGCCGTGGTTCTGACCCATGTAGTTGCCTTCCAGGACTCGATGCACGGTGTTATCAGGTGCAAAAATCAGACCCCACTTAACCCCGTCCTTATCATCAATTGTTCCCTTCAGGCGCAGTGTATCCAGCGGGAAATCCTCCAATGGTTCTTTTACACGGTCGATGTCTGGACGAAGCCCGGTGGCGAGTTGATTGATTTCTTCCGGATTCTCTTCGGGACGCCTGAAATCCACCAACTTGAAGGGATCGCGCAAATCATGAGAGGTATATTCAAAATTCTGGTATGGCTGAAACTCTGGTATGGGTTCGATGCGTCCCGGTGGCTTCGCTCTGATTTGTTGTATGAATTGTTGCAAGTCACCCAGACCTTCACCACAACCGGCGAGCAGGGTAGTCAGCAATCCCAGCAGAAAGAACTTCGGCAGGGTATTCAGCTTACCTGTCATTGCTCATCCTCCTGAAGGTACCGATAGGTCTTGGCGATGGCGGACATTCTCAGCTTGCCCTTGCCCAGATCTTCCTTATCGAAGGGTTCCAGCTTCATATCGTTAATGGTGACGATACGCGGTAGAGCCGCGATACCGCTAATAAAGGTAGCGAGCTGGTGGTATGAGCCTGATACCTCCAGCGCAATTGGAAGCTCGGCGTAAAAGCCCTTTTTCTCTTCCGCACTGGGTTTGAATTTTTTTACTTCAAGACCCGAGGCGAGTCCGGTTTGCGATACGTCGATCAGCAGGGATTCTACCTCGGTGGTTTCGGGTAACTGGCGTAGCAGGGCACCGAAGGAGGCTTCCATTTCTGCGAGCTGCTCCTTGTAGAGTTCGAGCTTGGCAGCCTGGTCGGCTTTTATCTTGAATTCCCCCTTGAGCTCAACTTCCTTCTTTTCGTGCTTTTCCAGAACCTTCAGCTGGTTCTGCGTATCGAAGTAAATGCCCGCGGCAATAATTATGACGAACAAGGTGATAAATACGCCGAGCTTGATAGCCGTCGGTGCGGTACCGATATTGTCGGGTTCGAGGTGATGCTGGATGTCGTCCCAATTCATTATTGCAGGCCTCCATCATCGTTGTCTTCCTCGTCCGTGGCGTTTGGCGAGGTTTGCTTCACGGTTAGCGTAAAGGTGCTGATGCGGTTAACCGTCTTGTCTTCGATTTCGATGACCGTCAGGTTGGGATCCTTAAGCCATTCCGACGCGGACAGGTTACGCATATAGGTTGAAACCCGGGCATTTGATTCAGCTTCGCCATTGATTAGCAAATTGCCACCGGTCTGTGCTAGCGTCTCGAGATAGACACCATTCGGCACGGTGGAGACGATTTCGGTGAACAGGTGCACGATCGATGGGCGGCTGCCCTGCAAATCCTGGATGACTTCCATACGCTCGACCAGGCTGCGGCGAACTTTTTGCAATTCGCTGATTTCCTTGATCTCCTCATCGACCTTTTTGATTTCATTGGAAATGAAGCGGTTACGCGACAACTGGTAATCAATCTTGGCCTGCATCTGAAAATGGATTAAACCGACAATGGCAGCGGCCAACACGCAGGTCATCACTGCCATCATCGCGAATTGCTTTTTCTGCTCCTGACGTAGTTCTTCGCGCCAGGGTAGCAGGTTGATCCGCGTTATAATCATGAGTATTCAGCTCCTCGGATTGCTAATCCTGCAGCGATCAGGAAGGAGGGTGCATCCGCTTCCAGGTTTGCTTTGTTGACGCGACTCGACGAGGACATATCGGCAAAGGGATTTGCAATAGTGGTCGGTACTCCGATGTGGGATTCGGTCAGTTCGGCGAGATTTGGCAACGATGCAGTACCACCAGCCAGCACCAGGTGATCGATGTCTCCGATCGGGCCGCCAGCCGAGTAAAAAAATTGCAGAAAGCGGCTGACTTGCTGTGCCGTGGTTTCCCTGAATGGTTCAAGCACCTCGGGTTCATAGTTATCGGGTAATCCACCCTGGCGTTTGGCCAGGCCGGCTTCTTCATAAGAGAGTCCGTAACGGCGCATGATTTCTTCGGTTAACTGCTTGCCACCAAAGTTCTGTTCGCGCGTGTAAATCAGGCGATGATTGTGAATTACACTCAGACTGGTCATGGTGGCGCCGATATCTACAATGGCAATTGTTTTTTCCATGCCCTCATCGGGCATTTGCGAAGCCATCGCGGAAAACACGGTTTCAACGGTATAGGCTTCGATGTCGACGATCTTTGGGATTAATCCGGCGAGCTCAACAGCAGCGACACGATCGTCGACGTTTTCGCTACGACAGGCAGCCAGCAAAACGTCAACGGTTTCAGGATTGCTCTCGGTTTCACCTATTATATGGAAGTCGAGGTTGACTTCTTCCAGGGGATAAGGGATATACTGGTCAGCTTCGAGCTGGATTTGCCCTTCCATTTCGTCTTCGGAGAGACTCGCGGGCATGGTGATCTTTTTGGTGATTACTGACGATCCGGAAACTGCAATGGCACAATTTTTTGATTTTATTTTTGACTTGGCGAGCGCACGCTTTACACTCTCGCCTACTGATTCGACTTCAGCAACGTTTTTTTCGACGACCGCGTTAGCGGGCAAGGGTTCAACTCCGATACCTTCAATTCGGTAACTGGAACCGGTTTTGCTGAGTTCCATCAGCTTGACCGATGTTGAGCTGATATCTAGCCCAATAAGCGGCGGTTTTTTGCGCGATAAAAACACCGGTATCCCTCGTCATGT
>JAAESG010000436.1 GCA_024229615.1 Gammaproteobacteria bacterium | reverse complement strand
GAAGCTGGCAGCTACGTCAGCATGAGCATCGAGGGCCAGAGTGTGGTTGCAATACGCAACGGCAATGGCAAGCTCGCAGCCTTTTACAATGTCTGCAAACACCGCGGTCACGAATTATTGTTTGGCGAAGGCAAAACTAAAAGAGTCACCTGTCCTTACCACGCCTGGACCTACGATCTCGACGGCGGCCTGGTCACTGCCCCACGATCGGAGCACCTGGAAGACTTTAACCAAAAGGAGATTTGTCTAGACAAGGTTCGGATAGAAATTTTCTGCCACCTGGTGTTTGTTAACCTGGACCCGAATGCCATATCGCTTGCACAGCAGTCCGGCAATCTCGCTAGCGAGATCATGCAATACGTGCCTGATCTGGCGAAACTGACTTTTGCACACCGTTTGACCTATCGCATCAAGGCGAACTGGAAATCAGTCGTCGACAATTTCCTCGAATGCTATCACTGCCCGGTCGCGCATAAGGGCTTCAGTTCGATGATCGACATGGACACTTATAAGGTGAAGACCCATGGCATTTACTCCAGTCATATGGCGAAGGCGAAACAAGGAGAAAACAAGGCTTATAACATTGCCGACGCTACCGTCACCGATCACGCGGTCTGGTTCCTGTGGCCCAATTTGACGCTGATGCGCTACCCGGGTCGCGGCAACTTCATGGTTTGGCGTTTTTGCCCGATCAATGCCGAGGAAACCTGGGAAGAATTCGATTTTTTCCTCGAAACCACAGAGCCCAACGAGGCTGAGAAAGAGGCGATCAAGTTCATAGACGAAGTGCTGCAACCTGAAGATATCAGCCTTGTCGAGAGCGTCCAGCGCGGCATGAATACACCTGCATTTAATTCCGGGCGATATATGGTCGATGTCGAAGGCAGCGGTGCCAGCGAACACGCAGTGCATCATTTTCATGGGTTGCTGCTGGAGGCATATCGGAGAGCGCGCGACGCAGCAGCGTGATCATCGAGAGAAACCTGAGCAAATCATATGATAATTCCCTGTGAAGAGGCTTCAAGGTAAAACTGCGCTCGTCACCGGCGGACGCCATGGCATCGGCCGCGCCATCATCGATAAATTTGTCCCCGAGGAGGCACGTCTTAACCTGTGGTCACGGAGCAAGACCGGACGATTTAGCAAACAAAGCGCTCTGGCTAACCGCGGATGTATCCGTCAAAACGGAGGTCGGCAAGCTCACCAACAAGGTGATTGCCGAATTCGGTGAGCTTTCCATCCTGGTTAACAACGCCGGCTTCGCCAGCGGCCAATGCTACACCCTCGATGGCGGCATGACCGCCGCGTCGCCCCTCAATCCCGGATTGTTCTAGAATTCTCAGTGAATGTGACCGATTGCGCTATATATAGAGAATTCCGCAACGTAAATATTCTTTCAATCAGCGTAAACCGGGTAAGTCTATCGGATGTCTATCGATACCGATGAAATCACACTAATCCTCTCAGGTGTCAAGATCCTGCAAGATCTCGAAGTCGAAATCATTCGTGATATCGCAGAACACACCCAGATCGAGGAATTCAAAAAAGACAGCATGGTGGTCGAGGCCGGCGAGATGGGCACGCGAATTTATTTTATCTTCGAAGGTAAAGTCGAGGTGCAGATTCCGGACATCCACGGAGAAATAAAAAGCCGGATCATGCTGAAGAAAGGAGAAGTCGTCGGTGAGATTTCATTGCTGATCAACTCGACTTACTCGGCCGATATTATCGCGCTGTCGAAGACCACTGCGTTTTACCTTGACCAGCAACACTTCAAGGGATTGATCGAAAGGCATCCCGAGTTTGCCGAAGTCATGTCACAACTGATGACCAGCCGCATGGCGCAAAATGGCGGCATCAACCGGGTCGGCAGGTATGAACTGCGCAGCAAACTGGGTGAAGGCAATATGGCAACCGTGTTTAGCGCCTGGGACGCAGAACTGGAACGCGAAGTTGCGATCAAGATGCTCAAATACAAGCTCGCCTACAACGATAAGTTTCTCGATCGCTTCGAGCAGGAAGCGAAGACGATCGCGAGCCTGAATCATCCGAATATCATCAACGTATTCGAAGTAATCGATGAATTTTCGACGCGTTTCATCGTCATGGAAAAACTCTATGGGCAAGACCTTTCCGCAATCCTCAAAGACAATGGTGCTTTCGACCTGGTGGAGACTCGCGAAATCCTTTCACAGGTCAGCAGCGCCCTGCACTACGCCCATAACCACGGCGAACAAGGCATTGTACACCGCGATATCAAGCCATCGAACATCGTCATAGACGCCTATGGCAACATCAAGCTGACCGATTTCGGTATCGCCGGCCCACCACAGAATAGAGAGGTAAATATCGAGGGCACACCCTCATACCTCGCTCCCGAAATCATCAATGGCGATTTGCTCGATGGCCGTGCCGATATTTACGCTCTCGGCGTCATGGCCTTTCACATGCTGACCAACAGTCTGCCATTCAGCGCCTCGACGCTGGGCAAATTATTAAAAATGCAGGTCAATCAGAAACCGCCTGACATCCGCAACACCTGCCCCGAAATCGACGAGGAGCTGGCCGACTTCATCGACAGTGCACTCTCCAAGAATCCGGATGATCGCATTTCGGATTGGGAAGAAATTCGTAAAATCCTGAAACCGGCGGGCCAGTTCAATTTGAAGCTCGACCCCGAAGAACTCGCGGTCATCATTCGCTTTCGCGATACGTCCTACCAGCACTCAGCCAGTTTTATCAACGCGATGCAAAAGTTGTTACAGGATGGGGACATCAATCATCAAATCGAGATACACTGTGGCAGTGAGGAACACGAGTAAATACATCTCGGACATCCGGCAGGCATTCCGCAAAATACCAAAAATAGATTATTCCCAGATGTTGGCATTTTCATCAAATCCCTGTCGACGCGCACCGATGATACAGAACCGATGCTTGCTCGGTGCTTCCATGACGGTCCAGCGTTCCATTTTCTCGATTACAACTGCTCCCAGTCCCTGGAGGCGCTCCACTTCGGCCTCGATATCGTTGGTTTCGATATCGATATGAATCCGGCTCGGGTGGTCGACTTTTTGCAGTATCACCTGTGGATCGGATGGATCGGTTTGCACATCGACATAGCGACCCTCATCATCATGACGTTGCGTGGTTCCGCCCAGAGCCATCCCCCAGAATCGAGCCTCACGCTCCAGGTCATCGGTATTACAATCGATAATGACGGTACCTAACCTACTCTTATGCACGTGCTTACCTCCAGATTATTGATAACAAACAGTAAAGGGATTTCGTTGACCCACCTCGTCAATAGAGAAAAGTGATCCCAGCCTCGTTAATGCGCTGAGTTTGCGATTAAGTGAATTGGACGGCATGGACTCCCCGGTTAAGAAAACGGTAGAATTATTATTCGAATTCAGTATAAAGAGCACTAAGCCGAAGTCCAGCCACTTGCGGGATTCCTGCTTCCTGTTTCGAGCAATATTAACGACTGGCTCCGCCTCAAATCTGGAACTTCAATCGACGACGCCGATCACTCTCTACGCCAGAAAACTGCTGGAATCCTAATCCTGGTGATGATCGTAATCACGATTCTGACAGGGTTGGATATAGCGGCATTTGAATTCAATCCATTGTGGATCGCGGGCAGCGCAGCATGGCTCGCTGCTCTACTGCTATTTTTAGATACCTCTCGAGTTTTGAAAATCCAGGTATCGCTGATCCTGCTGATCGGAATCGCGATGATCGTTTACGCTCACCGATCTGCTGTCGTGGTAGATACAAACGCATTGATCAGTGCCAACACCGGCTTGATGACGATGATCGCAGCGGTCGGTTTTCTGCGACTGGTGGTGATTCCCGAAACCCGGCAGGACGAAAGCCTTCCAATCGGCAAAAAAGCCTTTCTGCAAACCATTCTCGGGCTCAGCATTTCGAGTGCAATCATCAATATTTCCGCGCCCATCCTGATTTCGGATCGCATCCATCGCAAGCGTCCGCTGCAACGCTTCAGTGCGCAGACTTTCACCCGGATTTTTTGCGGCGTGTCGAGCTGGTCACCGTTTTTCGCGGCAATGGCGGTGGTGCTGACCTATGTCAGCGAGGCGAGCCTGCTGTGGATTTTCGCCGCCGGATTTCCATTCATGCTGATTGGTTTTATCGGGGTTTATGTCGAAGCCCAAATCCGTTATCGCGAAGAAGTAGAAACCTTTGTCGGTTATCCCACGCATCTCGATGCGCTTGTAGTTCCGGCGCTGTTAATCGTCACTGTGGTGTTGATATCGCAGTGGTTGTCGACTACGCCGATACTGGTGTTGATCGCGATCAGTGCCTTGCTAGTGACCTCCGTGGTGCTGATTTTACGCCACGGATGGTCCGGTTTGATCGAGCGCATGGGCACCTACGTCATTAATGGTTTACCCAGAATCGTCAACGAGTTATGCCTGTTCCTAGCGGCCGGGGTGCTTGCGGGCGGTATTTCGGCGCTGATTTTACACGGCGTGTTTGAAAACCCATTCGCTCAGTTTGATTCCGTTACCGCGGTACAGGTACTGGCCGTCATGCTGATATCTGCGGTCTGCGGAATTCACCCGATAATACTGATTTCGAGTTTTGCGCCGATGATCATGACCCTGAATCCCGATCCAAATCTACTCGCGGCGACATTTCTGTTTGCCTGGCATCTCGGTACCTGCTCAAACCCGCTGTCCGGCACCAACCTCGTATTCCAGGGTCGCTACGGCATACCCGGCTGGAAAATCGCCTACTGGAACTGGCCCTATGCGATCGTAATGTTCTTCGTTGGCGCCTTGTGTTTACAAATTATGGCGCGAGTCTTTCCCTGATTTCAGGTAACAATCAGGACCGTGGGATCGGGGCAATTCTGACTGAAAAAGTCCAGTTCTGCCGGGCGCACCACGCCCGGATAGTCACCACGATAATCCTGCATATCCCGCACCAGTTGAAAATGAAGATGCGGAGGCCAGTTGCCATTCACCGGCCTGGGACCAATCTCACCAATCTTTTCTCCAGCGACAAACGCTTTGCCGTCGAATAACCCTGCCAACGAGCTTTCGCTTAAATGTCCATAAAGACTGTGAAACTCGGATTCGCCAAGCAGGTGTTGCAGGATGATGACCGGACCGTAATCCCCGAACACCTGCCGATTAGCAAAACTCTGAACCCTGGCGTCGAGTGGTGCATATAGCGGTGTACCGGCGGGCATAAACACATCGACGCCGATATGAATGCAACGCTCCCGGTCGCCCTGAAACAAATCCGTGTGCTGGTATAGCGAACGATTTTCGAGATAGCCACCGACACCCGCGATCGCCCCGGCCCTGTCAAGTTTTTGCATTATTGCCGCATCCAGTGCAGCTTCATTCATGCCATCGAATTCACAATTCGAACCGGAAAAATCCATGTAAAGGGTATTACTCATGCTTAGAACAGGGTCAAACATCGGTGTAAATGCAGTCAGATTATCTTCGACGATACCTGCGAGACTCATGATTTATCCTCCTGGTTGTACTCTTAGGAGTCTGTCGGATTTAGAGAGAATCTGCTGTGGCGATGGGAAACCAGCCCGTTTTTCGATCTTTTGAGGCGCATAGTGGGTGCTACGCAACGAAAAATATCGGAAAAACG
>JAAESG010000435.1 GCA_024229615.1 Gammaproteobacteria bacterium | reverse complement strand
GGGGTAGTCGCCACTTTGGTAGGCATCTGCTCCTTTGTTAAAGTCTGCAAAAGCAATAGTGCTCAACTGAAGGCTGAATACAAACGGAATTAGCTGTGTCTTTTTCACTGAGCTATGATGCCAAACGGTTTAGTAAAATTAAAGTCGAGCGAAGCTAAGGTGTTCAGATAGAAAACCGTGAGTCCACGGGCAAATGCCAAAGTTGCCGTAACCGGTTGACTCTAAACGCCGCATTACCCGACACACGGTGACACAGCACCGGCCTCAGAATCGATTTCAGTGGGTAGTTACCGGGACCGAGCGGAATCAGTCGCGTGACCCGGAGGCCAGCTTGGTGACCGCAGCGGTGATTTCAGCGTTAGCGAATGGTTTGGTCATGAATAGATCGGCTCCGCACTCGAGTGCGGTTTCACGATCGATGCGTTGACCCTTGGCGGTCAACATCAGCACCGGCAGGTTTTTCCCTTTCGGATCCGCACGCAATCGGCGCAAAACTTCATAGCCATCGAGTTCCGGTAACATCAAATCCAGTACCAGCACTGCGGGTTGCAGTTCGAGAGCCGAGTCCAGTGCCTGGCGACCATCGCGGGCAACGTTGATTTCAAAACCTGCCCGTTCGAGTAGAAACGTCAGCGATTCAACGATATTGGGTTCGTCTTCAGCCAGCAATACGGTCTTGGTCATGGCGCAGGTATAGGTGCCTTTGTATTTGTCTCGTATCGATTAAACACCATCCATGTAATCACCGCAACTATCGGGCCCCGGATTCTGAGTGGACGGAGAACAGTCCCGGCGATTGCCGGTAAATTATTGACATGACTCGATTGCGTGGTAGTGCTTAATTGACAAGAATGCCGCAATTTGCTGACAAGGGACTTGCCAATTTCTCCAGTTTGTCTAATTTGCCGGTATGCATACTGCAATGCAGCATTTCGACAGGCTGCTCGCCGCACAAAAGCTACTGGAATTGTCGCTAATTGAAAGGAGTAAAGCATGCCCCAGGAGGCGCACAATGCCCACCTCACACTGGCACTGAATACGACGCTCGAGCGTGAATTCGTTTCACCGCTGACGTCGATTCGCGGCGCTCTCGAGATCATGCGCGATTTTCCCGATCTTTCAAACGAAGAGCGTAGCCGCTTTCTCAAAAACGCTCTACAGGATTGTGCGCGCCTGGAACTGGGTGTCGAGCATCTCACCTCCACGGTGTATGCTGCTGTCGACTCCCAGAATCAGGGGCAATCGAAAGCTACGCAGGCTGCATCCGATTCCAGTTATGCTGATCGCATTCAGTTTTTCGAGGAACTACAGGTCGTCGAGATCGATTTCAGCGATTTTGTCTTCACCAGTTCCAAGATGGTCAATGACTTCTACGATCAGCTGGACCTGTCGATCGAAAGTACCGGGCAGCAATGGTATATCGTCGTCAACTATCACAATTGTAGAATCTGGCCGGAAGCTTGGGTCTCGTTCGCGCATCGTGGCAAAAAAGTCAATGTCAGTTACTCTCTCGGCACCGTCCGTTACTACGACGCAAGCGCGATCGACGACGATTCGACCCTGCTCAGTGATCCGGAATTGTTTTCTTCGCGCGACCAGGCGTTGGCCCATATCGAAGCGCTGCGTAAGTCGAATCGCGGCCAATAGGTCGGCTAAACCCACAGGGCGCCTCTCTGGGATACCCTGTAACTTTTTGAATCTCTAACTATTAGCCCTGTTTACGGACGAGACGTAAACGAAAAAAACTGGTTTCATCGGCGGCGAACTCGAGCGTCAGGTCACCGCCCATATTGCGCGCGATCGCTCGGCTGATCGAGAGCCCAAGGCCTGCACCATGATCGAGGTTACTACGGTGTCCGCGACTGAACTTGTCGAATATGGTAGCAGCTTCCTCTCGCTTGACCCCGCCACCATTGTCGGAAACGTCGATATACAGCGAATCACCGCTGGACTCGCTGCGAATACGGATCAGCGGTTGCTCCGCAGTGTTGTACTTGATCGAATTCGAAATCAGGTTGATCAATATCTGTTGCATGCGATCTTCGTTAGCCAGGACCCAGACCGGATCTGCGCTCAACTGCAGTTCAGTTCTGACCTGTTTCTTGCGGATCAGGCCGTCGAGTGTATCGATCGCCGCGTCGATGACGGCGTCGGCCTCGATATGCGATAGTGGCATTTCCAGAATGCCGGCCTCGAGCCGACTCATGTCCAGGATTTCATCGAGTAATCGCGTCAATCGTTGACTTTCCTCGTAAATAATCGAGACAAACCGATGTTGCTCGTCTTCTGTTACCGTTTCCGGGCTCAACAGAATTTCCGAGAAGGAACGAATCGACGTCATTGGCGTGCGTAATTCATGGCTGACCTGGCTCAGAAATTCATCTTTTTGCAGATCGAGCTGACGTAGTTGCTGGTTGGCCCTGCGCAACTCATTGGAAATTTTGGTCAGTTCGTTGGACTTGTTTGACAGTTCACGCGAGGCTTCCATCAGGCGTCGTGTCTCATCGGCAATATCGATCAACTCGGTCATGCTGATACTGCCCCGCCCCGCCACCCGTACGACCATCGCATGTGCCGAGGCGGCACCGACGTTGCCGGCCAACACGCGTTCCAGCTGCACGATCATCGCGTCGGTAGGCCAGGGTAAACCGCTGGCAAGCCCCTGTTCGTGGGCCATGCTGTCGAATAACTTGCGTGCCGGTTCGGTGCCCAGGATTCTCTGTGCCAGTACAAACAGATCTTCTGCGTTTGCCTGACCGGGTTCAAAACGGGTCGTCTCATCGGGCCTTATACGAAACACATCGACGAACAGCGCGCCCTGCAACCGATCCAGTGGACTGGCCTCGGACAGAGTAGATACAACCATGAAAACCAGGGTATTCACTCCGAGACTCCAGATCACGGCATGCACCAGCGGGTCATAACCAACGAGGCCAAATAGTGCCTGGGGCCTTAATGCTGCAAATCCGAACAGGCCATCGGAGAGTACATCCACACTCAAGATAACACTACCCCCGAAACTCGGTAGAAACAGGGTATAAGCCCACAGCGTAAAGCCCGTCAGCAATCCCGCGATCGCGCCATTGCGGGTCGCACCGCGCCAGAAAATGCCGCCGACAAGGCTGGGCAGAAACTGGGCGACACCGGCGAAAGCTATCAGACCGATCGCAGCCAGCGCATCGGATCCACCGCTGGTCTGAAAATACAGGAATCCGAGACCCAGAACCGCGGCGATACTGATGCGCCGTGAGACCAGTAGAATCTTACGTAGATCACCACTGACTTCGCGGCGACCGTGTAACAAATACAATGAAATTGGAACCACGATGTGATTCGATACCATCGTCGAAACCGCGATCGCAGCGACGATAACCATCGACGTGGCCGATGAAAACCCACCGAGGAAGGCAAGCAGGGCGAGGTCTTCGCGCCCGAGTGATAGCGGCAGTGTGAGCACATATAGATCGGGGTTGGCTCCCTCTGGCAGAAACTTGAGCCCGGCAATTGCAATCGGCATAACGAACAGGCACATGCCGAACAGGTACAGTGGAAACAACCAGGAGGCCGTCACCAGATGTCGTTCATCGACGTTTTCAACCACGGTCACCTGGAATTGCCGTGGCAGGCAAATGATCGCGGTTGCCGACAGAAAGGTCAGCGTAACCCAGCGGGCTTCGAAGATGTTACCGGCACCGTAGATGACTTCAGTATCGATATTCTCGAACACTGAACTGACGCCACCAGCCACACCAAAGACGACGAACAGGCCGACCGCCAGCAGGGCCGCCAGTTTAATCACCGCCTCGACCGCAATGGCTGCGACTACGCCGTGGTGGCGTTCGTTGGCATCTACATTTCGCGTACCGAAAAGGATTGTGAACAAGGCCATGCCCGCGGCGATGACAAATGCGCTCAGCGACACATTGACCTCGCCGACAATTGCCTGGTAACTGCGGGTTACCGATTGTAATTGCAGCGCGATGTATGGTGTGGTCGCCAGCAATGCCATCAGGGTCACCAGCACTGCCAGACTGGAACTTTTACCGTAGCGGGATGAGATCAGGTCAGCAATCGAGGTGATGCGGTGAATCTTGCCGATTCGTACCAGTTTGCGCAACAGCCACCACCAGCCAATAAATACCAGGGTCGGGCCCAGATAGATGGTGATGAACTCGAGCCCGTTGCGGGCAGCTGAACCGACCGCACCGTAAAAAGTCCAGGAAGTGCAGTAAACCGAGATCGACAGCGTGAAAATGATCGGTGACTGGATCCAGCCTGCGTGACCCTGACGCGCGCGGCGATCCACGTAAAACGCGAGCGCGAACAGCAGCGCCACATAACCCAGGCACACCCCGAGCAGCAGATCGATGGAAAGCATCAGTCGGAATTGTCCGCGTCTTGGTGGGGCTGAGTGTCATCCGGGTTATTCCAATCAGCGCTCTTCTGCACCTGTCTCGATAGCACTGCAGCGCCTGCGATCAACCCCGCCCACACGGTGAACAGGTAAAACCCGGTAAATGGTATGCCTAGAATTCTGATATCGAGTTGGAAAATGCCGGCCAGAGGTGGCGTCAGCAGCAGGCAACCCACCAGCAGCAGGATCATCGACCGATCGCTGGTCTTGCTATCGGACAGGGGGTGGTTCTGCTCATCTGATTTATTATTCATGATATTACAATCCTGCTTGGCACTTGCCCGCTCCTGCCAGACTGAAAAGACTATCGCCACCCGGACCGATTCTAACCGCAACGGCGCGGATAATCACTCGTAACACCCGCCGTAAACTAGTTGTCATCCGGACAGTGGGTCAATGATCCGGTGCTTGCAACTATGCCGAGGGCAAGTGCGGCAGGACAAACCGACAGGCTCGAATGCCGTGGTTCGATCCGGAGCATAAACTGTTTGTCGGGCATCATGGTCGTTCAACACGCACATGTCGGTCAGGTAGTGCCTTGCCTGTTCGAATCCGATAGTGCCGGTACTCGCGGCACGGGCGACGAAAACGAAACCCTCACCGGATGGCAGTTGCACGTGCTGACGCAGCACCGAGTGTGGTGCCTGTTGCGCGCGGTACAGAATCCACAGCGGACAGGACGAACCGTAGCGTGGCACGACCAGGCCCGGAAGATTACGCGACAGGGTAATGTTGCCCGAGGCATTGGCCTGGTAAAACCCGAACCGGGGCTGTCCTTCCTCGGCGGGGAGTGCACTCAGGCGTTCGCCTATCAAACGGAAATCGACGCTGAAATGGTCACTTAACATTTCCAGGTCGTACTTCGTTTCCATCGCGTGCTGCTTGAGGGCGGCCATCGGCACCATGACGGCGCCGACGGCATAGCGAAGCAGAAATTCATAGCTACGGGCGCGCGCTATGTCGGTCTCGAGCTGAGCTTCCGCAGATACGATTTTTTGTACAACCATTTCCAGCCGCTTATCGACCAGCGCCTGGGCGGCGTTAAGGCGGCTGGCGGCGGTTCCCTGCGGAAGCTGCAGGTGCAATGCTTCGGTGCGGTCTTCGATCTCCGAGAAGTAATTGTTGCGGTTGTCGAACAACGCGTCGACTTCGTCCATGGGTGTCAGGGTGCGCCTGGCCCAGGCGGCGTTGTCAAAATAACTCGCCAGCGCATCGCCCAACTGACACAGCTGCTGACTCTCCTCATGCATGATGGCGTAAAACCGGTCACGCGGGGCAGTTTCGATCTCGGGATACTGGTCGATAATTTCAGATGCCGAATTAAGCGATGCGATGCGAGTCAGCATCTTGTGCACTGTTTCTCCGAGGAATGGATCGTGGTTTAAACGATCACCGAGTATCTGGGCAGTATTCGTAGCCTGGTGTTCGGAGCGCGATAGGGCGAGAATGCCACGAGCCCATCCCGGGAAGCGACCGATCAGTTCGCCGATACGCTTGTCTTCAACCCCCAGGGCGAGCATTTCCGGGTTCATCGATATTTCTTCGAGCGTTTCCAGCAGACGACGATCTGCCGCGCCATCAAGCTGATCGAGTGGCAGTTCGAGCGCTTCAGCCAACTTGCGTAGCAAGGTACCACCAATGTCCCGCTTGTTATGTTCGATCAGGTTGAGATAAGACGCCGATATCTCGACCTGGCGCGCCAGATCAGCCTGAGTAATGCCTGTTTGTCGGCGACGTTCGCGGATTCTCGGACCCAGGATATTGCGTTTCATGCTTCTTCTCGACCTGCCACGTGGCTATGGTTTGGTCAATTATTAACAAATTAACACATTGGCCACTAGTTAACTTTACAAAACTACTCTTATTTTTCACATACTTATTGAATTATTACTGCCAGTCAATGATTCTTGCCCGGCTTAATTGCATTAATGCGGTGAAAACCTGGAGCCAAAGTCCAGTCGCCGTGCCCAATATCATTCGGAGGACTCGTATTAAATGAGTAAAATTGATAATTCAAAGCGCAACTTTCTCAAGACCAGCGCAATACTCGGTGTCGGCGTTTCAGCACCATTGATTTTTACCAATGCCCACGCAGCGTACCGTAACGAGCCCAAGGGTTCGACGGTTACCTTTGGTTTCAACGTGCCACAGACCGGCGCCTACGCGGACGAGGGTGCGGACGAACTGCGCGCTTACAAGCTTGCTGTTGAGCACATCAACGGTGAAGGTGATGGCGGAATGTTGAATACCTTTTCGTCAAAAGCGTTGAAAGGCAACGGTATAAACGGCAAAAAAGTCGTATTTGTGACGGGTGATACCCAGACCAAGTCCGATGCCGCGCGCGCGTCAGCCAAGCGCATGATCGAAAAAGACGGTGCTATCATGATTACCGGTGGCTCATCATCTGGTGTTGCGATCGCGGTCCAGGGCCTGTGCCAGGAAGCCGGTGTTATTTTCATGGCGGGTCTGACCCATTCCAATGACACCACCGGTAAAGACAAACGTGCCAACGGTTTTCGTCACTTCTTCAACACTGAAATGACTGGCGCAGCACTGGCCCCGGTACTGAAAAATAACTACGGCACCGATCGCGTCGCCTACCACCTGACTGCCGATTACACCTGGGGTTACTCTCAGGAGGGTTCTATCCGCAAGTATACCGAGGCAATGGGTTGGAAAACTGCACAAGCGGTTAATACACCGGTAGGTGCAGGTGACTTCTCGCAGTACATCACCCCGGTACTGAACTCGGGCGCCGATGTGCTGGTTCTGAACCATTATGGCAAGGACATGGTTAACTCGTTGACCCAGGCGGTCCAGTTTGGCCTGCGCGACAAACAGGTCAATGGTAAGGACTTCACCATTGTCGTGCCGCTGTACTCACGACTGATGGCTGCGGGTGCAGGCGAAAACGTCAAGGGTATTTTCGGTTCTACCAACTGGCACTGGTCACTGCAGGATGCGGGCTCGCAAGCGTTCGTCAAATCCTTCGGTAAGGCTTACGGCTTCCCGCCGAGCCAGGCCGCTCACACCACCTACTGCCAGGCGCTTCTGTATGCAGATGCCTGTCAACGCGCAGGCACCTTTAAGCCAAGCGAAGTAGGCAAGTCACTGGCGGGCTTCAAGTTTGACGGTCTCGGTAATGGTCCGACAGAGTACCGCGCTGACGATCACCAGTGCTTCAAGGATGTTCTTGTCGTGAAGGGTAAAGAGAATCCTTCGTCCAAGTTTGACGTGCTGGAAGTGGTTGAAGTCACCCCGCGTGCTCAGGTCGAGTACGAGGCCAGCATGCTGGGCGGAAATCTCGGTCCGTACAACAACGGTTAGTACACAACCGGTTAAAGGAATTTAGCGGCACAAGGACGTGCCATACTATTTCAGACCCCGCAAATCGAGCAGGGGTTAGTGGTGGCAGATACACCGCGACAATAATATCAACGATAAACGGGACTAACCAAGTGGACGCTTTTTTATTGCAAGTATTGAACGGCCTGGACAAGGGGGGTGCTTACGCGTTAATCGCGCTCGGCCTGACACTCGTATTCGGTACCCTCGGCGTAGTCAACTTTGCCCATGGCGCACTGTTCATGCTGGGTGCCTTTTGTGCAGTGACACTGCAATCCCTGCTAACCCTGGAGAGGGTGACTCTCGATCCGGAAAAACTTACAGCCTGGGGCACTCCGATGGAGATCCGCACCCCCTACATTGTTGAGTGGTTTGGGGATTTCGGGATGACGCTAATCGATTGGTCGGTTCCCCTGGCCATCCTGCTCGCAGTCCCGATCATGCTGTTGCTCGGTGTCGTCATGGAGCGAGGGCTCATTCGCCATTTCTATAAACGACTCCACGCCGACCAGATTCTGGTCACCTTTGGCCTCGCCATCGTGGTGCAGGAAATCGTCAAGGCCCAGTTCGGTGCCAATCCGATTCCGCAACCGGCACCCGCTTTGTTCGCAGGCTCAGCCGATATCGGCCTGTGGCTCGGCTTTGCAGAAAACGCCGTGGTCTATCCCTGGTGGCGCATCATTTATCTTTTGTTTGCCGGTGTGGTGATCACTTCGGTGTTCGCTTTCCTGCAATTTACCACCTTCGGCATGGTGGTCCGCGCTGGCATGGCAGATCGCGAAACGGTTGGACTGCTCGGCATCGACATCGACCGCCGCTTCACCATCGTGTTTGGTATGGCAGCGGTGGTCGCTGGACTGGCAGGTGTCATGTATACGCCGGTCCTGTCTCCTGACTACCATATGGGGATGGATTTCCTGGTACTCAGTTTCGTCGTGGTGGTTGTCGGCGGTATGGGTAGTCTCGGTGGTGCGGTGGCAGCTGGATTTCTGCTTGGGATACTGCAATCCTTTGCCTCGATGAATGAAGTAAAGTCGTTGCTGCCTGGTATCGATCAGGTTGTTATCTATCTGATCGCTGTCGTCGTATTGCTGGTCAGACCGCGCGGTCTTTTCGGTCGCAAAGGCGTGATGGAGAGCTAGATAATGATCAAATTCAATGTAAAGAACAAAGATCACATGTTACTTCTCGGTTTCATCGGTGTGGTCGCTCTGGCCCCGATCATCATGGCGCCAATCGGTGGCGGTTACCCCGACTTGCTGCAGAAGTTTGCAATCTTCGGCATTTTCGCAATCGGCTTCAACATATTGTTCGGACTGACCGGTTACCTGTCATTCGGTCATGCAGCCTTTCTCGGTATCGGTTCGTATACGGCGGTGTGGACATTCAAGTTGCTGACAATGAACGTTATCCCGGCATTGATCCTGTCGACACTGCTCGCCGGCGTATTCGCGCTATTGATCGGTTTCATCGTTCTGCGTCGTTCCGGCATTTACTTTTCGATCCTGACACTGGCATTTGCACAGATGTCCTACAACCTTGCTTACTCGGTATTGACACCAATCACCAATGGCGAGACCGGTTTGCAGCTGAGACACCATGATGCCCGAGTACTCGATGGCCTGTTCGGTGTCACGCGTGGTGAAGGTTTGCCGTCAACCTCGTTGTTTGGAATGTCGATGTCCGGGTGGAGCGGATACTATTTTTGCGGTGTGATGCTGATCATCATGTTCTATATCTCGCTGAGAATTTTTCGTTCACCTTTCGGCATGATGCTGCGCGCGGTCAAATCCAATCAAAACCGCATGTCCTATACCGGGCTCAATACCAGGCCCTATACGCTGGCCGCATTTGTAATCTCCGGCATGTACGCCGGTCTCGCCGGGGGTCTGATGGCGATCACCGATCCACTCGCAGGGGCGGAACGTATGCAGTGGACCGCCAGCGGCGAAGTCGTATTGATGACTATTCTCGGCGGTACCGGTACGCTGCTTGGTCCTGTCATCGGTGCCGGCGTCATCAAGTATTTCGAAAACATTTTTTCCTCGTTTAACGAGGGCATTCTGATGGAGGCGTTTTCTTTTCTGCCTGAATTTCTGCAACATGCGATGGTGACGGTCGCAGGCCTGTTCGTCGGCGAGGGCTGGCATCTGACCCTGGGTGCTTTGTTCATGGTCATCGTAATTTTTCTGCCAGGCGGGTTGATGGAGGGCATTGCGCGCATTGGCAACGTGTTCAGACGCTGGCGCAAACCGAAACCCGTGGCCCCCACCGAGGCCGAAGCGGCCGCATCCGAGTAGAATCCCATGTCAATTCTTTCCGTAAAGAACATAAACAAACAATTCGGTGGTCTGAAGGCGCTGAACGAAGTCAATCTCGAGATTGAAGCCGGCACTGTGCATGCGATCATCGGACCTAACGGGGCAGGTAAATCTACCCTGTTGAACTGCTTTGTCGGGCGCCTCAATCCCGACACCGGCAGCGTTAACTTCGACGGCGTGTCCCTGCTTGGCATGCAGCCACATGAAATCAATCAGGTCGGGGTCAGCCGGGTGTTTCAGACACCGGAAATTTTCGGCGACCTGACCCTGGTTGAAAACGTCATGATCCCGGCATTCGCACGCCGTGACGGCGCCTTTCGGATTAATGGCTGGGGGCAGGTCGAGGATGAGAAAAATGTTCGCGAAAATGCCATGCATTTGCTCGAAGACGTAGGCCTCGCCGAAAGCGCCGATACGGTCGCGAATCAATTGTCGCGCGGCGACAAGCGACGTCTCGAACTGGCCATGTGCCTGGTGCAAAAACCCAAATTGCTGCTGCTGGATGAGCCGACTGCCGGTATGGCCCGTGCTGACACCAACAACACCATCGACCTGCTGAAGAAAATCGCCGAACGCGGTATCACCATGGTCATCATCGAGCACGACATGCACGTGGTGTTTTCGCTCGCCGAAAAGATTTCAGTACTGGCGCAGGGAACGGTTATAGCCGAAGGTCTGCCCAACGAGATCAAGGGTCATCCGAAAGTTCAGGAAGCCTACCTGGGAGGAGCACACCTGTGAACGATAACAATCAATCCAGCGAAACTGAACCATCAACTCTGCTAGGAGATTCGGCGTTTACCGGCAAGGTCGCTCCCGGAATCGAAGCGGTCCGCGGGAAAGGTGGTCAGCCCGCCTTTTTTTCAGTCTGGGACCTGCATGCCTACTATGGGGAAAGTTACATTGTTCAGGGTGTCAGTTTTGATATCCGTGAAGGCGAAATCGTCGCCCTGCTCGGACGCAACGGTGCCGGAAAAACCTCGACACTGCGCGCGCTGGCACGGGTGGATTCACCGGAGCTGCGCCACGGCGAAATCTGGCTGGATCATAAACCCCTGCACGAAATGAGTGCTTATCAGGCTGCGCAGAACGGGCTCGGTCTGGTGCCCGAGGATCGACGCATCATTCAGGGCCTGAGTGTAGAAGAGAATCTGCAACTGGCTCAGATTGCACCCCCCAAAGGCTGGTCTATCGAGCGCGTCTATGAGCTTTTCCCGCGACTCGGGGAACGCCGAAATCAAGAGGGAGTGACCCTCTCCGGTGGCGAACAGCAAATGCTCGCGGTCGCCCGAGCGCTGGTGCGTGATATGAAATTGCTACTGCTCGACGAACCCTACGAAGGACTGGCGCCGGTTATCGTGCAGGAAATCGAGAAGACCCTGGAGCAGATAAAGACGCTTGGCATGACCACTATCATCGTCGAACAAAACGCTGTCGCCGCGCTGCACCTCGCAGATCGGGCGCTGATTCTGGACATGGGCAAGATCGTATTCGACGGCACCGCGCAGGAGGTACTCGAGAATGAAGACCTCAGGCATGAGTACCTCGCCATTTAAAACAGCCGAACCAGGGCGAACCAGCGCAGGGCAAACCAGGGACAGACCACGTTTTACGGATCATTGTGTTAATGGAATAGAATCCGCGGATTTGTTCAGGGGGGAATAATTATGCCTGGGAGAGTGTGTTCGATAGAGGCCGATGCCATAGTGCATTGAATTCAACGCGGCGATAATCGCCAGGCCTGTTCTATCAAGAATCCGATTACCTGTCTTATCTCTACCGGTTACGCGAGTATGCGCAGGAAAGTGTATGCCGGATTCATGCCTGTGTTTTAATGACGAATCATGTATTCGCTGCTCATCCACGAGTGTGCTGACCGACCGGCAAGTTTCATCAAACGTCTGGGTCGGCGATATGTGCTATATGTCAATCGAGCTTGTCAGTACATCTTTGCTGCAACAGAGCATGAATACAGGGGGCAGATCACAGTTAAATCGATTTGGTCGATTTGATCGGTATGATAAATAAACGGGGTCTGTCCTGAATGGCACTTACATAAGCTTGCGACCATCGTCATACCAATCCGACCAGGACCGGATAAACGGTGAAAGTTTTCGCGAATGCCTCGGCGGCTACGCCGCC
>JAAESG010000434.1 GCA_024229615.1 Gammaproteobacteria bacterium | reverse complement strand
GGGCAGGGTCTGTGAAATTTTCGGGCCGGAAGCATCCGGTAAAACAACCCTTGCGCTTCACGCGGTTGCCGAGGCTCAGAAACAAGACGGTATTGCAGCCTTTATCGACGCTGAACATGCGCTTGACACGGCGTATGCCAAAAAACTCGGTCTGAATTGCGACGAGCTTGTGGTTGCCCAGCCCGATACCGGGGAACAGGCCCTTGAAATTACGGATATGCTGGTCAGAAGCGGAGCCATCGACATCATCGTTATCGACTCAGTCGCAGCCCTTGTTCCCAGGGCAGAGATCGAAGGCGAGATGGGAGATTCGCACATGGGGCTTCAGGCGCGACTCATGTCTCAGGCCTTAAGAAAGCTGGCCGGAACGATAAGCAAGACCCTGACCGCAGTTATTTTCATTAACCAGATCCGCATGAAAATAGGCGTTGTATTCGGAAACCCGGAGACAACCCCCGGCGGAAGAGCGCTTAAGTTCTATGCTTCGGTCAGGCTCGATATCAGGCGCATTGGCGCTATCAAAGACG
>JAAESG010000433.1 GCA_024229615.1 Gammaproteobacteria bacterium | reverse complement strand
CGGGCGCAACATGTGCGCTGCTTGGACAATCTCCGGCACACGCAGACACCGATTCTTCCGTGTTAAAAGACTGGAAGTTCGACACTGCGATTTTATATTACGGTGAAACGGACCGCGTGAGCCTGGCAGAGGGCGTGATCAGCGCAACGAAAACGAATAATGATGACAGTATCTTCAACGTAAAACTGGTACTCGACACCCTAACTGGCGCGTCTGCTAACGGCGCAGTCCCCCAACCGACAGTCCAGACCTTCTCTCGACCATCCGGTAAGGACTCGTATCAGGTAGCAGCGGGCGAAACTCCTTTGGATGATACTTTCAGGGATACCCGCGTTCAGGTCGCTTCGTCATGGATGCAGCCTTTTGCTGAAACCTGGCGCGGTACCGCCGGTATCAATGTTTCTCGCGAGTACGATTACATGTCACTGGGCGTGAATGGCTTACTGGAAAAAGACTTATTCCAGCGCAATACCACGCTATCGGCCGGTTTGTCTTATCAGTTCGACAGCAT
>JAAESG010000432.1 GCA_024229615.1 Gammaproteobacteria bacterium | reverse complement strand
TTGGCTCTGAGCTATGTCGCCAGATTATCAAACTGGAGCCGGCGGCATTGATTCTGTATGAGCGCAGCGAACATGATCTTTACCTGATTGAAAGAGAACTACTGAAGACGGCACAACAGTTCTATCCGGATAAAACAAACTGGATTACGCCGATTCTTGCGTCGGTTCTAGACCAAAATCGTATGGAGGCGGTTTGCCAGGCTTTTGGCGTACATACTATTTATCACGCCGCAGCTTACAAACATGTGCCGATGGTTGAGAAAAATCCCTCTGAGGCGGTGCGCAATAATGTTATTGGCACTTATTGCGTAGCCCAGGCTGCCATCAATTCGAAGGCGGAAACATTCGTACTGATATCAACCGATAAGGCAGTGCGCCCCACCAACACAATGGGCGCCACCAAACGCTTCGCTGAGATGATATTGCAGCAGTTGGCCACGCGGGCAACTATCGACACCCGCTTCACGATGGTGCGATTTGGCAATGTGCTGGGTTCTTCGGGTTCAGTGATACCTCTGTTTCGCGAGCAAATAAAAAATGGTGGCCCGGTGACCGTAACCGATGCCAGAATCATTCGCTACTTCATGACTATTCCCGAGGCCGCACAACTGGTCATACAGGCAGGTGCCATGGGTACGGGTGGCGACGTCTTCGTGCTGGATATGGGTGAACCGGTCAAAATTCTGGACATGGCCAGACGCATGATTCACCTCAGTGGGCTCACGGTGAAAGATGAACAGAATCCGGGCGGTGATATAGAGATAATATTTACCGGTTTGCGACCCGGTGAGAAGCTTTACGAGGAACTTTTGATCAGCGAAAACGATCTGCCGACCAGACATCCGCTGATCAAGTCGGCCAACGAGGACAGCTTGCCCTGGGAAGCCCTGAAAGAGTACATCGAACGGTTTGAAACAGCGATCGAGGCCAACGATGTCGAGCAAAGCAGGGACTTATTGGTCGAATCGGTCAAAGGGTTCAGCCCGCAGTGCGAGGTTGCTGACCTGGTGGAGAGGCGAAAAGAATCGCGCGAGGCAAGTGGAAAGGTTAGTGTCGTCGCCGACTCTGTTTGAACAAGCGATAACGAACCGTTCCAGCCGCCAGGAATTACCGTGAAATCACTGGAATCCCACACAAACACCGTGTATGTTGCGCGCTTTTGGCCAGACTTTTGACTAGAATAGGCGCATGAACGGCAAAGTATTTATCAAGACCCACGGCTGCCAGATGAACGAGTATGACTCGGCGAAAATGCTGGATGTGTTGGCCGAGGGCTGCAACCTGTCGGTGACCGATGTCGAATCGGAGGCGGATGTATTGCTGCTGAATACCTGTTCGATCCGCGAAAAAGCCCAGGAAAAGGTGTTTTCACAGTTGGGCCGCTGGAAGAAACTCAAGCAGGGTAATCCGCAGATGGTGATCGGTGTCGGTGGTTGCGTCGCGAGTCAGGAAGGCGAGGCGATACGTACGCGTGCCCCGTTTGTGGACATGGTGTTTGGTCCGCAAACCCTGCACCGTTTGCCCGAAATGTTACGCCAGTCGCGCGGTAACGGCAAAGCGGTAGTCGATATCAGTTTTCCCGAGATCGAGAAGTTCGATCATCTGCCGGAACCGCGCAGTGACGGGGTTAAGGCTTTTGTCTCGATCATGGAAGGCTGCAGCAAGTACTGCACTTTCTGCGTCGTGCCCTATACCCGCGGGGAAGAAATCAGCCGTCCGCTCGATGACGTCGTCGCAGAGATCGCGAGCCTCGCAGGTCAGGGTGTGCGCGAAGTCAATCTGCTCGGCCAGAATGTCAACGCCTATCGCGGTGAAATGGATGATGGCGATATCGCCGATCTGGCTCTGCTAATCCATTATGTCGCCGCGATCGACGGTATCGATCGCATCCGCTATACCACTTCCCATCCGGTCGAGTTTTCCGATAATTTGATCGAGGCTTATACGAGCGTGCCGGAACTGGTCAGTCATCTGCACCTGCCGGTGCAAAGTGGTTCGGATCGTATCCTGTCGATGATGAAACGTGGCCACAGTGCGATCGAATACAAACACAAGATCAACCAATTGCGCAAGATCCGGCCCGATATCAGCATGTCATCCGATTTCATTATCGGCTTTCCCGGTGAGACCGAGGCAGATTTCAATGCCACCATGAAACTGATCGATGATATCGGTTTCGATGCCTCCTTCAGCTTCATCTATAGCGCCCGTCCCGGCACCCCGGCGGCTTTCATGCCGGATAACGTGGACCTGGAAACCAAGAAACAGCGTTTACAGCTGTTACAGGAAAAGCTGCTCAACCAGGCGAATCAGATTTCGCGAAAAATGGTCTGCAGCACTCAGCGAATCCTGGTCGAGGGTTACTCGCGCAAGTCCGACGAGGAATTGTCCGGGCGCACGGAAAACAATCGGGTCGTCAATTTTGTCGGTCCGGATAGCCTGATCGGCCAGTTTGCCGAGGTCGAGATAACCCAGGCGCTAAACAATTCAATGAAAGGGAAATTGGTGGAATAAGCTCTTGAAACGCATGATCAGTCTGGCCGACCTTACCCAGGAACAAATCTCCAATTTTTGTGGCGTGTTGAATCGCAACCTCAAGGCGATAGAAAAGCACTTCGGTTTTGTGATGCGTTTTCACGAAAACGAACTCGCGATGGATTCCAAAGAAACCATCCCGCAGACCGCGCTGGATACGATCGGACATATTCTCGAACAGAGCAAGAAAGTTGCGCTGTCATTGCAGGAAGTCGAAAACCTGATGCATGTTGCCGACAGACATGTTCTGGGTGACCTGGATCGCTACGCGATCAAGCTGCGCAGCATGTACATCAAACCCAAGTCCGAGTTGCAGTGCCGTTACCTTGAAAATATCGCCAAAAAGGTGGTCAATTTCGGCATCGGTCCGGCCGGTACCGGGAAAACCTACCTCGCTGTGGCGATGGCGGTGCAGGCACTCGAAAACGAGGAAGTTAGTCGCTTGATCCTGACACGCCCTGCGGTCGAGGCAGGAGAGAAACTCGGTTTTCTGCCGGGCGATCTTGCGCAAAAGGTCGATCCCTATCTGCGCCCGGTGTATGACGCACTCTACGAAATGATTGGCTTCGACAAGGTTGAAAAACTGATTTCACGCCATGTCATCGAAGTCGCGCCGCTGGCCTATATGCGTGGGCGTACGCTGAATCATGCCTTCGTCATTCTTGACGAGGCGCAGAACACGACGCCGGCGCAAATGAAAATGTTCCTGACCCGCATTGGCTTTGGCAGCCGTGCGGTAGTCACCGGGGATATAACACAGACCGATTTACCCGACAACACCTCCGGTTTACGCCACAGTCTGCGCATTCTGCAAAATCTCGAGCCTGTCGGTTTCACCCATTTCACTTCGCTGGACGTAGTCCGTCATCCATTGGTGCAGTCGATTGTCGAGGCCTACGATCGGTTTGAGAATGGCGATAAAAACTGACTTGCAAAATGAATCGGCGCTGCCAGATGTTCCTTCGAGCTTACAGTTCCAGGAGTGGGTGACTGCAGCACTTCAACAAGTGCATCGTGATTTCGAGCAAACCATTCGAATCGTCGACGAAGATGAAAGCAGGGACCTGAATCGACGTTTTCGCAACAAGGATAGCGCCACCAATGTACTTGCCTTCCCCAGCGATTCCGAGTTACTCGACTACGACTGCCTCGGTGATCTGGTGATCTGCGCCCCGGTGGTCGCGAGCGAGGCAGCGCTGCAGGGCAAACCATTGCTAGCGCACTGGGCCCACCTGGTGGTGCACGGAATGTTGCACTTGCAGGGTTTCGACCATCAATCCGACCGCGAAACCAGGCATATGGAAGCACTTGAAATCAAAATTCTTGATAGCCTGGGCTATACTAATCCGTATAATGTTTGACTGTATACACTGCGCTGAGGGCGGTAATGGCTGACGCTGATAACGGCGGGTCGACAAAGGGTTGGCTGGATCGGATTTACAATGTATTCACCGGCGAACCCCAGAATCAGAAACAGTTGCTGGACCTGTTAAAAAACCTGCAGGCAGATCAACTCCTCGGAGCTGATGAACTCACCATGATCGAAGGCGTATTGCAAGTCGACGACATGCAGGTGCGCGATATCATGATCCCTCATGGTCGTATGGTCGTGCTCGATCACGAAGACACGATTACCGAAATCATCGAAAAAATCACCGACTCGGGCCATTCTCGGTTCCCGGTAATCGATGACGATAGAGATGATGTGGTGGGCATATTGCTGGCCAAGGATTTGCTGCACTTCTCGCTCGATCAGGACCAGGAATTTGAAATCAACGAGTATATTCGCCCCGCGTCTTTTATCCCCGAAAGCAAGCGATTGAACGTGTTGTTAAAAGAATTTCGACTCAATCGCAGCCATATGGCGATGATCGTAGACGAATATGGTGGTGTCTCCGGCCTGATTACGATCGAGGATGTTCTCGAGCAAATCGTCGGTAAAATCGACGACGAGTATGACGAAGCCGAAGAGGTCGATATCCAGCCCAATGGTTCCCATCATTACAGTGTTCGTGCATTAACGCCGTTGACCGAATTCAACGAGTATTTTGATACCGATTTCGAAAACGAGGATATCGAAACCATTGGCGGCTTCCTGCTGCGTCAAATCGGCCATCTGCCGGAACGTGGTGAATCGATCACGCTTGGAATATTGACCTTTAAGGTGCTCAACGCGGACAGTCGCCAGGTTCACCTTTTCCAGGTCATCGATAACGGCGGGCGCACCGCTGAACGTCATTAGTCGCAACCCGGTTTATCTTCGGCGCGGCGCGGCCCTGCTGTTGGGGTCCCTGTTGCCGCTTGCGTTCGCACCGTTTTTCCTGTGGCCGCTGGCCATTGTGCTGCCGGCGCTATTGCTATGGCTGATTCAGGATGAACTGTCCCTGCCCGGTATTTTTCTCAGTGGCTGGTTGTTTGGTATCGGCTACTTCGGCTTCGGTGTTTACTGGATATACAATAGCCTGCATGACTTTGGTATGGCGCCACCCATCGTGGCCGGCGCGATTACCGGTTTGTTGGTCATCTATCTTGCCTTGACCCCGGCCTTGATCCTCACCTTCTGGCGCTATTCGCAACGTCATCTGGGGAACGTCAGCCTGTGGCTATTACCCCTTTTCTGGTTCGGGCTCGAATGGTTCAAAGGCTGGTTTGGTACCGGCATGCCATGGCTGAGTCTGGGTTATTCACAGACCGAGTCACCGCTATCGGGTTTTGCCCCGCTGGTGGGTGTTTACGGCATCAGTGCAATATGCCTGTCGATGGCGGTTGCTCTGTTCTTGCTACTCAGCCAGAAACGCTACCCGCTGCTGCTGGTTTTGTTACTCCTGCCTCTGTCGGGCTCGCTGTTAGAGCAGCTGGACTGGAGCGAGCCCCACGGAAAACCACTCAGCGTAACGATGGTGCAGGGCAATATCCCGCAGGAAGTCAAATGGCGACGCGATCAACAACAGAATATCTTCAATACCTACTGGCGTGAATCCAGCCTGCACTGGGACAGGGATCTGATCATCTGGCCGGAAACCGCCTTGCCCGGGAATTCGGAGCAAATCGAAGTTCCGCTATTACTGCCTCTCGAGGAGGCGGCCAGGGCAAAGGGCACGACCCTGATCAGCGGCCTGGTGGTCAGAGAACCTCAGGCACGGTATTACAACAGCGTTGTCATGCTGGGGGCGGAGCGTAAGCTTTACCATAAACGCCATCTGGTCATATTTGGTGAATACTACCCGATGCGCTGGCTGCTGGATTTGCTCAGCGGACTGATCAACATCCCATACTCGGATTTGACTCCGGGACCCGTACAGCAGGAATTAATGACGGTCGGGGATAGTACGCTGGGCATGTCGATATGCTTCGAGGATGTGTTCAGTCGGGATATTCTGTTGTCTTTCCCGGCGGCCAACCTGCTGGTTAATCTGAGCAATGATGCCTGGTTTGGTGATTCGAGTGCGCCGCACCAGCATATGCAGATCGCGCAGATGCGCAGTCTCGAAACAGAGCGTGTCATGATGCGGGCAACCAATACCGGGGTGAGCGCTTTTATCGATCATAAGGGCAGGGTGATGCAGCAGAGCGAACAGTTCAAAACCCAGTCAATCAGCGAAACAGTGCAGGGACGTAGCGGCTTGACTCCATTTTATTACTTCGCCAGGCTCCAGGCTTTACTCGCACTGCTGCCATTCGTGCTGGTGCTGTTGCTGGCGCGACGCAAAGCAGGTTAAGCTTTGCGTTAGCCATGCGGTGGAGTATCCTTCCACCTTTTTCAAAAGCTGGACCCTATGCACCCATACGACCCCAAATCCCTGGAGGCGCAAGCGCAACAATTCTGGGCTGATCAGCGCGTTTTCGAAGTCGACGAAGATCCGACCCGGGAGAGCTATTACTGCCTGTGCATGTTTCCCTACCCGAGTGGGAAATTACATATCGGCCATGTGCGAAACTACACCATCGGCGACGTGATATCGCGTTTCAAGCGCATGCAGGGATTTAACGTTTTGCAACCCATGGGTTGGGATGCATTTGGCATGCCGGCAGAAAATGCAGCGATCAAAAATAACGTTCCACCTGCCGCCTGGACCTATCAGAATATCGACTACATGCGCGGGCAACTGAAACTGCTCGGATTTGGTTATGACTGGAAGCGCGAGCTGGCCACTTGCAAACCGGAGTATTACCGCTGGGAGCAGTGGCTGTTTACACGCCTGATGGAAAAAGGCATCGCCTACCGGAAAACCGCACCGGTCAACTGGTGTCCGGTCGATCAAACCGTGCTTGCCAACGAGCAGGTGATAGAGGGTCGTTGCTGGCGTTGCGACAGCGAAGTCGAACGGCATGAAATCGCACAGTGGTTCTTGAAGATTACGGATTACGCCGATGAGTTGCTGGCCGATCTGGACCACGTCGAATGGCCCGAACAGGTTAAAACCATGCAGCGCAACTGGATCGGGCGCTCCGAAGGCATGGAAGTCGAGTTTGAGGTTCCAGGGCAAGACTCGCTGATGATTTACACGACGCGCCCGGATACCCTGTATGGCGCTACTTTCATGGCGATCGCTGCCGAACACCCTCTCGCGCTTGCGGCGGCAGACGGCAACCCTGAGATAGCTGGTTTTATCGAGGCCTGTCGTAAGACCAATACCTCGGAAGCCGCGCTCGAGAAAATGGAAAAACTGGGTATGGCGATCGGCATCAATGCGATTAACCCGGTTAATGGAGAGCAGATTCCAATCTGGATCGCGAATTTCGTACTCATGGGATATGGTACCGGGGCGATCATGTCGGTACCCGCTCACGATCAGCGCGACTGGGAATTTGCGCGCAAATACGACATCGAGATTCGCCAGGTGGTCGAGCCACTAGACGGTTCGGCAATCGATCTCGAAGCCGGATCATTCGTAACCAAGGAAGGGCGCTGCTGTAATTCCGATATTCTCGACGGTCTCGAATTCGACACGGCGTTCAAACGCATCGCAGACCGCATCGAATCACAGGACAGGGGTAGCCGCCAGGTTAACTATCGTTTACGCGACTGGGGTGTGTCACGGCAACGCTACTGGGGTGCGCCTATTCCTGTGATCAACTGCCCCGGCTGCGGCATGATACCGGTGCCCGAGGCGGACTTGCCCGTGGTGTTGCCCGAGGAAGTCGAGTTCGAAGGTATCGGTTCACCGATCAAGAAGATGGATTCGTTTAAAAAGATAAGCTGCCCGAAATGCGGCGGAGATGCTGAACGCGAAACCGATACCTTTGATACTTTCATGGAATCCTCGTGGTACCAGGAGCGCTTCAGTTGCCCGGATCAAGGCGAGGCGATGCTCGACGAGCGTGCGGGTTACTGGTCTCCGGTTGATCTGTATATTGGTGGAATCGAGCATGCGATCCTGCATTTACTCTATGCGCGTTTTTACCACAAGCTGATGCGGGACGAGGGTTTGATCGAATCCAGTGAACCCTTCAAGCGATTGCTTACCCAGGGCATGGTGTTGAAGGATGGCAGCAAGATGTCGAAATCCAAGGGTAATACAATCGATCCGCAGGACTTGATCGACCGTTATGGTGCGGACACGGTACGTCTGTTCATCATGTTTGCCTCACCCCCGGAGCAGTCGCTGGACTGGTCGGATTCCGGGGTAGAGGGGGCTTATCGGTTTCTCAAGCGTCTGTGGTCGGCGGTGCAGGAACAGGTCGCGGATGATTCTGCGTTCATAGAGGTCGATAAGGAAACGCTCGGCGACGAGCAAAAAGCGATGCGGCTCAAGTTGCATGAAACCATCAAAAAAGTCAGCGATGACTATGATCGTCGTCTGACCTTCAACACCGCCATCGCAGCCAACATGGAATTACTTAACAGTGTATCCCGGTATCGGGATGAAACCCCAGTTGGGAAGGCCATTCGTCAGGAAGTGTTCGATAGCATGGTGTTGATGCTGGCGCCCATTATTCCGCATATCTGCCATCGACTCTGGCAAGACCTGGGTCACGACAATGTGATTATCGATCAAGCCTGGCCCGAGGTTGATGAATCGGCCCTGGTCCAGGACAGTATCGAAATGGTGATACAGGTAAACGGTAAACTTCGTGGCAAAATGCAGATCGGTGCTGATAGCGATCGTGCCAGTTGTGAAGCGGCGGCACTGGCAAATGAACAACTGCGCCGTTTTCTTGGTGATGCTCCGATCAAGAAGATCATCGTGGTGCCTGGAAAGCTGGTTAATATTGTTATCTAGTGCTCTTTCAACATAATAATTACGGATTCAGCGTTCCTGTGGTATTTCCCAGCAAAGCGTTGTGCGCAAGCAAGACCCAAAGCACCCGCTTCGCTTGCGGGGCCTGCTCTCGCCGTACCCCTGTCAAGTACTGCAACGCAGCTGCGAAATACCACAGGAGCGCCCTGCGGGTTAGCTTGTCAAGGCCCACGGACTGCGTTGCGCCTCTTGCCAAGGGAGCGACCCTTGCCTTCGAGGCGCGCCTTGCCGTGAACCTTGACAAACTAACTGAACTCGCAGTTATTATGTTGAAAGAGCACTAGCGCTCATGAATCGCTTCTCCATTCGGTTCCTGATTCTGCTAGTCGCGGTCATCGGGTTGTCTGCTTGCGGATTCAAGCTGGCGGGGACCGCCAGTTTGCCGCAAGAGCTAAGCACAATGCATCTGTCGGTGAACGGTTTGACCGAGAAACAGCAGACCGCTCTGCGCCAGCGGTTGGCGCGTGCCGGCGCGCAGTTCGTTAAGCGGGATGATGCCGGGGCTGTCAGCTTGACAGTGTCGTACAAGGTTTTACCCAATCGCAGACTGGTGTCCAGCGCCAGTAATGGCAAGTCGGTCGAACGTGTAGCTCGCAGTCTGGACTTTGCCCTAAAGTCAGCCGATGGTGTTTTACTCGCGCCGACAAAAACACTGTTCCAGCAAAGAGACATTCAGCTCGACGACGATAATTTACTCGCCTCGGACAAGGAACAAAGAAAGGTCGTCGAAGACCTGGAGCAGGACTTGTTTAATCAACTGGTTCAGCAGCTAATTCGCATTTAAATCGGTAGTTAAATTTACCCGCCGACCACAAGTGTTTATAATCCCCCGATCATCCGCTCGCGGGCAAGCCGTGAATCGGAATTGGTTCCCGAAGCATCGAAAAACAAAATGTCAGAACTGAAAGAATCTGGATCATCTTCGCGCCAGAACCCGATAATCTGGGTATCGCTGGTCGTTATCGGCCTTATCGCGTATGTATTTGTCAATGGTGACCGCGGCAATTCGAACCAGGTTATCGAGATGCCGGAAAAGGAAGTACCGACAATAGAGGCTGTCGAGACAGTGGATGCAGTCGAGACAGTAGATACAGCGGAAGATGAAACGCTGGCAAATGTAACACCGGCAATGGACGGTGCCTCCTGGAACGTCGATCGCAGCGTACTGCTGCCTCCCGGTATGCGCGCACGTCAGTTTATCAAACAACTGCGTAGCGAAGGCGAACCTTATCCGCTTGGCGAAGTCTTCGATCAGGCACAGACCTATATGCAGGAAGGCAGTCTTGCCGATGCGCATTTGGCGTTTTTCTTTGCTGCGCGCGAAGACCACGTGCCTTCAATCATGAAAATGGGTGAAATGTCCGACCCGACATTGTTCCGCGCGCAGGATTCATTGCTCGATAATGCCGATGTAATCCAGTCTTACAAATGGTATCAAAAGGCTGCCGCGATGGGCCATGTGCCCGCCAGTGAACGTGTCAGCGACTTGCAGCAGTGGGCGCGCGATGAGACGGAGTCGGGGAACCCGCACGCCAGGCAACTGTTGCTTAACTTTCAATAGGTGATCCGATGAACAATGAGCTCAGGCCGATACTAGTGGTCGAACCACTAACAATCTTGTTGACGTGTTTTATGTTAGTAGCGACGGGAAACCTCGGTGCGGCGGAAAAACCTTTGCTGATGGAAGGCAAGAATACACTCTTTCAAAGAGTTCTCAGCATACCCGATGCCCGACTCTTCGAGGTTCCCACCGAGTCGGCTACCTCGGCCCAGGTAATTCCTTTCAGCGTGTTGTACGTTTATGAAAAGGGTAGCGACTGGCTTAAGGTCGGATACGATAGCTTTGGCCAGACAGCAGGCTGGGTTCAAAGCGATAAAGCCATCGTCTGGAACCAGGCTTTGACGGTGTCATTCAAGGATCCGCAGGACATTCAGCGGGTCATGATGTTTAGCAATAAGGATGAGCTGGAAAAGCTGGTTAATGCCTACGACAAGCAAGGCTATCAGATGCTTTATGACGCGATCGTTAACGATAGCATCCCGAAAAATTCGCCGGTCATAGCGATTCAACCGGAAGCCCATCTGGAGATTCGAGATAATTTCTACCTGGTTCCGATTAAGCAGCATGAAGACGTGTATCTCGGCAACGAGCAGGCTCGCCTGCTGGAGATTGCCAGCGTTCCACTCGAGGACGCCAGTAACGCACCTGAGCTTGCGACCATCAAATCCGGTAAACGTAGTTATCGCAGTGGAATTCACTTCGTTATCGATTCGACCCAGTCGATGGGCCCCTATATCGATCGTACCCGTGAGGCTGTGGCGAAGGTGTACTCGGCGATAGAGAAACAGGGACTGACAAATCAGGTCGGATTCGGCCTGACTGCTTATCGAGATAATGTCGATCAGGTGCCGGAGCTGGAATACCTGACCCAGCGCTTTGTCAGTCTGCAGCAAGGTACCAACGTCAAACAGTTCTTCGAGCGCGTTAATTCGCTGAGCCCCTCGCAGGTATCCAGTCGGGATTTTCGTGAAGATGCTTACGCCGGAATCAAATCGGCGATAGAAGACTCGGACTGGGACAAGTTCGATGCGCGCTACGTCGTTTTAATCACCGATGCAGGCCCTCGTGAAAGTCATGATTCATTGGGTGCGACACGTCTCAGCGCACAGGCCTTGCGCCAGTTTGCTTTTGACAAGGGTATCTCGATCTGGGTACTGCACCTGCGTACCCCGTCTGCCTCGGCGGATCATGAAGATGCCGAAGTTCTCTACAAACAATTATCTTATTACCCGGGTATCGGTGATTTTTACTACGGTGTCAGTCTCGGGCAGGTAGACGAGTTCGGTAATGCGCTGGAAGTGCTGGCGAATCAGATTACACAACAGGTTCTGGCGACGACAAACGGTGTGCCGCCGATTCCTCTGCCGCAACGTGAAGAAGCGGGGCAGACTCAATTGTCACAGCTACAGGATCGGGTTGCCAAACTCGGCCACGCGCTGCGTATGCGTTACCTTCAGAAGGAATCCGGGCAACCGTTACCGACGGTTTTCGATGCCTGGATGGTGGATCGTGATTTCATGAATCCCGAACGCTCCGCGGTGGATGTTCGTGTTCTGCTTACCAGGGATCAGCTAAGCGATCTCAAAAACGTGATGCAACAGGTGTTGGAACTCGCCGAGGAGGGTGTACTTAGCCCGCAGAATTTCATCGACGATTTAAAGAGCCTGGCTGCGACCGTTAGCCGCGACCCGTCTTCCGTGGCTGGCAGTACTTCGGGAGCTGGCAGCAACCTGGCCGACATGGGATACATGCGTGAGTATATCGAGGATTTACCCTATACCGGTGAAGTCATGAATCTGACTCTTGAAACCTGGGAAGAATGGTCGGCCAAGGTGCAAATTGAATTCATGCATCGACTCGAGAGCAAGATTAATTACTACCAGGCCTTGCATGATCATACCGATCTCTGGGTATCCCCTGGTGGCGGACCAGTCAATGGAAACTCGGTGTTTCCGGTTGCGCTCGATTTACTACCCTAGCCAATAGCTCACTTAAGTGACCATCGTTTACTCGTTAAAGAACGTCGTCAAGGAGCGGCTTATCGACGGGGTCGGATTTCGTCTTATCGTTCCGGGTATACAGATCAGCGCTGAAGAGAATATCGCGCTCATCGGGCACAGCGGCTGTGGCAAGAGTACTTTACTGGATATACTTGCATTGATTTCACGCCCCGACAGTTGTGAACAGATGAATATACATCCGGTCGCTGGCGATAGTTATGACATTGCCCGGTTATGGAAGCGTGACCGGCAGAGCCGATTGTCACAGATTCGCAAACAACATATCGGCTATGTATTGCAATCTGGCGGCCTGCTGCCTTACCTTACGGTACGCGAGAATATCGAGTTACCGCGAAAACTGCTGAAATTGCCCGATGATGATTCGATCAGTTCGATCTCGAGGGTGTTGGGGATCGATCGACAGCTGGACAAACTGCCGGGCTTGCTGTCTGCCGGTGAGCGACAGCGCGCCTCTTTTGCACGGGCACTGTCGCACCGCCCGTCGATTTTGATTGCCGACGAGCCGACCGCCGCACTCGACCCGATTACCGCGCAAAAAATTATGGCGGTCGTGATGGAAGTAATCAGGGGTCTCAAGATCACCCTGATTACGGCCAGTCACGACTGGGCGCACGTCTACAAAATGGAACTGCGGACGCTAAGACAGGAAGCCGAAGCGGTTGAAGACGGCAGGGTTTACCAGTCGAGATTTAGCGATTGATGGTACAAATCGCCAATATTGTCCGGCTCAGTTTTCGCGACTATAGTCATGAATGGCGTATGTCGGGCTGCTTCGTTCTGGCCCTGGCCTCGGTGCTGGCGCCAATGATGATTTTGTTTGGGCTCAAGTTCGGTATCGTCAGCACCATGCTTTATGAGCTGGTTGAGAATCCGGTAAATCGCGAAGTCAAACCGATTGGCAGCGGCCGTTACAATGACGCCTGGATTGATCTCTTCCGAGATCGCGGTGACGTCGAATTTATCATCCCAAAAACCCGTGCGCTGGCGGCCACTATTCAGCTGAAAAGTAAAACAGCCAAGCGCATTCTGTCTACCGAGTTGCTTGCGACCGCGCAGGGAGATCCATTACTGACCGGATCAATCAGTGTGCCGGACGACTACTCCGAGCTTATCCTGAGCTGGAGTGCGGCAAAGAAACTCAAGGTCAAAGCTGGAGATGAAATCGATGCGAGCCTGTCGCGGCAATTCCAGGGCAAACGCGAGCGCGTGCATTTACCGCTGAAGGTAATCGGGGTCGCCGATGCGGCGGTGACTTCTCGCAATGTCGCCTTTGTTAATCTGGATCTGCTCATCGCCAGTGAACAATTCAAGGATGGGCGTGCGGTTGCACAACTTGGCTGGGAAGGTAACAGCGATGAGCTTGCGGTACGTGTTTATCCTTCTTTTCGCCTCTATGCGCGTTCCATATATGACGTCGAAAAAATTGTCGGTGACCTCGAAAAGGAGGGTGCCCGGATCAAGGCGAATGTCGCCGAGATTACGACGGTACGCTCGATCGACCAAAACCTTTCGGTGATTTTCTGGATTATCGCCTGCGTCGGCGCGATCGGTTTTTCTTTTTCGCTGGGGGCAAGCCTGTGGGCAAACGTGGACCGTAAACGTAAAGAACTCAGCGTACTAAGACTGATCGGCTTCAAGAGTGGGCGTATCGTTATGTTTCCGGTGTTGCAATCCTGTTACACCGCCATCCTGGGTTGGTTACTGGCGGTACTGGTTTACCTGGGTTTTGAATACCTGATTAATTTCTTTTTGGCACCGCGGCTCAACCTGGATCGCGCCTTGTGTTTTCTGTTAACCGAGCATTTCCTGTGGGCGCTTGGCCTGACCGTCGTGATCGCCATTTTCGCCGCGATCCTGGGGGGCGTGCGAGCCGCGAGCATCCAGCCTTCAGATGGGTTGCGTGACGTCTGATTTTGTAGGACTAATCTTACAAAAACTTACGCCATAGACTACATGTCGAGGTGCTGGTCAGGGTAGGGCAGGAACGCGTATAAGAATATAATTTACTTCGTACCTGGAAGGACTCGGGCAATGGAGATGGCAGTGGATTATGTCCATTCCATCGGAGGCAGGACGCCTTGCTGGATGCCGCTGGATGAAGTAAGCAGGTAATCTTTGGGTCCCCGCACCTCCCCAGGTCGGGGACCTTTTTATTTCTGGCGGACGTCTTTTATCGGCTTGTGTGATAGCATTGCACCACATGTCAGGATCCCTAATTACTCGCGATATCAAACCCGTATACTTGCTCGCCAGTCCCGAACCGTTACTGGCCCGCGACTGGCTAGACGCGGCGCGTGCGGCGCTGCGTGAGGCCGGTTTCGAGGATATTCTCAATCTTCAGAGCGATGCCGGTTTCGACTGGCAGGAACTGCTGGAGGAGGGCGATATGATGTCGCTGTTTTCGCAAACCAAGTGTCGAATCGTAACCTTGGCCAGTGGAAAACCCGGGCAGCAAGGTAGCAAGGTCATCCAGAGTCTTTGTGAAAATCAGGTTGATGGCAACGTCTATATCTTTGTCACTCCAGCGCTCGATCGGCAATCCAGAAACTCAAGCTGGTACAAGGCTATTCAGGCATGTGGTGAGATTGTCGAATTAAAACCGGTTTATGACAATCAACTTGCTGACTGGTTATTGCATCGTGCACGTGATAAGGGATTGAGTATCGATTCACAATCGGCGCAGTTCCTGGCCGAACGTACCGAGGGTAACCTGCTTGCCGCTGACCAGGAGCTGGAGAAACTCTCACTACGATTCGCGGGTCGTGATGCCATCGATTTTGAAACCATCGAAGCCTCGGTTGCGCAATCGGCACGCTACAGCCATTTTTTGCTGGTCGAGGCCTGTCTCGCCGGTAACACGGGTCGCGCGCTTAGGATTTTAAAAAGCCTGGAAGCGGAGGGCTATGCGACCACCCAGCTGCGTTGGGCGATACAATCTGCGCTCGAACAACTGGATCGACTCAAACAGGCTCAAAGTGGCGGCTCTGTCGGTGATCGCATCTGGCAGGAGTTGCGAATCTGGCGTAATAAGCAACGTCTTTACCAGCTTGCGCTGACCCGTTTGGGCGCTTCACAGATTGAGCGTTTGCTGCAAAGCTGTGCTACATTAGATCGTCTGGGCAAAGGGCAGCAGGACAGTGAATTTCAGGGCCAGGACTGGCTTGAGATCAAATCGCTGGTTGCCGGTCTCAGCGGTGGTTTTGGTGATCGAATATGAGCGTTGCATTACATGATGAACTCGGTACTGATTTGAATCAGTACATGTCCGAACTCGGGCGTTCCGCACGCAGTGCGGCGGCCGTGCTCGCGCACGCCAAACCACAACAAAAGAATCAGGCACTGCTGTGCATCGCCGAGGTGCTGGATCAGCAACGCGATCTGATTTTGCAGGAAAATAGAAAGGATCTGCAAGCGGCCGGCGATAGTCAGATCAGCGCCGCGATGCTCGAACGCCTCGAACTCAATCAGATTCGAATCGATGCGATGATCGAAGGATTGCGTCAGGTGGCCAGCCTCGCCGATCCTGTCGGTGAAATCAGCGAGCTTCGCTACCGCCCCTCCGGCATTCAGGTAGGCAAAATGAGGGTGCCACTCGGGGTCATCGGCATTATTTACGAGTCTCGTCCCAACGTGACCATCGATGCGGCCGCACTATGCCTTAAGTCCGGAAATGCGAGTATTCTGCGCGGTGGTAAGGAAGCACTCCACTCCAACCAGGCCATATACGAATGTATGCAACAGGGCCTGAAAAAGGCTGGTTTGATAGAGACCGCAGTCCAGGTGATCAATACCAGCGATCGCCAGGCGGTTGGCTTGATGCTGAAAATGAATGATTGTATCGATGTCATCATCCCTCGCGGTGGCAAGACACTAATAGAGCGTATTGCCGGGGAATCGACGATTCCGGTAATCAAACATCTCGATGGTGTTTGTCATGTGTATATCGACGACCATGCCGATTTACAGAAGTCACTGGATATTGCTGTGAACGCCAAAACCCGGCGCTACGGTGTCTGTAACGCGATGGAAACCCTGTTGGTGGCCGAATCGATAGCGACTCGCGTGATGCCGGAAATCATCGATCGCATGTCAGACAAAGGGGTCGAATTGCGGGGATGTGAACGCAGTCGTAAATTTGACAAGATCCGTGTCAAAGCTGCCAGCGAAGATGACTGGTTTACCGAATACGTTGCGCCAATTCTGTCGATTCGTATCGTCAATGATCTCGAACAGGCGATCGAACATATCAACCACTACGGCTCGCAACACACCGATGCCATTGTCAGCGAAGACTATAGTCATACCCGGGAGTTTTTACGGCGAGTAGACTCGAGTTCGGTCATGGTCAATGCCTCGACTGGTTTTGCCGATGGTTTCGAGTATGGCCTCGGCGCGGAGATTGGCATCAGTACCGATAAATTGCACGCGCGCGGTCCGGTCGGCCTCGAAGGTCTGACTTCGCAGAAGTATGTGGTTTTCGGGGACGGAAACATTCGTTCCTGAGTACGTCTTTTTATGATTGGAATTCTGGGCGGCACTTTTGATCCGATTCACAACGGACACTTGCATATAGCCAGTCAGGTATTGACTCGGCTGGAGATGGAACAATTGCAGTTTATGCCCTGTGCGTTGCCGGTACACCGTGATCGTCCCCACGCTTCGGTGACAGATCGCCTGGCGATGATTGAACTGAGTATTGCCGATCAATCGGCGTTTACCGTGAATACCCTCGAACTCGATCGGGACGGGCCTTCCTATAGTGTCGATAGCCTGCGTGAAATCCACCGGCAAACCGACTCGGTTCTGGTATTGGTGCTGGGGGCGGATGCATTTAATGGTTTTGCCAGTTGGAAGTTGCCGTGCGAGATTTTACAGTTGGCCCATCTGGTCGTCTGCCATCGACCCGGCTTCAAGCTCACGCAAGACAATTTCAATGAGTTTCACGTCGGCTCGGCGCTCGAACTGAACGACCGTGGGAGCGGTGGAATCCTGATGCTCGAGGTCGATGCAATCGACTGCTCATCGAGCCAGGTCCGCGCCGCGCTGGATAGGGGCAAGATGCCCAGGCATTGTTTGCATCCTGCGGTTGCAAATTACATTAATCAACATCATTTATACCGGAAACCAGGTGACTGATACAAAACCCGTCGAGTTGCAATCTGAAGCAACCAAAAAGTTGGCGCTAGAGGCGCTGGATGCACTCAAGGCAGAGAACATGGTCGTGCTCGATGTGCGTAAGCTGGCAAGCTTTACCGACACCATGATTTTCGCCAGTGGCAGTTCCACGCGCCATGTCAAAGCTATTGCCGAATCGGTAATCGAGGCTGCCAAGACAAAGGGAAGCCCCCCAATCGGGGTCGAGGGTGAGGATATTGGTGAATGGATACTGGTTGATCTGGGTGACGTGGTCGTCCACGTCATGCAGCCCGATGTGCGTCTTTACTACGAGCTCGAAAAACTCTGGGGTGAAGAACTGACTGCAGGTTGAGGATGCAGATTCAGCTGATCAACGTCGCCCAAAAACTGCCCGCCTGGGCCGAAACCGCCTGCGGCGATTATTTGAAGAGAATGCCCCGCGAGATAGCGCCCAAGCTGGTCACCATACCATTACCGTCGCGTAAATCCCGTGAGTCCTCGGCCCATCAGCAACAACGCGAGTCCACCTTGATACTGGATAAGCTGGCTCCTGGAAGCTGGAATCTGGCACTCGATGAGCGTGGTGAACAATGGTCTAGCATCGACTGGTCGGAAAACTTGCAGCGCTGGATGTTCGATTGTCCACGCGTGAACCTGATTATTGGTGGACCGGACGGCCTGTCGGAACAGTGCTTGAAGGCATGCCAACAACGGGTTTCGCTGGGCAGGATGACGATGCCACACGCGCTGGTCAGAGTCGTTATTCTGGAACAGATGTATCGTGCCTGGACGATTCTGCAGGGTCATCCTTATCATCGCGAATAGGCGACCTTGACTCGCTTTCAAGCTATTATGCGGGAATGATTTATCTTGCGTCCAGATCGCCGCGCCGCGCTGAATTATTAACCCAGATCGGTGTCGAGTTCGAGGTTAAGGCGACCGATATAGATGAGACCAGATCCGAGGATGAGTCCGCCACGGAGTATGTTTGCCGTATGGCCGTAAGCAAGGCCCGGGTTATCAATGACGAAGTCGTCGGCACCCCGCAGGCTTATCCGGTGCTGGCAGCTGACACTACGATAGCTCTCGATGGTGATACTATTGGTAAACCCGCCGATCGAGATCAATGTTGCTGCATACTCGGGCAATTATCGGGCAGGCAACACCTGGTATTAAGTGCTGTAGCACTAGCCACGCAGGCTGAAGTAAAGTTGCGGCTCACCCGGAATCGAGTCGGTTTCAGAGCTTTGTCGACGACAGAAATCGAGTCCTACTGTGCTACTGAGGAACCCATGGACAAGGCCGGTGCCTATGCGATTCAGGGTAAGGCTGCTATGTTTATAGAGAGCCTGGAAGGAAGTTATTCGGCGGTTATGGGATTACCGCTTTACGAGACTGCCGAGTTATTGGCAGGCGCTGAAATTAAGATGTTTTGAATATGACGATAAACGAAGAAATACTGATTAACATCACTCCCCAGGAAACCCGGGTGGCTGTGGTTGAGAACGGCGCGTTACAGGAAGTCAGTATCGAGCGCCAACGTAGCCGGGGAATTGTCGGTAATATCTACAAAGGCAGAGTTAACCGAGTACTCCCGGGTATGGAGGCCGCATTTGTCGACATCGGCCTCGAAAAGGCCGGATTTCTGCATGTCTCGGATATCGATACCCCGGATAGCAGTGACGACGATGAGGAAAATGTCCCGCGTCCGGTAATCAACGAGTTACTGCATGAAGGTCAGGCTCTACTGGTGCAGGTAGTCAAGGATCCGATGGGTACCAAAGGCGCACGCCTGACCACCAGTATCTCGGTGCCTTCGCGCTACCTGGTCTATATGCCCAACTCTTCTATGGTCGGTATCTCGGTCAAGATCGAGGATGAAGGTGAGCGTGAGCGCCTGAAAAATTTGCTTGAAACCTGTCGCGCTGAAAATCGAAACGGCGGCTGTATTGTTCGTACTGCGGCTGAGGGCGTCGACGAGGATGAATTAAAGCGCGATATGGCTTTTTTATCCAAGTTATGGGGTTCGTTGCTGGAATACGCGGAGTCGGTGCAACCGGGTTCCGTTATTCACGAAGATTTACCTTTATCGATACGCACGCTGCGCGACATGGTGGGTGCTGACACTAACCTGGTCAAGGTCGATTCGCGTGAAACCTTTCAGAAAATGAGCGACTTTGCGACGCGATACATTCCTGATCTGCCTGCCAGGATCGAGCACTACCCGGGTGAACGTCCTTTATTCGACATCTATAACATTGATGACGAATTGCAGCGTGCGCTGGCGCGGCAGGTGGGTCTCAAGTCGGGTGGCTACCTGATCATCGATCAGACCGAGGCGATGACCACCATCGATATCAACACCGGTGCGTTTGTCGGGCATCAAAACCTGGAAGAAACCATTTTTAAAACCAACATGGAGGCCTCTCAGGCACTCGCAAGGCAACTCAGGCTGCGTAATCTGGGTGGAATTATCATCATCGATTTTATCGATATGGAGCATGAAGATCATAAACGTCAGGTTTTAAATTCGCTTGAAAAGTATCTCGATAAGGACCATGCCAAGACCCAGGTGTGTGAGGTTTCACCTCTGGGACTGGTTGAGATGACGCGTAAGCGCACGCGGGAAAGCCTCGAACATGTGCTGTGCGAGCCATGTAAAACCTGCCACGGACGGGGTTCGCTGAAGACCACTGAAACCGTTTGTTATGAAATCTTTCGTGAGATTTTACGCGAAGCGCGTTTTTACGATGAGGCCCAGCAATTGCTGGTGATGGCCAATCAGGACGTTGTCGATAGATTACTGGACGAAGAAGCAGCTAGTTTGGCTGAATTGGAAACATTTATCAAGATTCCAGTCAAACTTCAGGTAGAAGCACATTTATCGCAGGAATCCTATGACGTGGTACCCGTATAAAACGGCCAAGCTGCTGAGATGCAACTTTTAAAAAGATTCAGCCTTGGACTGTTCGTGATCGCCGTGATCATGTTGGCTATTGTCATGGGTGGCATGCGTCTGGCGATCAGTAATGTCGAGTATTTCAAGCCTGAAATCGACTACCTGTTATCGCGCGATATCGGCAAGGGTATCGTGTTCACTGGATTAAGCGGCGCAATGAATCAATTCAATCCCGTGTTGCGTATCCAGAATGTTTCTATCAATTTACCTGACCGGTCGCAACCATTATTTGTCGATCAACTGGATGTCGAGTTTGACTTCTGGGCGAGTCTGCGCGAGCAAGCCCCTGTTGTCCTGGAGATATCTGGGGAGTTGGAAAAACTGGAGCTGACCAGGGATGCCTCGGGGCGATGGTGGAGTCACGAATTTGAAATTGGTGCGGGTGCTGGCGAAACCGTACTTCCCGGATTTGCGCGAGTACTGTCGCTGGTACCGCGCTATCTAAAAATCGATTTACGTCGCCTGATTGTACGTGACCAGAAAAATGGCAACACGCACCAGTTCGAACGCCTCTCGGCCCGCATCAATCATCAGGATGACCAGTTCTATACACAGCTGAGTGCCTCGTTGCCGGATGAGATAGGTCGAGGGCTATTGCTAAAATCGGTCATTGATCCTGAACGCAGTGTCATATACATCAATGCGTCAAACCTGCAGTTGCCCGCGATAGCGGGATTATTCGATGTCGATACCTGGGGCTTGAAGCAAGGGGTCTTCGACGGTGAATTCTGGGTGAATATGTCCGCTTATCGCGTGATCGCGGTGAATGGCGATATGGTGCTTAAACGAGGACTGTTGCAGGTTTCGGCGGACAAAACACCGCTGGCGGTTAACTATCACACCCGCTTCAATGCCATTAATAAAACCTCGGGATGGCGGGTCACCAGCAATATCGATCGATTGAATATTGATGGTAGCAACGTTTTAGGTTTTCAGTCCCAGCTTGAAATTGTCCCGCGAGATGAACAAATCCAGGTCTCTGCGTGGATAGAACGCTTGCAGATTTCAAGCCTGCCGGTGGTGGCCGGGCAGTGGTTACCTGCCGGTATCAATCGGCAGATTGCACAAAGCCAGATTCAGGGTTTGCTGCGCGATGTCATGCTCGACATAAATTTGCAACGACCTCGGGATTTCAGACTGAGCAGTCGGGTGATTGGCATCAATAGCAAGGCGTTTGCCTCCTATCCCGGGGTTTCCGATTTGAATGCCGAACTCGTGTCTGGCAACAATAAACTGGCGCTTGAGGTAAAAGGCAAGCAAGTAAGCCTCGATTTCGGCGATCAGTTCCGGGCGCCGATAGAACTGGAATCTGTGGCCTTGAAGGCACACGCAAAGCGGCTTGAATCGGGTTTAATGGTGGTTTCGGTCGATGATATCGAAGCGCATAACGAGGATATCGAGTTGTCGGGACGAATGTGGCTGCGCGCGGATCCGTCTGAACGCCCGTTTATGTATTTACGTGCCAACTTTCGCGATGCCAATGGCGCCAGCAACGGTAAGTACATACCGTTAAAACTGATGCCACAGAAAACTATCGACTGGCTGGATCGCGGCATCAAAGAGGGTCATGTCCCCCGCGGTGATTTGCTATTCCATGGCAGGTTGAGGGATGTTCGAAAGCATGCAGAAGCCAGGTCGGGTGAGCTTTTTGTCGATTTCGAGGTGGAGCGAGGCGATGTGTTTTTTGCACCCGACTGGCTCAATGCCCGTAACGGTAACGGCAGGGTTCTGTTTCACAATGCCGGTGTCGAGTTTGATCTGGATAGCGTCAGTTACGAGCAGATCGATAATGTACGTGCCAGTGGCCGCATAGCCAATTTCGATGAGGCGGTGCTGGAACTTGATATAGAAACCAAAATGCCGGCCTCGGATGCAGTTCGGGTCTGGATTGACACGCCTGTGGGCGAGCGGTTTCGTAGGCCAGTCAGCTTTTTACACGATATTGGTGGCGAGGTTGGTGCCGCAATTGATGTCAACCTACCCCTTGGGGAGACAAAACAGGGGCTGGGGGTGCGGGTAAATCTGGATTTCGAAAATGCCGCGGTCCAGGCACGGAACTGGGGGCTCGATCTGTCAAAAATAAATGGCCGCTTCCAGGTAACTGAGGACGAGGTGATGGCGCGGCAGGTGGATGCCCGTTTCTTTGGCGATCCGGTCAAGATTGATATCAATAGCGAGAGTCCCGATGGTGACATTCTGGTGAATGTCCATGGTTTGCTAGAATCCAGTAATTTGTTGAGGCGACTGCCTGCAGATTCGATGCGTCATCTAAGCGGCAAGAGCGATTGGCGGGTCAGGCTGAAAATTGCAGCTGATTCGGCACCTGCAGATCAGCCCTATTTGCAGATTAACGCTGCCAGCAATTTAGTGGATACCGGTATTTTGTTACCTCTGCCGGTTGGTAAACCAGCGGAAGATTCTACCCGGGTCTCGGCAAACCTTTATTTTTTTCCGAATAAGATCAACTTTAGCGGGGCCCTTGGTACGCAGCTGCGAACTCGAGGTCGATTGCTAACCAGCAACGACCTGGATTTTCAACTGGAGGCAATGGATTTGGCCTTCGCAACGCCGCTACGAGCGAATACTCGACCAGGCCTGCACCTCTATGGCAATCTGCCCAGGATTTCACTCGCACCATGGATAGAGGTGATTAGGGGCTTCGGTGCCACCAATCCCTCATTGCTCAGTACGATGGAACTGAATATGGGTCGAGTGGATGCATTTGGCCGGGAAGCTAAAACTGTCAAGCTCGAATTACGCCAGGTGAACAAGCGGTTTCTAGGATTGATCGAATCTTCTGTAGTCGAAGGCAGCTTCGAGATCCCCCGTCAGCCATCGGCGCAAAACCCGGCCATTTTCAACCTGGCTTATTTGCGCCTCGACAAGCTCGAGCATGAAGTCGATTATTCGGAGTTGCGACCCGGTGATCTGCCGGACTTTCGTCTCAGCAGCCAACAACTGGTTTTCCAGGATATGATGTTCAGTGATCTCCTGATAGAAGGCAGCCCGGTTGGTGATACTTTACATATTGACAAATTAAGCATGCGCCGCGACAAGGTTTATCTGGTCGGTAAAGTGCAATGGAAGTACGATACGGCTGACGAATCGCATCTTTCCAGTATCAGCACCACGATCCAGGGAGCGGAGTTTGGCGAAGCCATCGCAGGAATCGGTTTTGGTGACAGTATGCGCAAAGGTAGCATCGATTTCGAAGGTGGTTTTACGTGGCCAGCACCGCTGTTTGCTTTCAAGCTCGATAATATAGCGGGCAATGCGCGTCTGGAAATAGAAGATGGTGTTTTGAACAACGTCGAACCGGGTAGTGGTCGTTTTGTAGGATTGCTGAGTTTGAGTGCCTTGCCGAGGCGTTTGTCGCTGGATTTTTCGGATGTGCTGATCAAAGGCATGGAGTTTGATAAGATTTCAGGGACTTACCGAATTGAAAACGGCATTATTTTTACCAAAGACACGAGGATGGATGGCCCCGCCGCCAGGATCAAGATTAAAGGTCAGACAAACGTACTGGAGCGTAACTACGATCAGAATATTCGGGTCACCCCTAAAATCAGGCAAACCCTGCCTCTTGTCGGGGCGGTTCTAGAAGGTGCTACCGTCGGTTGGGGCTTGCTGCTATTGCAAAACCTGTTCAAAAAATCCATCGATGACGCGGTAGAAATCGAATACCAGATCAAGGGGAGCTGGGATGATCCTCAAATCGAATTAATAAAGGCAGTCGATGAAAATGAGAAAGAACTTCCAGCCATTGATAAGTAAACTACTGCTCGTCGGTCTGCTTTGTCTCTCGACTCAGGCATCCGCCAACTCGGTTCGTATTTTTACGCTGAGTGCCGACCAGTGGGCACGCCCACGTATCGGTGCTGTGATTCCGGAAATGGCGGCAGTACGTTCGGCAGTGAGCTATTGGGGTAAGGGTACGAGACTAATGATTGTGCGCTATCCCGGTGAAGACAGCGGTGAATTATGGGCCGCGGAACTACGCGACTGGTTGATATCGCTGGGGGTGCCCTCAGATTATATTCGGCTGTTAGCAGGCAGCCAGGCGGCCGATGAGATCAATATAGTTGTCGGCAATCGTGACGAAATGGAGCAATAGCTAAACATGGCATCAACAATAGAGTCGGTCAGTAAACACATTTTGGAGCCGAGTGAACTTCAGCTCGAGCAGCTTGGCGGATTTCTCGACGGATTGCAGGGCAGAAATGTCGATGCGGGTGATCTTTATTTTCAGACCAGCCAGCAGGAATCATGGGTCATGGATGACGGCATATTGCGCGAGGGCAGTTTCAATATCGAAAAGGGTGTCGGTATTCGCGCCATGTCCGAGGAAAAGACAGGGTTTGCCTATTGTGATGATTTGCGCAGCAATGCGATTACAAAGGCGATCACCAATGCCCGTGCCATTGTGAAACAGGGACAATCGGGTAATAGCTCGATTGCCCTGAAATCCAAGCCGGCGACCGCGTTGTACACATCGCATAACCCGGTTGACGGTCGCAGCGCCGAAGAAAAAGTGGAATTGCTGAAAAAACTCGATGCTTATACGCGTTCGTTGGACGATCGGATCGAGCAGGTCATCATTTCGCTGTCGGGTGGGATCGATCACATATTGGTTGCCGCCACCGACAATACGCTTGCATCCGACATACGCCCGCTGGTTAGGCTCAATGTTACCGTATTGATGCACCAGGCGGGCCGCCGCGAGCAGGGTAGTGCGGGTTGCGGTGGTCGTCATGCTTACGACGTTTTTTATGATACCGATCGAGCTTACGAACTGGCGCGCGAAGCAATCAGGCAGGCAGCGACCAACCTTGAGTCAGTCGCCACGCCGGCCGGTAGCATGCCGGTAGTGTTGGGGCCAGGCTGGCCAGGTGTACTCCTGCACGAAGCGGTAGGTCACGGCCTGGAAGGAGATTTCAATCGTAAGGGTACTTCTGCTTTTAGCAATAAGATCGGCGAGCTGGTGGCTTCACCATTGTGCACCGTGGTCGATGACGGTACGTTGCCCGACCGACGCGGTTCTCTCAGTGTCGATGATGAAGGCGTGCCCGCTCAGTGCACCATGCTGATTGAAAATGGTGTGCTCAAGGGTTATATGCAAGACAAGTTGAACGCCCGTTTGATGGGAACCCATTCAACCTCGAATGGTCGACGAGAGTCCTTTGCTCATTTACCCATGCCGCGTATGACTAACACCTACATGCTGCCGGGAGAGAGTGATCCCGATGAAATTATTGCCAGCGTCGACAAGGGATTGTATGCGGTCAACTTTGGTGGCGGCCAGGTCGATATTACTTCGGGTCGTTTCGTGTTTTCACTCTCCGAAGCCTATTTGATCGAAAACGGTAAAGTTACCACGCCGGTTAAAGGTGCGACGCTAATCGGCTCTGGGCCCGAGGTGATGGGCAAGATATCGATGGTCGGCAATAATCTCGAACTTGACCAGGGAGTAGGCGTCTGCGGCAAGGAAGGGCAGGGGGTTCCGGTAGGCGTAGGGCAGCCGAGTTTGAAGATTGACGAAATTACTGTCGGTGGTACCGATTAGGTTACTGAAACTGCACTAATCTCCATACCTGATTCACTACTTTGCAGAGTTAACAGGCCTAGAAACTCTCCCTTAAAACTGGAGCTGCTAAGCCGCCATAAAATGGTAACCGCATTTTCACGATGAATCGAATCGATGAATTCGAAGTCCGCTTCGATCGAGGTCAGCAGTGGGAAATCTTCGCAGCTCTGGCGAAAATGCTCCTCTGAAAGTTTCGCCCGTAAGTCGCTCGAAAACCCCCGCGAAAATTTTGCATAATCCTGCTCACTGGCTGCCTGGATTATGTTCTTCCAGATGGGCTGTGCGACCGATCGCAGCTGTTCTTTTTGTAAGCCCGAGAATTTTGTCATGCCAGTCTCCCGTCGGGTTGAGGTTCAGCTTGTAGTGAGGCATGAACATCTTCGTAAATGGATAGCATCGCCGGGATGACGAGTAAAATCAACACGGTCGCAAAAGCGAGACCGAAGGCGATCGAAACCGCCATCGGAATCAGGAACTGAGCCTGCCTCGAAGTTTCGAACAGTAATGGCGTCAGGCCGGCAATGGTCGTCAGCGAAGTTAACAACACGGCGCGCAGGCGTTGGCAGGCCGCTTCCTCGAGTGCATCGTAAATCGATAAGCCCTTTTCCCTGATCTGGCGATAGAACATGACCAGGATGATCGAGTCGTTGACGACGATTCCCGACAGACCAAAAAAACCGAACATCGACAAAATAGTCAGGTTCATACCCATGACCCAGTGACCGAGTACCGCACCGGTCAGGCCCAGGGGGATGGTGAGCATTACCAGCAAGGGCCAGCCATAGGATGAAAACACCCAGGCTAAAACCAGATACATCAACATCAACGCGATAATTGCTCCGGTGCACATATCTGAAAATGTTTCGCGTTGGCTCGCCGAACGTCCTTCCACACTGTATTGAATGCCGTACTTGCTGGCTAATTCCGGTAAAGTAAACTGAGTCAGGTCGGCGACGATTTCCGATGTATTGTTCAATGCCGCGTTGACGTCGGCTGACACGTCAACCGATAAACTTCCGTTGACGTGCCGCAGGTTTTCGAATCCCTGTGCCGAGCGCCAGTTAGCGACGGTCTCGAGCGCGACAAATTCGCCATTAGACAGTTTGATCGGCAAATGCAGCAAGCTGTCGAGGCGCCTCTGTTCGGCATTGGGCAATTGCAGGCGCACTTCGACCTCGTCGGCACCCTGTTGAAAACGTTGTAAAATAATCCCGTCATAGGCCGCGCGTAATTGGCGTCCGATATCGGTAACCGACAACCCCAAGGCTTCGCCTGCCGGACTTAGTTCATATATTAATTGTTCTCTGCCGTAGGGCAGATCATCGTCGATCGCGCTCACCCCGGGGATGGATTCGAGCGATTGTGCGAGGTCTAGCGCTGCTCCCTTCAGTTGATGCGGTGTCGTTCCAGTCAGTCTCAAGTTGAGTTCGCGACGAGAAGGGCCGACCCGGCGAGAGGTTATTTGAAAACTCTCCACGCCCGGGGGTACCACGATACGCGAACGCCAGTTTTTGATGAAACCGGGGTTATCTGTGGCGCGCTGATCCGAGCCCAGTAGTTCAACGTAGATTGACCCGACTCTTTCGCCAGTTATCTCCCGACCACGGCCGACTGTGGATGCATGCACCCGATAATAGGTTGAAACCACTTTTTCATCGATATCGTCGATGGTATGGCGCAATTCTGCTTCAACCTGATCGATGAATCCGTCAACCACTTCGCTCGCGGTACCGGAGACGAAGCGCACGTTTGCATATACCGTGGTCGACTCTGGAGATGGGAAAAACTGCCAACCGGTTTTGCCACCGAAAAACAATCCGGCTGTGAACAGCAGGAAGGCTATCGCGCTGGCGAGGGTAAGCCAACGAAATTCGATTGCCAATCGTACCAGACGGCGAAACCAGTGGTCACGCAGGTTTTCGAAAACCTGGTTGAGCTTTTCGCGCAGACGCGATTGCTTGATTTCTCGCCCCACCACGAAGGCATGACGTAAATGACCTGGCAGGATCAGGAAACTTTCAATCAGCGAGGCGATGATGACACAGACGATGACGACCGGGATCGCCATCATGATACTGCCCATACGACCGCCGATCATCATCAATGGTAGAAACGCCGCGATGGTTGTTAGCGACGACGCCAACACCGGCGCGAGCATGCGCCTGGCACCGCCTTCGGACGCCATCAACGGATTTTCGCCCATATCGAAGTGTGCCTGTGCGTCCTCTCCGACCACAATCGCGTCGTCGACAATGATGCCCAGCGCCATGATCAGCGCAAACAGGCTGATCATATTGATCGAGCCGCCGACCAGATACAGAACCGCCAGAGTGGCCATGAAGGATACCGGTATGCCCACCGCTACCCAGAAGGCAACACGAGTCGACAGAAACAGATAGAGAATCAGCAATACCAGTACCAGCCCACCAGCGCCATTTTTAAGCAGCAACATGATGCGTTCCTTGATTAACTGCCAGCGCTCGTTGAATACCTGGATCTCTATACTGTGCGGTAACTGGGGACGCGCCTGATCAAGCCATTGCTGCAATATTTCCGCGGCTTCGAGCGAATCACCGTTTTCATTGCGGCGCAGAACCAGAACTACCGCTTTTTTGCCACTCAGGCTGATCGTCGGGGAACCGGGCTGATGTCCTCTTTCGATACGGGCTATATCACCGAGGTAAATGCGCTTGTCATCTTCGCTGACAATGGCGAGGTTGGCGAAATCCTGAGGTGTTCTGCGTTGATTCTTGCTACGAATCTCGCGCGCTCCATCGTCTTCGCCAATCAGTCCCGCAGGCAAATCCTGGCTTTCGGCGTCAATGCGTTGGGCCATCTCATCCAGATCGAGTCCGAGGCGCTGCATTTGTTCGGCCGCCAACTCGATTTGAAGTTGCTGCTTGGGCAGCCCGTAAATATCGATCTTGTCAATTCCGGCAGCGATCAGTTCGCGTTCAAACTGACGCGCCAGCAAGCGTAATTCACCGATCTGCGAGGGGCCACTGATGAGCAGACGGGCCACCGATTCATAACGCACCAGCTGGGTTACTTTGGGCGTTTCTGCATCGTCGGGAAGATTACTGAAATCGTCGACCTGTCTTTTGACCTCATCCAGGGCGAAGGTCATATTGCTGCCTTCATCGAATTCCAGCGTGATACCCGAAGTGCCGGTCGCCGACGTCGACGCCATTTCCTTTAAACGGTCGACACTGCGTAAACGCTGTTCGAGTGGAATCGTGATACCCGACTCGGCATCTTCGGAGCTGGCGCCACTCCAGACTGTGGAGACGGTTATTCGGTCTAGCTCGAAATTGGGAAAAAACTGTACATTCAGGTTTTGCAATGCGATGGCGCCGGACAATAGCATCATGACCATCAACAGGTTGGCGGCAACCCGATGACGGGCAAAGACACCGAGCAGACTAATGCCCATCAATTTTTACCTTGAGCCCCGAAACCGAATTGGGTAAATGAGTCACGGCGATCAGATCGCCGGATTCGATTTCTTCGCTACGGATCAGGACCAGGACTTGCCTGTCTTCGTCACTGCTCTGTCCTACCGTGGTTACGTCCAGCGCCTGTAATCGATCTTCGACCACACGGTATATTCGGGAATTGCCATAAATGGCCTGGTAGGGGACTGCGAAAACACCACTTACCGCGGGGAGTTTCAGGCTTACCGGCAGCAACTCTCCAGGGCGAAGCTGCTCTGCGTTGGATTCAACAGCAAAATAAACGTCGATGCCGGTAGCCTCCGCTTCTCCTGCCAGACGCAGCAACGGAAAGTGCCCCAGTTCCGCTCGATTGGTCACACGGGCATCCAGTTTTATCCCGTCGGCGATTGCACGCTGCACTGATTTGACATAGTTAATGGGCAGGTGAGCGCGAATTTCCAGGCTGTTAATCGGAAACAGCGAAATCAGAACCTGTCCAAGTGATACGCGATCGCCTGCGGCGACGACTACCTCACTGATGATGGCGTCGAAAGGAGCCTGAATTTCGGAACGAGTCATTGCCAGTCTGGCCTGATCCAGCTCGGCTCTGGCGTGATCCTGTCGCGCAATCAGGATTTGAAGTTTTGCCGGATAACTTTCGACCTCCAGTTCGCGAGCCGTTACCTCGAGACTGCGACGGCCTAACTCGCTGCGTGCACTGTTGAGGGCGGTGTCAGCGCTCAGATTTTGCTTTTTCAACTCCAGTAGTCGCCTCACTTCGTCATTTGCGAGTGCCAGTAATTCGCGTTCGGTATCCAGTGATGCGAGGTTCGACTGGTAGCGGATTTTAAGTTCGGCGATCTGATTGTCGAGGTCACGTAAGTCAGCTTCCGCCTGCAGCAAAGAAGCGGCAAAATCGCGACGATCCAGGGTAACCAACGGCTGTCCCTGTTTGACACTCGCGCCATTGCGGACAAAGACTTTCTCTACGATGCTCCCGCCCGGCGCAGCCGCTTTCAGCAACTCGGGCGATTCGATGCGCCCGTAGAGCCTGACACTCGGTGAAAGCACTTGCTGTTCGGCACGTATGACTTCGATTTGCCAGACCTTTTCACTCAGCGCCGGTTTTTCTCTCTGGCTCTTGCTGTTGACCAGGGAATAGTAGACCGCGCTGGCGATCAGCAGCACCAGCAGGGGTAACATCAATTTGGCCTGAGCCCTGGTAGTCATATGTGGATTCAGCGACAGGAGTTAAGGAGCATGTTTATTATAACCTCAGTGTGTCGATATCTTGCTAGTGATCGCTCAGTTCGAAGCAACTTTGAGCGCGGTTTTTGATGACCTTGCCCGGGTCGAAAATCCGACCATTCATGGCCAGATGAACACCGTTGGGTAAAAATTGTACCGCGGCGCTGGCGACGCCCAGATTGTACATCGCATCACTATAACGCATACGTGCCGGCTGTATCGAGCCGAATAAAACGATGGTTTTGTGTGGAATGTCGAGCAGTGCACGAGCGGTATCGATCATCGTGTCGGTACCGTGGGTTATCATGACCTTACTCTCCTCTACGTTACAAACCGCATCGCGGATCATTTCACGTTCGGCATCGTCGATTTCGAGGCTATCTTTTTTCAGCAGCGACTCGATGCGGTACTCGAAACTAACATTGGCCTCTTCAAGTAACTGGCCGACGATGGGT
>JAAESG010000431.1 GCA_024229615.1 Gammaproteobacteria bacterium | reverse complement strand
TCGGTGTTCCAGACTCCAGGCCCATGTACTCCAGTGCGCGTACCCAACCGTCTCGGCGAGTCTCGTCAGCTTGACCTTGTGGATCAGGAATCACTCCATCAATCGGAATGACCATTTCGGGCGATGTGCCCCAGGTGACCTGCGGAGCAATTGCCTGTCCATCAAGCTTAACTTCCTGATCAAATACCGCATCTTTGTCCGTAACATAACCAGACCAGAGTTGTGTCGCTTCGAGCCATTGCTCGCCCTTGGGGGCGTAAGTGCGATTCTCCAGATAATCGATCGTTACCTCGTCAACTGCAATGATGCCACAGCGGGCCCCCGCTTCAATCGTCATATTGCACAGTGTCATTCTCGCTTCCATGCTCAACGCACGCACCGCGTTGCCTGAGAACTCAATGGCATAACCTGTGCCGCCCGATGTTCCAATTTTACCTATGATCGCGAGGATTAGATCCTTAGCACCAACTCCAGGCCGCAGTTCGCCGTCTATGGTGATCCGCATGCTGCGCATTTTCCGGGTCACAAGGCATTGTGTCGCCAGTACGTGCTCAACTTCAGAGGTACCTATACCAAAAGACAGTGCACCAAAAGCACCGTGGGTAGCCGTATGGGAATCTCCGCATACGATCGTCATTCCTGGGAGTGTTGCACCTTGTTCGGGGCCAATCACATGAACAATCCCCTGTCGCGGATCGTTCATATCGTATTCGGTAATGCCAAACTCCTTGCAGTTCTGATCAAGGGTTGTAACCTGAAGCTGTGACACCGCATCACTGATTCCCTTGGTTCGATCAGTCGTCGGTACATTATGATCAGCAACTGCCAGGTTCGCGCCGACACGGCGCGGTAATCGCCCGGC
>JAAESG010000430.1 GCA_024229615.1 Gammaproteobacteria bacterium | reverse complement strand
TGAAAAAGTCCCTCCTATAGAAGTATCACTGTTGCCCGAAAGCCGGGCACCGCCGCAAGCGGGCTTGTTCGACTGACCCTGATGAACCAAAGCATTCCACTCAAGTTGCTGCACTTGGCGGAAGCTACCGCGTCCTGCTCTAGCTCCTTACCTACGTTTTCCGTAGGCAAAGCGGCAGGGCATCTGCTGGCCTGATGGCAGGAATTGGCTGGAAAAAGACGTAAGGCAGGGAAATAGTCAAGCGAGGGCGGCAGAATGGGTGCAATTCAAATCGAGGATAAGCAATTCCGAATATAGCAGGTACGATTTAAAGTGAGACACGACTTGTTCGAATGGAATTCCAGTAATTCTCCCAATTGCCGTTTGCGCGGTTGAGGCGTAGTGCAAGCATTTTGTCGGCATTATCGATTTTCCACCACGCTCCAGAGATTTTAAGGCGCTCCTGAATGATGTATCGATGGGCACTTTCTATCTCACCCGAACCGATCGGTAATTCCTCTCGCAGTGCTTTGGGGTAATCGAACTGACATGGTCGGTTTTGGAAGTAACGCAGACAGGCCCGCACTGGTGCATCCTTGTCTTCAACACTGGATGGCTCTTGGTGAATCGCCAACTCGGCCAGCACCTCCTCGACCTGACCGTACTTCATTCGCTTTTTCTGAAGTGCAAACCAGGCTTCGTGATCTTTTGCGCACGATTTACTCGCCGCCGCGAGATAGTCGCATAGATGATAGAAATCGATCAGATAACTGCTTTGGGCGCCGAAGATCCGCTCTACCTGGTCGGCGATCCAGGGGGCGCCGTCGCCTACCCCATGAACCTCAGTTCGCGAATCCATCCCAATGCGTGAGGCGCATAAACCAAGTTGATCCCCCGCCTGATCCACGTTGCCAGTGCTCGCCCCGAAGACCGGATCGGTGCAGCCGTGTTCGTAAACAAGGCCCAAGCGTGCTTCCTTCCAGAAAACTGCGCGTGTTTTCCGCTTGTCCCCGTCGCACGCCTCAGCAACGACAACCGTCGGGATCATCGTTCCATCCATCTCCACGATCAGTTGTTTCGCAACCTTACCGTTCGCTTCGCCTTGCACCCGTTGCGGCTCTCCATGAAGCTGCTCACCATGATGTTCGGTGATACGGCGCACCGCGCTGATGGGTACCTGCAGCCCATAATGCTCAAACACTTGCCGTGTCGCTTTGGCGAAGGACTTCTCCGATCCAAAATCGGTTATCCGGCGCTGCAAAAGAAGGGAGTAGCCGCGGTTGCAAACCCTCGCCGTTTCGCAAAAAGGGCGGCACACGCTACCCATCAACTTAAAAATCTGTTCCTCAATCGCTATAACTCCCAGCGTTGTTATCCAGCTCAGTTTTTTTACCATTCGGGCTCGCCGCTTTCTCCTCTTTGCGCAGCGCCTGCGATTTCTCTTCTTCCTTGCATTGCGCCCAATCTTGCATCACCTGTTTACCGAATGTCTTGATGCCTTCTACCGTCAGCTCCTCCACTCGATCTGCGTTATCAATGCTGCCTTCAGCCAGTTCAAGCAGCGTCAATAGATGCTTCTTCAGTTCCGGGTGGGCTGCCAGGCGTTCTTCGAGGCTTTTGGTCTTCACGGACATTGCGGACTCCTGTTGGGATGGTCGGTCTATCCCACGTTGTTTTACGCAATCCCGCTTCTAATGTCCAGCAGTATTAGTAATTGCTTATCCTCACTTTGGATTGCACCCGCATATCGCGTAACGGTCGCATCTGAACAGGTTCAGTGGTATAATAAGCTGTTGTGAAAGCAGTGATAAATACGTACGGAACCCGGCCTGAGATGAACGGCTGGACAACGAATCCAGCACAAAAGCGCGCCACCCGTTCGAATAGCAAACTTGACAAAGCAGCAGCGTCTGCCAACCCACGCCTTTCCGGTCTGCGCTCATCTGC
>JAAESG010000429.1 GCA_024229615.1 Gammaproteobacteria bacterium | reverse complement strand
TTCGATTGCCGATATCAAAAGTGTTTTGGATGCCGATCAATGCATTGTTTCGCTTGATACCATTGATCGAATCCTCAAATCGCAGGGTTTTGCTGCCCTGCCGAAAAGAACACGACAACAACGATTGGCCGTGACCCCACCTCAGAAGTTGTCGGCGCCGTCCAGCGAGTCGTTACGGGTCACCGATGAGCAGTTCCTCACCGAGACCGGTGCGGGTCCGTTGGTGTTTCTGCCGTTGTTGGAGCAGTTGGGGATTGTCAAGGCGATTGCTTGCTGCGGTTTCCCAGGTACCAGCCAGATCAGCGATGTACAGTCGGTGTTGGCATTTGTGGCGCTCAAGCTCAGCGGTGGCAAGCGTTGGTCTCATGATAGCCGATGGAATATGGATCGGGCCTTGGGGTTTTTTGCCGGTCTTAATGTGTTGCCGAAATCAACCACCTTGTCGACCTACTCGTACCGGGTCACGCGGCAAGAGAACCGCCAGTTACTGTCGCGGTTAAGCCAAATATTCCAAGACGAGATCGAAGAGGATGGTGAGTTTAATCTGGATTTCAAGGCCATTCCTCACTGGGGCGATGACAGCGTCTTAGAGAGAAACTGGTCGGGTTCCCGCGCCAAGGCAATCAAGAGCCTGTTGGCGTTGATTGTGCAACAACCGGCCACGGGGCAACTGGCCTATACCAACGCGCAGATCAAGCATTGCGACCAGGCCGAGGCCGTCTTCGATTTCATCGATTTTTGGAAACAAGGGCGCGGCAGCACACCGAAGCTATTGATCTTCGATTCGAAGTTCACTACTTACCAGCAACTCAACCAGATCAATCTAAGCCCGGAGAAGATCAAGTTTCTCACCCTGCGGCGGCGTGGGAAAAAACTGATCGAACGAGCCGAAGCCATCCCGGACGATCAATGGCAGCGGATCAAGCTGTCGCGGACCAAGGGGAAGTATCAACGCATCCGAGTCCATGATGGGCACTGCAGATTGCGTCACTACGAGGGAGACGTACGTGAGGTCATTCTTACCGAACATGGCCGAAAAAGACCGACCTTCCTGATTACCAACGACTTTGCGATGGATGTGCGCGATATCGTGCACAAGTATGCGCGGCGCTGGCTGGTAGAACAGGAGATTGCCGAGCAGATCCTGTTCTTCCAACTCAATCATCCCTCTTCGTCCATCGTGGTCAAGGTCGATTTC
>JAAESG010000428.1 GCA_024229615.1 Gammaproteobacteria bacterium | reverse complement strand
GGTCTCCTGGACGATCCGAAACGACGAATGTTTTTCAAACGGGCGGCGGTCGGCGGCGGTGCCGCGCTGCTGGGCGGTGCCGCTTCCTATGGGGCGGTGCGGGTCTCCCTCGAACTCACATTCCGCATGCAAGATCGAAACAGAACGATAATTTATCGCAGCAAATAGCGACAAGTTTTCAATAGTGCAATTAACCGGATAGAGCATTCATCAGCTGCCTGATATACAGCTAGACACATCCCCTGAAACCTGGCAAAATAGCGTCAGCGGCCTGCGTCGTGAGATTTCTTCTTTTTTTCTTCAGGAGAGATGTCATGGCGAGCCCCTTCGAAAGGCAGGTAAGCAATCCGGGTCAAGTGATCACGGCAGCGCAGGTCGACCACTTACCGATTATCGCCCACTACGCGCGTCGCCTGGGCCTGGTGGAGATGATCAATGGATTGGTGCCGGTGGAGATGGAGGTCGAGCCCGGTATGATCGCCTTGGGGTTGGTGCTCGATACGCTTTCCGGGCGTTCACCGCTGTACCATCTGGAAAAAGCGTTTGAGGACGGTGATCGGGAACTGCTGTTTGGTCAACCGATCCCACCCGGGTATTTCAGTGACGATAATGCGGGTCGGGTATTGGACCATTTTTTTGAAGTCGGAACGCAAAAGATCTTCTCCGCGCTGTCGGTTCGGGCCTTGCAGCGCTTCTCCCTGTCGACGAAGCATGTGCATTTCGATACGACCTCGGTGAACCTGTACGGTGATTACCGCAATGCCGCGGATGATGGGGCGCCGTTCAAGATTGCGCACGGCTACAGCAAGGACAAACGACCGGATCTCAAGCAGTTTGTGCTCTCGCTGCTGTGCGTGGACGGGAACGTGCCGATCGTCGGCAAACTGGAGGACGGCAACGCATCGGACAAGACGATCAATCACCACGTGCTCAACGAAGTCTCCCGGCACATGAACCGGCATGGTGTCGCCGATGAGGCGTTCATCTATGTGGCGGACTCGGCGATGGTGACCGAGGAGAATCTGGCCCGGGCGGGTCGCTTCATCACCCACCTGCCT
>JAAESG010000427.1 GCA_024229615.1 Gammaproteobacteria bacterium | reverse complement strand
GTCGTTTACCACCTTCCACTAAAATTAATTCCTCGAGGTATTTTTTACCTTCGGAATAACGCCAAAGACCAGTGATGGTTTTCACGACTCGCGGGAAGGATTCAACTGCGGCAGGCTCACCTGCGCGTTTTCGCTTGAGCATATCGCTCTTGCGAATCAGTTGCTGCGCCAGTGCTGGGTTAATTACTCGGTTATCTACTGCCATTAACTTAGCTACTACTTGTAGTTACCTGTTTTGTTCGGCTAAAAGGCACGAAAAAGTCTTAAAATAAGTCCATTCCGACCATTTGTCATGTATGAAAAAGTATATCGTTATTGGAATTAATTTCAATACAGTCAAATATTCTATACTTGATAGTAGCAAAAAACTTTAGAAAAGCACGATAAGATGCTGAAAGCCTTGTATATTTCAGTAAAATATGCGGAACATTCCAAACCAGGCAAATGTTTCTGCGGGATTCTGGCCAAAAACCCGGTAAAAATATGAAGCCTTCGGAAAAATATCAACTATTGATGGATCAACCCGGATTTGTCGTCGATTCCGCACAACAACATTCAATCGCGTTACTCGACCACCTGTTCGCGCGCATTGTCCATGCCGAACCCGCTAACTGGTGGCGCAGTCTGCTGTCAGATGAGCGCAGATGGCCGAAAATTACCGGTCTCTATTTCTGGGGGGGTGTCGGCCGCGGTAAAACCTTTTTGATGGATATTTTCTACCAGTCACTACCAAAGCATATCAAGTCCGAGCGCACTCATTTTCATAGTTTTATGAATCGCATTCAGGTCTCATTGCAACAACAGCTCGATATAGAGAATCCACTGCAGCGAGTCGCGCAGGACATCGCCGCCGAAACCCAGGTGCTATGCCTGGACGAGTTTGTCATTATCGATATTGGCGATGCAATGATTATGGCGGGCTTACTCGAAGCACTATTTCACCAAGGGGTGGTGCTGGTGACGACGTCTAATACTGCGCCCAAAAACCTCTATCACGATGGTTTGCAGCGCGCCCGCTTCCTGCCAGCCATCGATCAGATTGGCCGGCATTGCGAGATCGTCAATCTTGATGGCCAACAAGACTATCGGTTGCGCTTTCTACAGCAAACCGATTTATATTCTGTTCCGCATTCTGATGAAACCGGGGCACGCATCCGCGATTACCTGGCACAGCACGTGGCACCGATTCAGGCCGAGCAACACCAGCTGACCATTAACGGACGGGAACTGGCGTATCAATACTGTGCTGAAGACACGGTCTGGTTCAGTTTTAGCGAGCTTTGCGAAAGTGCTCGTAGTCAAAATGATTATCTCGAACTGGCGCGCTTTTTCAACACATTGATTCTGACGGATATCCACCAGATGAACCACAGCGACGATGATGTCGCACGCCGGTTCGTATTGCTGATTGATGTTCTATACGATCATGGAGTCAAGTTGATCTGTAGCGCCGCGGTCAGTCCTGACCAGCTCTATCTTGGCAAGCGTCTCAGTTTTGAATTCGAGCGCACCGCGAGCCGACTGATCGAAATGCAGTCTGAGCAATATTTATCACAGGCACACAGTCTGCAGTAACCCGGCTTACCAATGAAACCAGGCCAGTAAACCCGCGTGATCAGAGAAGTGACGATCGATGCGACTGAAAGTGATAACCTCCAGGTCGGCTGCGAAATTCTGGTTGACGAACATGTAGTCGAGTTGCTGTTGCCGTTTGCGAAATATGAACGAATAGCGTTTATTCTGCGGGATCAGGTCGGTGAGATCGACCAGGTCGGGCTCTACGAGGTCTCGCGCCGTGAGGCGCACGTTCACATTGTTCGGTATGCCACGAATGATACCGGCGACGTCCACATGCTTGTCCGTGGGAGTCAGTGCATTAATATCGCCTAGTATCATTAATGAAGAGTCAGGCCTGGATTGCTGGAAGCGATTGCTCCAGGTGGCAATCGTTTCGGCCTGGCTGAGTCGTTTGCGTGCGACGCGATCACCATCCTCTTTACTGTCAATGCCGCGCATCGAACGCAGGTGTAGGTTGAGGAACGAAATACAGTTGTCGATATAGCAGGCTTCGAGGTAAAGCGGAGGGCGGGAAAAAAGTGGGTTGCCGGTCAATTTAAAGACTTTATTGGCAAACAGTTGATCGACTTTTTTTATCTCGACGCCGAAACGCACCAGGAACGCGAGATTGATGCCAGACACATCCTGACCCGGGATCAGTATTATTCGATAACGTGCCTGGTATCGATGTCGGATTTCGGTCGCGATCTGTTGCAAGACGTACAGATTCTCAACTTCCTGTAAGGCGATAATATGCGGCAGGCCAAAATGTTTGCCGAACTTTTTTGCCGCCGATTTTACTTTCTTACGAAAGCGTCCCCGCGACAGAATCTCCTCGTTGTTGCCATCATCGACATTGTCGAAAAGGCGATCCATATTTTGAGTGAGCACGCGAAAAGGCTCCGCGCTCATTGCTGGCGTGCCCAACGACAGTGCCAGAATAAGGCCGAGAAGTCGGCCTAGCAGATGTCGCGAACCTTTGAGGCCCACTGTTCGAAAAGGTCGGGAGTGCTTGCGGCGACGACCGAACGCGGTACCAGTGTCTGCTTGAAGATGGGTTCGGCATCGAAGGTTTCGCACTTGCCACCTGCCTCAAGCGCCAGTAGTACGCCCGCAGTATAGTCCCAGATTTTTTCGCGTCCGTGCAACAGCAGGTTGACCCGACCCGCGGCAAGCCAGGCCCATTCCAGTGCGCAGGTGCCGATATTACGCTGGGACTTGTATGGGGTGTTCCGCACCAGACCGATGCTCATTTCTTCACTGAGTCGTTTGAAGTCAACGAATGCGATGCAACTGCCGAGCGACTGCGGTTGCTCGGGGCGAGCGACGCGCTCTCCATTGACCCAGAAACCGTCTCCCTTAATAGCGCCGAAAAATTCGTGACGAATCGGGTCATATACCACCCCGATAACAATTTCACCTTGACTGATCAAACCAAGCGAAACCGAAAACAGAGGTACCGTCGCATGAAAATTGGTGGTACCGTCGACCGGATCGAGACACCAGTAATCGGCGTCGCTGTGAATAACATCGAGTTGCTCTGCTTCACTCACCTCTTCGCCGAGCATTTCCACCTGCGGATAGCGTTCGGCAAGTGCCGCGGTCATGGCCTGTTGCATCGCCAGGTCTGCCTCGGTGACAATCGAACCATCGGCCTTGTAGTCAGCTGTGGATCGCGTGAAGTAAATCGCCAGACTGGACTCGGCCACGCCACGGATAATTTCCTGCAGCGCGATCAGGTCGTCATAACCATATTTATTCTGGGACAAAAGCGCTCCGGATAGAGAATTAAAATTTGAATCATGTCCTGCTAAGAAGTATAAACGACAGAACTTTAATTGCTTGAACAAATACTATAATAAACACGTGAGCAAGCCTTTCTTTCTAACCCGTCAAACAGCAAACCTGATGGAGGATTTTACGCGCGAGCTGGATACTGATGGATCGCTGTTTCTTTTGTATGGTGATACCGGTGTCGGTAAAACACGCCTGATGCAGGAATTGAGTCGAACGCGTCTACTGGAACGCAAGATTCACTGGCTCGATTTTAGTGTAAATAAAAGCGCAGACGATAGCAGTCTGGATGGTGGCGCGGCGGTAGAGGCGGTATTCGGAACTGCCAGCAGCGGTGACATCATCATTGCTGATCACTTCGAAGAAGCTCTTAAGAAGTCGCGACACCAGTTGTTTCTCAGTTGGTCAACTGATGGCATCGATAAAAATCTCAATCTGATAATCGCCAGTAGTAGTGAGGGTTTCAACGAGTTGCGTTTGCTGTCGCAACAATACCAGGTGCGTGTACAGAGTTTTCAGCAAATGCCGTTCACGGGTGACGAGGTTAAGGCATTTCTCGGCTTTTACCTGTATCCGGAACATTCCGTCGGTAAGCTTACGATACCGCCGGTGCTGCGCAAGCAACTTGCCGCCAGCGGCGGGCTAGTTGGATCGCTCATCGAGATTGCCGAACGCGATGGCGCGCAGATAGGTTCTTCACCGTCGACGGATACCGAGTCGATCAAGAAGGGTGGCAGGTTTATTGTAGCCGTGCTCATCGTCTCGGTGATCGCATTTGTAGCGGGCTGGTATTACCTGAATAACCTGCAAATGGTATCGCGGCCGCCCGCTATGGTGAATAAGGAGTCGGACGTTGTAGAGAGCTCTGCTCCGAGTGCTGAGATAGAAGCTGTGGCAGAGACTGCGGTCGAAACCAAGGTTGAGCCTGAACCTGAGCCTGAGCCTGAGCCTGAGCCTGAGCCTGAGCCTGAGCCTGAGCCTGAGCCTGAGCCTGAGCCTGAACCTGAACCTGAACCTGAACCTGAACTTGATCCCGAGTCGCTGATAGAGCCCGAAATGGAGCGTACTAGCGATACGGCAACAAATTCAGTTTCCCCAACCGAGGTAGCGGTCGAACAGGAGTCAGAAATAAATTCTGTTACCGAGGTTATTAGTGTAGAACCTGAAGCTATGGTGACTACGGAACCGGGTACGGCAACGGATGAAGACGTGGTGATCGTGAAAGAACTCTATGCGCCCGCGCCTGTCGTTGCGACAAGCTCGGACCGTAGCGGGAATTCGACCACGGATTCAGCTTCAGCGCGATTTCAAAGTGACCTGCAAACTTCGACGGACTGGATAAACGCGTCCAACGACAAGACTGGTACCCTGCAGATTTTGTTGCTGAGTTACAAAACATTTGATACGGAGGTTTACTATGAGTATGTGGATAAGCTCGAGCGCCAGCAGGTCGATATCACCGAACTTAGGGTTTTTAAGACATTGACAGGTAACCGGGAAGTCTACAGTGTGGTCTACGGGCAATATACCAGCCGACAGGCAGCGGCCCTGGCCAAGGACGACCTGCCCAGCATACTCAGGAAAACCTCACCGATTCCCCGCAGTGTCGGTGGCCTCAAGCAGGAAATACGACGACTCGAGCCTGAGAATTAGTTATATTCCATGTAGGGGAGGAGATACGTTTTGAATTTACATTACGACATGATAGTGATCGGCAGCGGTCCGGCAGGTAAACGCGCCGCCATTCAGGCCGCTAAAATCGGCAAGAATGTGTTGCTGGTGGAAAAGAACGAAGTTGTCGGCGGGGTAACGGTTCATACCGGAACTATCCCAAGCAAGACTCTGCGTGAAACCGTGTTGTTCTTATCGGGATGGCGTCAGCGTGGCATATACGGACGCAGCTACAAGGTTAAAGATAATATAACTGCGGACGATCTGAAGCAGCGGCTGACTGCGACGCTGAGTCATGAAATCGAAATCATCCAGCATCAATTGATGCGTAACGGTGTTGAAATTCAATACGGGCATGCACGGTTTTCGGGGGAAAAATCTATCACTGTCGAAGATAATGACGGTAATCAGAATGATTTCACAGCCGACTATTTCGTGATCAGTGTCGGTACCAAGACGCGCCGACCTGATACGGTACCCTTCGATGGCGACGCGATCATGGACAGCGATGAAATCCTCAAACTCAATCGCATTCCGAAGAAGATGCTGGTGGTGGGCGGCGGCGTTATAGGTCTAGAGTATGCCACCATTTTCAAGGCACTTGATATCGAGGTGACGGTGCTGGAATCGAATGATTACATCCTCGGTTTTGTCGACCGCGAAATAGTTGACGAGCTGATACACCATCTGCGCGATTGCAATATCCAGGTTCGTCTTAACGATAAGATCAGCACCATCAACAAGTTTGACGACGGTAAGGTCGTGGTCAAATTCAGAAGTGGCAAGAGCATGGCTGTGGATACAGTCCTGTTCGCGGCTGGCCGCCAGGGCGTTACCGATGATCTGTCGCTGGAAGAAGTTGGTATCGAGGCGGACAATCGTGGTCGAATTCCGGTAAACGAAGACTATCAGACTGTTCAGCCACATATTTATGCCGCCGGTGACGTGATTGGCTTTCCAAGCCTGGCATCGACTTCGATGGAGCAGGGCAGGTATGCGGCCTGCCACGCCTTCGGAGCGGACGTTTCAAGCCAACCGGAACTCTTCCCCTATGGCATTTACGCAGTCCCCGAGATCAGCATGGTTGGTCTCACCGAACAGGAGTGCAACCAGCGTGGTATCGCCTACGAAGTCGGTATCGCTCGATTTCGTGAAACCGCACGTGGACAGATCATCGGCTTGCGTGAAGGCATGTTGAAAATGCTGTTTTCGATTGAGACCCAAAAACTGCTTGGGGTGCACATCATCGGCGAAGGCGCGACCGAACTGGTGCATATCGGTCAGGCCGTTATTTCACTCGGCGGCACCCTGGATTATTTTGTGCAAACAGTATTCAATTACCCGACCCTGGCCGAAGGCTATAAGGTCGCGGCCCTCGATGCCTACAATCGCATGACCTTTTAAAACTTTATTCCGATCGTCGTCGACAGCTAAAAAGGATCTTGTCGAGATAGGCGCTGCACGATTTCAGTATAGGCGTGCGTCAGGCGTGTTGGAACGACTATGAGAATTTCCAGGGCTACGATTTAGTTTATGTTTCTACCCCTTCACGATCAAAATCCACTGAGGGTCATCCCGTTCCAATGGGTAACGATTGTTGTAATCGTGCTGTGCTTTTTTGTGTTCATCTACCAGCAGGTTTTACCGGGTGAGCAAGAGAAAGCATTTATATTGTCTTTCGGATTGTTGCCTGCGGTACTCTTTGAGCATCGTGAATTGGCCCCCGAACTGATCATTTTACCGGTCGAGTTGACACTATTAAGCTCGATGTTTTTGCACAGTGGCTGGATGCACCTGATCGGTAATATGGCATTCATGTGGGTTTTCGGCGACAACGTCGAGGACAGTATGGGACATTGGCGCTTCCTTATTTTCTACTGTGCCTGCGGTATGTTTGCGAGTTTTACCCATGCCTTTGCGGAGAGTGAATCGATCAGCCCGTTGATCGGTGCCAGTGGTGGCGTGTCCGGGGTGCTCGGTGCGTACCTGATGCTGCATCCCAGGGTCAAGGTCATAATTCTGGTAATGATGCGATTGCCGCTGCGTTTACCGGCTTACTGGATAATTGGACTCTGGGTTGGTCTGCAAGTCTTCAACTTGCTCAACGCAAGCGAGGGGCATGTCGCCTGGTGGGCCCATATTGGCGGGTTTCTCGCGGGTGTGCTGATGATTCCGTTTTTTAAACGTAGCCCTTTGCCATTGTTTGATCGTGGCACCCGTCACTAGTCCGCATTTCTCACCACCACTCGTTGCGAGACGACGAGAGGTCGTGCCCTGCCTGTATTTTGCGACCACTGTGAACATTGCTTGCAGTTACCGGCAACCAATGTTCGGAGGGTGCACAGGTATAGTTGACACTATGTCGAGCGCTCTGACCGAGCCAAATGCCTGC
>JAAESG010000426.1 GCA_024229615.1 Gammaproteobacteria bacterium | reverse complement strand
GGCAGAATCCATTTTGTGAACGTGTTATCGGATCTATCCGTCGGGAATGTCTGGATCATGCCATCGTCATGAACGAGCGGCATCTGAGACGGATTCTCCGAGAATACGTTGACTACTATCATACCTGCCGGACCCATTTGTCATTGAACAAAGATCCGCCTGAAACCAGAGCTGTCGAGCCACCGGAGTTCGGTATTATTACTGCAATTCCCCGTGTTGGTGGCCTGCACCATCGCTACGCCAGAATAGCAGCATGATGGAGATAGCAAAGATTGATCAGAGAGCGTTACGATTGTATTTTCAGGAGGGACAGGAAAAACACTCGAGAAAAATGAACACGGAGGAATTAGACAATAATTTCCCGTCTCATTTTTTCGGTATTCGTAATTAGTTCTGTAAATTGGAACTGCGCACGATTTGGCCGAACTGTAGGATCGTAAAGCAAATATGTATTTTGTCCGCGGATAACCCGAATGCGTTGCTGAAACACGGTGGCCTAATTACGCATTATCGGTATAGTGAGATTCTGTCGGCCGGGGATATTTGAAATGAGACTACCATTGTTGATCGCAGCGATGCTGCTCGCTTCGTGGTTCGAGCTGCTTTACGCAGCATCGCCGACACGTATCGTTACCGGCGATATCGTCGCCAACCGCAGCGTTACGCTGGCGACACGTATCATGGGCCGAATTACCCGAATCAACGCCACCGAGGGCGAACGGATCACTGGCGGCCAGGTCATTGTCGAGCTCGACGATACCGAGTACCAGGCTCGGCTCAGGATCGCGCAGGCCACGCGCGAACGCGCCGAAGCCGAACTCGCGCATCGCGAGCGCAAGCGCAAACGCCTGGAAACACTCGCGCAAAATGACAATGTCTCGCGCGAGGCCATCGACGAGGCGATCTATGCGCTCGAGGTTGCCGCGGCCAACCTGAAGGCCGCACAGGCGGAAATCGAATTGATTCGGTCGACACTTGCCGAAACGCGGATCAAGGCACCCTTCGACGCCATCGTCACCAAGAAATATGCCGAGATCGGGCTGGTAACGCAGCCCGGACAGGCGCTGTACGAAATCCAGGACCAGAGCAAACTCAAGTTTCGCGCGCGAGTCAAGGAGCGGGACCTGGTGCATATCAAAGTCAACGACGCCGCCAGGATCACGATTACCGCGCTCGGCGACGAGTCGGTCGAAGCCAGCGTGATCAAGGTGATTCCGAATGGTGACGATCGCCATACTTTCCTGATCGAACTGGCGCTACCCGATCACCCTGGGCTTTACCCCGGCATGTTCGGAAAGGCCGTGTTCGAATAAACCACCTGAAAGGGACGGAGACAGTATGCAAGCGATGCTGCGTTATTTCGCCAGCCGTCACATGCTGGCCAACGTGTTCACGTTAATGGTCGTTTTACTCGGCCTCGGCACCCTGACGTTTATCCAGCGCGACAATTTTCCGAGTGTCGATCTCGCCGAGATGATCATTACCACGCGTTATCCGGGCGCGTCGCCGCAGGACGTCGAGCTCAACGTAACCAACAAAATCGAGGAAGAATTAAAGGAAGTCGATGGCTTAAAACGCTACACGTCGTTTTCGATGGAAAACATATCGATCATCCACATCAAGATTGATCTCGATGCCCGCGATCTCGACAAGGTCAAGACCGACGTACGCGACGCGGTGTCACGAACGTCGGATTTCCCGGTCGAGGTCGACGAGCAGCCGGTTGTGCGCGAAATCACGACAGCGACCGCCATCCCGATCATCGAAGTGGGTCTCACTGGCGATATACCTTATCCCCAGTTGCGCGAAATCGCACGCCGCGCGGAAAAGCAGCTCGAAGACATTCCGGGCGTCTCGCGACTGTCGCGTTTTGGTTACCGCGACCGCGAAATTCACATCGAGATGCTGCAGGACGCTATGGAAAAGTGGCAAGTCCCGGGCGCGCAAATCGTCAGCGCGATCGCCAACCGCAATATTCGTGCAAGCGGCGGTTCCTTCGAGTCTTACACTAGCGAAAAAAATATTGTCACCCTGGCGCAATTCGAGACGCCGCTCGAAGTCGAGGACGTCATCGTAGACGTCACCGAGGACGGTACCCAGGTACGAATCAGCGACCTCGCCGTGGTCAAGAATACCTTCGAGCCCGAAAAGGTGCGTTCACGCATGAACGGTCAATCCGCGATTTCATTCGTTGTCTACAAGAAAGATGGCGCCGACATCATTCGCACGGTCGATCGGATCAAGGCCTTCATCGAAAAAAACCAGCACCGTCTGCCCGAAGGCGTGCGCATCGAATATTCCAATGACATCTCGCAAAACGTTGACAATCGCTTCAACGTAGTGCTGTCCAACGGTGCCCTCGGCCTCGCGTTGGTACTGATCACGCTCGCGTTTTTCCTCGATCTGCGCTCGGCCTTATGGGTCGCAATGAGTATCCCGGTGGCGTTGCTCGGCACGATCTTTTTACTGCCAGCTTTCGGCGCCTACCTCGACTCGATCGCGCTCGGCGCGATGATTCTGGTAATCGGCATCATCGTCGACGATGGTATCGTCGTCGCCGAAAACATCTGGCGCTACCGCGAGCAGGGCCTCGCCCCGCTCGACGCCGCGGTCGAGGGTGCCGCCGCTGTATTCAAACCGGTGGTGACAACGCTCGCGACCACCGGGCTTGCGTTTGCGCCGATGTTTTTCATGACCGGCACCCTCGGAGATTTTATTTACGTAATCCCGCTGGTAGTAGTGCTGGCGCTGACCGTATCGTTTGCCGAACTCACGGTGGCACTGCCGGCGCACCTGATCTGGGGCGCCAGGGAAATCGACCGTGCGCACGAACCGCGACGGCTCGACATCGAGTCGATCAAAGCATCTTTCGGCAGCTTCCTCGATCGCATGCTGCGCTGGCGTTATGCGGTAATCGTGGCCTCCGCGATGATGCTGGCCAGTTCTTTCTGGTATGCCGCACGCTACATGGATTTCGTTTTGTTTCCGACCCAGTCGGCGAATACTGTTTTCGTGCTGGTCGAACTGCCGGTGGGATCGTCGCTCGATCATACATCGAACGTCATGCGCAAACTCGAAACCATGGTCAAGGAATTGCCTGACGGCGAGGTCGAATCATACACAACCCGGATCGGCGGTCTCGGTGGTTTTTTCCAGGGTGAAAACGAACACTGGGCGTTTATCGGCATGTACCTGACCCCATTTGCGACACGCGAGCGCAACGCTGATGAAATCGTCGAAGATCTGCGCACGCGGGCGAACACAATCGACGAGATCGAAAGAATTTCGTTCGTTATCGACAGCGGCGGTCCGCCGGTGGGACGGCCAATCACGATGCGCGTGGTTGGCAGCAACGACGAACTGCGCCCACGCCTCGCGGATTTAATCGTGTCGCGCCTCGAACTAATCGAGGGCGTCAAGGACATCGACCGCGACGATAAAATCGGCAAGGAGCAAATCAGTATCGATATCGATTACATTCGCCTCGCCGACTCAGCGCTGACGGTGGCCGACATCGCGCGCAACGTCAGGCTTGCCTTCGACGGCGAGGTTGTCACGTCGGTGCGCTACGGCGATGATGACGTCGATTTCCGCGTGCTGTTCGAGGAAAGCGCACGCTCGTCGCTGGACACCTTAGCCGACCTGATCGTGCCCAACGCACGCGGTGATTTCATCCGCCTCGAAGAAGTCGCCGAATTCGGCCTCGAGGCTGGGCCATCCAACGTTTACCACTACAATAACGAACGCGCGATCACGGTTACGGCAGATGTGGTAAAGGAACTGACTACGCCACTGAACGCTACCAGCGCAGCACTCGACGGCATCAATCTCGATACCGACTGGCCCGGCATGCGTATCGTCGTTGGCGGCGAAGCTGAGGAATCAGCCGAATCGATGGCCAGCCTCGTGGTTGCGTTCATCGCCGCCGCGGTGGGAATCTACCTGCTGTTGTTGCTACTGTTCGATTCGATGATTCAGCCGGTCATGGTCATGATCGCGATTCCGTTCGGCCTGATCGGCGTGATTATCGCCTTCGCCTTGCATGGCACCGCGTTCGGCTTTCTCGCGATGCTGGGCGTGGTTGGGTTAACCGGCATCGTTGTCAACGATTCGCTGATTCTGGTCAACCTGATCAACCGGCTGGGCGAAACGCATCCCGAAATCAGTGTTCGCGAGCGCATCATCTCCGCGTCGAAGACCCGGTTGCGCCCGATCGTTCTGACCTCGATTACCACGGTAGCAGGATTGTTACCAATGGCATATGGACTCGGCGGTTCGGATTCGTTTTCGGCACCGATGGCGTTGGCGATGGGTTACGGCATCCTGTTCGCGACGCCGATTACTTTAATTCTGATACCTTGCCTGCTCGCTGCACTTCACGACTTGCACGAACTGACGAACCGCAGGTTCAAAAAAGCAGTCATTAATGATACTGACAGATAACTTAATTCTGAATTGAATTAACTATCACCAGATTCCTAAAGTGACGATCCCTGGCATTTTTTGGGCCAGATCACAAACTACGAGTGTTGAGGGAAATAATGGTGCCCAGGGGCGGAATCGAACCGGTCCGCGCTCGGCACCGACACGAGGATTTTCAGAAAGATAGTTGGTTTATATTTCTTTATTTTTCAACAACTTATGGGGCGTCCGTTGCTCTAATATGCACTACTATGCATAACAATGCACAACTGAAACCCGCAAATCTCCGCACAAAAATAACCGTAAACCCTTCAGTGGTCGCTCATTAGCCGGCCCCTTTATTTTTTAACAGACACTGTGTTCTGGCCCCGCTTTTGGTATGGATGAAAATTAACTGCCTGACGCAACATCTATCGCTCAAGCAGCTGGCGAATAACACCAGTCATGTGCGTCACATGTGAACCTGACCAGTAAATTTTGTGACAACGCGAACAACAGAAGAACTCGCTATAGTACCGGCGTGTGAGTGGTTCGAGGCGAGCCCATACCTGTTCCCTTGCAACTGATTCTATCCTTCCATTGCATTCTATACAGCGTTGTAACGGCTTGACCTGGTCATAAAGGTCGAGACGCTGCAAAACTTCCTGCAGCTGAGTGTCGGCATCGACCGCCCTGATCCAGAAACCATGCGTGATCGCCTTACGAAACAACAATCTCCTGTCTCGCGTTAGCACGATACGTTTTTCTCGTGCGGCTATGTCAACTATTTCGTGATCTTTCTGGCTATTGCTGTAAGCCGCGTCGAATCCAAGCATGCGCAAGCGGCGCGCCAGTTTACCGAGATTGACGTCAACCATGAACGCGGTGTTGCGCAGTGGCTTCGGCCGCAGGCGCTGCACCGGGGTGATATCGAAGCTCTCGAACACCGGATATACCGCAACACGATCACCATCTTTCAATTTATAGTCAAAACCCACGGACTCGTTGTTTACCAGGATCAGGTCGACTTCACTATGCGGCACCCCGAGAACTTCAATCGGGTCCTTGATCGCAGGCTGCCCGCCAAACTTATATGCAATGATTTGTTTGTAATGTTCGTGTACTACGAAATCATTGAGTTCCTCGTAGAAACGAAAATTGGCCAGGTAGGGTTTCAAGCTTATAATCCAAGTCAGCAATGCGGCACAGGCAACTATTCAACCATGTTTGGACCGATTTCATATCGCCACTCCGGTAGTGTAATGCTCGGGGCATTGTTGTTGCTTGTTGCCAGCAGTTGCGAGTTCGATCCGGCGCAGTCCAGCAATGACTTGCGAGACGATCGTGAACAAATGATACGCCTGATCGAAGACGATGTCCGCTCCACCAGCAGCTACCTCAAGCAATCGTCCCTTGATACGCGGGTGCTCGATGCGATGGCGCAAGTGCCTCGACACAAGTTCGTACCACCTCAAGTGGTTGACATGGCCTACCAGAACCGGCCGTTACCGATTGGTCACAGCCAGACAATTTCGCAACCTTACATCGTCGCAATCATGACCGATTTGCTGGATATTGAACCGGGCCAGCACGTCCTGGAGATCGGTACCGGCTCCGGCTACCAGGCCGCGGTGCTTGCAGAAATCGGCGCCCGTGTATGGAGCATCGAAATCATCCCTGAGCTTGGGAAAGAAGCGCAAGCCCGCCTGCGGCAGCTCGATTATGACAAGGTCGAAGTACGTCTCGGAGATGGCTATTATGGCTGGCCCGAGTACGCTGCTTTCGATGCAATCATCGTGACCGCCGCCGCCAGCCACATTCCCCCGCCGCTGTTGCAACAACTCAAGCCGGGAGGAAAGATGATAATTCCGGTGGGTAGCCAATTTTCAACCCAGCAATTGATACTGATTACCCGCGGTGATAACGATGAATTCATCACGCGCCAGGTTTTGCCGGTCAGATTCGTGCCGCTGACCGGGGAACACTAGTTCGATGGTGACCACAGATGCGCGGCCAAGGATCTCCATCGCTGTGATTTCGGCAGCGGTGCTAGGTTATGAAATACTACTGATGGCACTGTTTTCGTTAATCCAGTGGCATCACTTCGCCTACATGGTAGTCAGCGTCGCACTGCTCGGTTTCGGTGTCAGCGGCAGTTTCCTGGTATTGACGCGGGCAGCTTTGGAAAATAACTTCCGCAACTTCGCGGTGATCCAGGCTTGCCTGTTCGGGCTCAGTTCACTGTTGTGCTATGCGCTGGCCCAGCGCCTTTCTTTCAACCCCGAGGAGTTGATCTGGGACAATAATCACTGGCTGCGACTTGCCCTGGTCATCCTGCTGCTTGCGCTGCCGTTCTTTTTCGCAGCCAATCTGATTGGGCTGGCGCTGATACGGTTCAAGTATTCTTTAGCGCGCATTTACGCGGCCGACCTGTTCGGCGCCGGAATCGGCGCGGTTGGAATTATCGCAATACTGTTCCTGGTCCCGCCTGCGACCGCGCTTCGGTATATTTCACTTTTGGGATTCGCTGCCGCTGCTGTGCTATGGCTCGAATGCCGGGGGCACTGGCGACCGGTAATCATCAGCTTGCCGATTGTCATGTTTTGCCTGTACTCACTACCAGGCTCATGGACCGAGCCGCTAATTTCCCCTTACAAGGGTCTTAGCCAGTTGCTGCGCGTGTCTGGAACCCGCGTGGTTGCCGAGCGCTTCAGTCCGCTGGGTTTGGTTACCGTGGTAGAAAGCGAAGCCATTCCGCTGCGCCATGCGCCGGGGCTGAGCCTCAACTCTCACCTCGAGCCACCGGCACAACTCGGGCTATTTATCGACGCCGATGGGTTAACCGCGATCACGCATTATAGCGGTGAGCGCGCCGATCTTGCCTATTTGGACGATCTAACCTCGGCGCTACCTTACCACCTGCAAGCTCCCGGGAGGGTACTGATACTAGGTGCCGGAGGCGGGGCCGGTATCTTGCAGGCACTCTACCATGATGCAGGACAAATCGACGCGGTAGAAATCAACTCCCAGGTGGTGGACCTGGTCAGCGATCGATTTGGCGATTTCAGTGGCAAAATCTTCGATCATGCCGGGGTGAAGTTGCACATTGCCGAGGCGCGCGGATTCCTGCAGAGTGCATACGGCCGGTATGATTTGATTCAGTTTCCAATGTTCGATTCATCTACTACCGCGGCCGGGGTCCAGGGTCTCGATGAAAACTATCTATATACCGTTGAGGCGCTGAAACAGGCGATAAAACGGCTCGATGATCAAGGATATATCGCGCTAACGCTCGGGATCAAATTGCCACCGCGGAGTAACCTAAAATTGTTTGCCAGCGCGATCGCGGCGCTTGAGGCCTCGGGGGCGGATAACATCGAGCGCCGCCTTGCGTTAATCCGTGGCTGGCAAACCAGTACGCTGTTGATTAAAAACGGTGAATTTAGCACTACCAACATCGATGCGATCAAGAATTTCAGTAGGCGACGGTCGTTTGACCTGGCCTATTACCCGAATATGCCGGCGCATGAAGCAAACCGCTATAACCAGCTTGAAGCATCTTATTTCTACGACGGTACGCGGGCGCTGCTCGGTAAACAGCGCGATCAATTCCTGCATGACTACAAATTCAATCTCGAACCGGCGACCGACGACCGTCCATTCCATTCCCACTCAGTGAAATTGAGCAGCCTGTCGGAATTGATCAAGCTGAGGCATCGAGGCGGTGGCGCATTACTGGAAACCGGTTACCTTACCCTGGTGATAACTCTGGTGCTAACATTGCTGTTCAGCGTGTTGCTGATCTTGCTGCCACTTATTTTAATACGGCGGGACACTGTGCGAATGCTCAGGCGCTCCAGCACCGTCAAGGTACTGGGCTACTTTTTCTCGCTCGGGCTCGGTTTCTTGCTGATCGAAATAGCCTTTTTGCAGAAATTTATTTTGTTCCTGCACCATCCAATCTACGCGGCCTCGGTAGTACTGGGCTCGTTTCTGGTTGCCGCCGGTGTAGGCAGCGGTTACGCGCAGCGCTTTGCCGGTCAACGTCGATCAAAAAAGGTAACCGCCAACGCGGTGGCGGCGATCATAGTGCTCGGTATGGCGTACCTGGCACTACTTGGACCACTAATGCAATCGGCCGGGAGTTTACCCCTGATCATCAGAATCCTGATCAGCATCGTGTTGATAGCGCCGTTGGGTTTTTGCATGGGGATTCCTTTCCCGTTGGGTCTGTCCGCGCTTGCCACCAGCCCGCCATCGCTGACACCCTGGGCATGGGGCATTAACGGTTGCGCCTCGGTGATTAGTGCGATCCTGGCAACACTACTGGCGATCCATTTTGGCTTCAATGCAGTGATCTTGCTGGCACTGACCTGTTATTTCGCAGCGGCAGCCAGTTTTCCTGAATTAATATCTAACTGAAACCTGGATTGAGTTCTAACAGGATAACCAGGAATCGAAAGGATGGGCTCTTCAATTTATGATTTCCATCGACCGATTGTGTAACAAAGGGATATGAATGCAAATGGTGCCCAGGGGCGGAATCGGACCGGTCCGCGTTCGGGGGTCCGCACTCGGCACCGACACGAGGATTTTCAGGTCAGTGCCCTAGTACCCGGCAACCATCTGATTTAACAACGTTTTTATTTTTTTCAACTTCCAAAAACTTGGCTGCAAAGAGGTTCTAAGCCTTTGATTGCACTCACTTTGCGCATTCGATTTTGGAAGCCGCAACTCCCGTCACCGAGGCTGTCCCCGGGGCATTAGTAATCAACTACCCATTGTGCGGCTTGAATCAACATTTCGCCATGGACACTGTCAGTTCCGTCAATACCAGCCATGCCGCCAGGCCTGGTACTCGGCGGGCCGCAGGCGGTAGCGCGCGATATTGCCTTCATGGAGGCTCATTATCTCGGTTTCGACGATTTCGATAAAACGTGCCCGGTCCCCCGCCGGCACCTCCTCCGCGGCTCGCTGTCGAAATAACGCAGTCGCTGCCTTTTTGTCCAATCCGCCGCGGACCACCGCCACGACTGCTTCGGCCACCAGCGAGCGGTAATGCAGCCGAAACGGATCAGGCTCGCCCAGCGACTGGCGAACCGCGGAATAGCGCGCGCAGGAACGCTGGTAAGCCCAGACGAAAACATCGCGCAGCAACTCAATTCGGTTCTTTTCGTATACGCCCAACAGGCCGTCGATAT
>JAAESG010000425.1 GCA_024229615.1 Gammaproteobacteria bacterium | reverse complement strand
TTCGATTTATCCTTGATCGCCAGCGTAAGCGGGTCATTGCTGTTGATCCGACCGGTTCGGTCGAGATACTGGCGCCCCTCAAGCTCTTTCCCGTCTTTGAGCAGCGCAATACCGAGATTGTAGGTGCTGAAGCCTTCGAGGCTTTCGGCATCCTGGAGGTCTCTCAGAATCCGGGCAGCCTCGGCAAAGCGGCCGTTCGCCATGAGGATTTGTGCGCGCAGGAAAGCCAAATCATCGAGAATATTTGGCGGAACAACTCCGCTGATACGCTCCACGGCATACAGGGCATTGACCGGCTGGTCTTTCTGGAAGTAGATCCGTGCCAGGCGGAAAATGGCCTCGTTGCGCACCTGCTCCTCGACGTTGCCTTCGATGACCGCAGTGATGGCACGCCCGGCACGCTGGTGCATCCGATAGGCCAGTTCGAAATCACCCACGGCAAACTCGGCGTGGCCGATATGGTAATATAAGGTGTCGCGTTCGGGTTCATCGAGTCCATGGTGCTGCATAAGTTCGGTGTCGAGCCTGGCGATTGCATCGAACCAGTCCCCTTGAAAAGCATAGTACAGAGTCTCTCCGAAGTAAAGATCTTTTAGGTCTTTTGGAGCAAACGTATCACCCGCCGCCGAAGGTGCAGCGAATATCAAAATTGTCAATAAAACAAACAGTCTGTACATGGTCTACCTATCCTTAAGGGTGATGCTTTGGTCGGCCAGGGATA
>JAAESG010000424.1 GCA_024229615.1 Gammaproteobacteria bacterium | reverse complement strand
ATCGATTTCGCCGGCGAACCAGTATTCAACCGTATCGCCGGGTTGCAGGCCGCTGATCTTGCCACGCATCTGTCGGTAGTAGGCATTGAAGTCATCACCGTAACGCTCTCCACCTTGCCAGTCGCGAGCCTTCACCTTTTTTACCTTCTTTGACCCGTTGATACGATAGTGTAACTTCGCCTCACGCACCTGCCGACTGACAGTTGCCTGCACAATCTGGGTATCGCCGTGCGATACCGCAAACTCATCGAGTACGAAATCTGCTACGCTGTTACCGAGATGGCTGACCGGTTCAAACGGGTTTTGCGCACTTTTGGCAATATCAAGAGCAAAGGGAATATTTCTTTCAAACTCGGCCTGAATCAGGACTTCATCGTCAGGAAAGTTGAATACACTCACACAGGTCGACGGGTCCGCAGCCACAGTCTGGCATTCGGAGAGTTCCGGTGTATAAGCCAGGGTGCCGTAGGTGGATCCCATATGCTCGGTAGTTTCGCCATTGGTGGTATACAACTCGGCCGATAGATCCGGATCGAAACCCTCAATCGCCGGGTTTTCATCGTCCCCGGCCAATGCGGCGAGGATGACATCGTCCGGCGTAGCTGTCGCTACCTGGAAACCCGCTCCGTAGAGAATCAATTCGGCTGCCGAATGGTAATTAACCAGAAACTCGGGGCTGAGGCGGCGAATAAGATTGTCAAATACGCGGGTTTCAGGCTCGGATGCCGGTGCCGGGCCGCGATAGACCGCAGACGTAGGATCCGACGAAGAGCCTTCGTCATCGTAGCCCCAGAAAGTTGGGAAATTACGGTTCAGATCGACACCGTCGAAACCGGTGATCTGACCGTCACCATCATTGTCGGCCAGGTTTTTACGCCATAACCGGTTGCCGGGTGTAAAGGTGTGGTCGTAACCGTCGGGATTGACAACGAGGACAAACCACAGCTCGGTAGAATCGACAATCTGCGTAACTTCGGCATCATTACCGTAATTTTCAAGAAAGTAACGCAGCAGGCGGCGATTAACCTCCGGCGTAATCCACTCGCGGGCGTGCTGTGCCGAGGCATAGACTACTACGGGCTTGCGCCCCTCTTTTCTTTTGCCGTAGCGTTTCTTGTCCCAGTAATCGTCACCGCTAAAGTCGTTTTTTTCATCCCGCTCATATTCCCCACGCCCGGTCACCTGCAGCGCAAGGATGTCGACACCCATGCTGCTTTGGCCGATCACCTCGAGTTTAGTAATTTTCGAGTATTCATCTGCCAGCTCACGAAGTTCCTGCTGCAACCCGCCAATACCGCCGTAGCTACGAAAAACCGGCGGTGCAGCAAATTGCCGCAAACTCCTGAAACTACGTACCTGCGGGCCACCAGCCTGCCCGGGATTCAGCGTTACCGGGATACCCTGGGTTCTCAGGCCCTCGGCATCGGCTTCGGTCATGATAACTTCGAGTTGAAGCGAGTCACCGACGCGCCCTCGCACCGAGGAAATATCGAAATGCTCCCGGCGCAGGCGCTCGGCATCGCGCGCCGATGCGAGCACGGTGTAAGCCATTAAGCGAGTGTCATCAGCCGAGGCTTGAGTGTCCGTCGCGGCGTTAGCTACGAGTGGTAAAAGCAGGACAATAGAAAGAAATACAGAAAAGATGAAACGATACATTTTGATACCCCTATGTGGTGCAGGAAGTAGCGTCGGACCTACCAGTTTCCGGCGCCGCTGCGGCGGCCACCATTTTTTGTTGAGTTATAATTCCGCCCGGTAGCATACCTGACCGGTTAGATTATAGGAAGAGTAAAAGCCAATGGGAGCGACATGAATGCCGCCCCCAGGAAACTTCGAAACCCGGTTTACAGGGTTCAATTGACCAAAGCTCGCTTATCCAGCTAATAGAACCTCGAAGCTATCAATCGCTGATGATATTCCATCGATATCAGCAACCGAGAAACCAGTAGCCGGGTCGACCAACAGGTCTCTCATGGTCTGGATATGCGAAACCAAATTACCGATTAACGCGCCAGCATCAGCGCCACCCATGATCTGCTGAGCGATGGTAATGATGCCGTTCACCTCCGCCATCATCACAGTCCTGGTCGCCTGCGGAGCACTAGATCCCTGGATCGCCACCGCCATACCGGCAATCAGCAGCTGTACATCTGGGCCGTCAGAATCATTGCCGCTGTTTTGCTCATCTGCCTCGAGTTGGGCAGCCGCCTGATCTTTCAGATCATGGATATCATCCTTCAACGCCCGTCCATTCTGGTGATACTCGACCAGATCCATTTTGGTTTCATGAGCAATTTCAGCCTGAGGCCATATTGTGTCGAAGTAAATGTCGAAGGCATCAATAACAGCGATGTACTTCTCCAGCTCGTTGTTATAAACGCCCTGCTCCAATGTATCGTCGGCTATCTCGACCAGCGGGATCAAAAGAGCTTTCATGGCTTGGGTCAAATCTGCTCGGTTGCTCAGATGGTCAATCAAATTCAGGAAGCGGCAATGAATGTCCACTGCGTCGCAATTGTGGATATCGATGATTTCGTTTTGAACGAGCGCCTGGGCATAGACAATGACATCGGTAGTATCACCATCGTTATTAAGATCGCCCCTACCACCTTCATACAGGGTACGTGAGAAAACGCCGCTACCGAGAGAAACCAGACCGGTTTTTTCGAGATACTGGGTGCTTCCGTCCGCGAGGTTATGTACTGCATAAAGGAAATCGTTCTGCAGGTTGCCATCGCCGTCGATGTCCTCACCAATCGTCCACTCCGAGGTATCGTAGGTAATGTAGTCGCCCCTGGCCTGGATTCGACCCGAGGTCCCGGAGATCCCGGTCCAGTTCAGCGATCCATCGATCAGATTCATACGCATGATCATGGTCGTTTGCGATACATTACCATCACCATCGGCATCTATACCCATCTGGGTTTCCCTGGCGCGGAAAAAATAACTGTCGCCGTCCTTTGCCGGAAAGGAACTGATGTTGCTTAGGTTGAACACGGGTGTCGACAGGTAATCGCTGATAAGACCTGTGCTTACATCATAGCTCACGAAAACGATATCATCAGTATCGCCATCGTTATTTATATCGGTCGCCTGGTTTTCGAT
>JAAESG010000423.1 GCA_024229615.1 Gammaproteobacteria bacterium | reverse complement strand
GGAAAACGATCAGTCCGAACGGGAGTTTTCGAGATAGGGCATTCTTCCGAACGGGATAGCTTTCGCTTCACCAATGATGAGTCCGCTAACTCCCGGATCACGCTATCAAACGGGCATTGAAAGGCACCATTGCTTTGCCGACCTTTGGATCGGAATGATCGCTGGACATTATATACGCCTTAAGTTACTTTTTATTGAGGCCGCGGAACGTGGTGTGGCGCTATCAATGACTTAACAACGATGGCCGGCTCAATGTCGAAATTCCACCCCATAATGAATTCAATATGTTACGTTTCACCAGATTATTCAAAACCTGCAATATCAAAGAGCTACATGACAGCGCAAACGCCTCTACTCTAATAACTGGCTACCTACCCTTACAAAAAGTGTAAACTGAGAAATGAAGGATGCCTCCCGCAGCCGCCGGTGCGCCAGTGGGTGTTATCGCTGCCGAAGCGGTTGCGCTATTTCCTTCGGCACGACCAACGTACGGTCACGGCGGTACTGACGATCTTCCTGCGCGTGGTCGAGCAGGTGCTGCGCGAACGAGCCCCCGGTGCCGCACCCAAGGCACGACTGGGGGCTGTGAGCTTCGTGCACCGGTTGCTCGCCCCTTCCCTGGGGCTCACCCCTTCGGGGCCGTGCTACACACGTCCAAATTCGCTCCAGGCGAATTTGTCGGCTCGGCGCTCAATGAGCACCTGCATTTTCACTGTTGTGTGATCGACGG
>JAAESG010000422.1 GCA_024229615.1 Gammaproteobacteria bacterium | reverse complement strand
GTGGTCAAAGAAGGCCAAGCGGTGAAGCGCCAGGGGGCCGTGCGGCCACCCGAAGAGACAAAGGTCTTTATTCAGGACCATCATCCAAGTTATATTAGCTGGACCGAGTACCAACGAAACCAACAGATCATGCGCAGCAATGAGGGCAATTTCGCTCAAGATGAGTCAGTCACGGCGGTGCGGGCTGGGCATGGACTATTAACCGGCCTGCTGCGTTGCGCGCGCTGTGGTCGCAAGCTTCATATTCGGTATTGGGGTAAGAGCGGTACGGCGGCCCGGTATTTGTGCGACGGTGATTTTCCAACCGGCGGGCACTATTGTTTAGGCTTCGGCGGCGCCAGCGTCGATAAACGCGTGAGTGAGGAAATCCTCAACGCGATCTCCCCACTGGGTATTGAGGCCAGTGTCGCCGCCATCGAACGGCTCAGCGATAAAGGGAGCGATCGACGCACTGCGTTAACTCGCCAGTGTCAGCAATGCGAATATGAGGCCCAACGGGCATTTGATCAGTATGACCAAGCGGACCCCGCCAATCGTTTAGTCACTGAGGTGCTTGAGCAACGCTGGAATGAGAAGCTCGAAGCCGTCGATAAAGTCAAAACCGAACTCAGTACGGACGATGCTGTACCTCAGCCGCTCAGTTATTCTCAGAAAGAAGCGATAATAGAACTGGGAGAAAACTTTGCCGCGGTTTGGGATGACCCCGCCTGTCCGACGGTGTTGAAAAAGAAGATCGGCCGCACCCTGATCAATGAGATACTCGTCGATTTGATTGAGGAAACCCAACGGCTTCACTTTATTATCCATTGGCACGGCGGTTGTCATACTCAATTTGAAATGCCAAAGCCGATGTCCGGCGCCGTCGTGCACAAGACCTCACTGGAAGACCTCGAGGTGATCACCCAGATGGCGCGGCGTTATGGTGATGATGAGATCGCACGCGTGCTCAGCAAATTGGGACGGCGAACCGGAAAGGGCAATCGATGGACGCAGTCGCGGGTGGCCTATGTGCGAAAGAAGTATGCGATTCCCGCACCCGACATAGATAAGCTGGATCCTGATATTCTAACGCTGGGCCAAGCCACCCAATACACCGGCGTCAGTGATACGACGCTGATGCGACTGATTAAAGAAAAGATCTTGGTCGTTGAACAGGTCGCACCCTATGCGCCATTGGAGATCCAGCGTGCCGACTTGGATTCTGAGCCGGTTGCGAGCATACTAAATCGGCTCAAAGCAACGGGCAAACTCATTCTCGAGGGGGACACGTTGGTAAACCAACCGTGTCTGTTTGATTAAAATCAATAGCTTGCACAACGGGGGTATTATGCGTGCTTATTCAGATTCAAAGCCGACCCGAATCGCTGTATCAGAGTGACCGCCCCGGTGTGGGCGCTCGACTCGCTAAACCCGGCTTTATGGATGATATGGGTTGCCAGGATGCGGTAAACGATACCCAGCACTTTGCC
>JAAESG010000421.1 GCA_024229615.1 Gammaproteobacteria bacterium | reverse complement strand
CCGGACACCGTTGCCAAGTGGAATCGAGACCGATTTCGACGCTACTGGGCGAAGCTCTCCCGGGAGAAACGGGGCCCCGGGCGGCCTCGGGTCGATGCTGAGATTCGTTGCCTTATACGGACTATGGCACGAGATGGCTGGGTACTGTCAACTTCACGCTAAATCGGCCAGACTACAGGCATGAAAGATGCCGATCAGTTATACCAAGGATACCGATTTCCTCCGACGATCATCAGTCACGCCGTTTGGCTGTATCATCGATTCTGTCTGAGCCTGCGGGATGTGGAGGACCTTCTGGCCGAACGCGGAATTGCCGTCTCGTATGAATCCATTCGGCAATGGTGCAATCGGTTCGGGCCGGAATACGCTCGGAAGCTGAAAAAACGACAAGGCCGACTAGGTGATACTTGGTATCTAGACGAGGTGTTCATCAAGGTTCGTGGTGAGCTGAATTATCTTTGGCGAGCCGTCGACCAGGACGGAGACACTATTGATATTCTGGTGCAGAAACACCGTAATAAGCTGGCAGCCAAACGATTTTTCCGTAAGCTATTGAAAGGTCAGCACGAGGCACCCCGGCGAATGATTACAGACAAACTGAAGAGTTATTCGGCTGCGCACCGGGAAGTAATGCCTTCGGTTACACACAGCACTGAACAGTACGAAAACAACCGCGCGGAAGTATCACATGAACCAACTCGCCAACGTGAACGACAGATGCGGCGGTTCAAATCAGCTGGACAGGCGCAACGCTTTCTTACGGTTTATGGCGCAGTAGGCAATCTGTTCAGACTAGGTCGGCACTTGACGCGAGTGATTCACTATCGCAAGTTTCGCTCGAGGGCATTT
>JAAESG010000420.1 GCA_024229615.1 Gammaproteobacteria bacterium | reverse complement strand
TCCTCGCCTTAGTAATTATCTAAGCTGTGAATGTCAGTGTCGTGGTGCTTTAAGCAACCGCGAACATGACATACATGGCCAGACCAACCGCGATCATTGGTACCGCGTCGACCAGACCCATAACGATGAAGAACTGGGTACGTAACATCGGAATCAGCTCCGGTTGGCGCGCCGCACCTTCCAGAAAACGTCCACCGAGTACACCGATACCAACTGCCGCACCGAGTGCGCCCAGGCCCATCATTAAAGCGCCAGCGATATAAAGCAAAGCTGATTCCATGATTTTCTCCTACTTAGATAGAGTGTGTTAAATAAAAAAGTTTAGTGATCTGTCTGCGATGCCATGTCCAGGTACACGATGGTCAACGTCATGAAGATAAACGCCTGCAAGGTGATGATCAGGATATGGAAAATCGCCCAACCCAGTTGCAAAAGTCCACCCGATACCCCGAGTATCCAGCTACCGCTGTACATCAGGGCGATCAGGATGAAGATCATTTCACCTGCATAAAGGTTGCCGAACAAACGCAACGCAAGTGAAACGGGTTTTGCAATTAGTGTGACGCCTTCAAGCACGAGGTTGATCGGCATCATGAATTTGGGGAATGGATGAAAGGCCAGCTCGGCGAAGAATCCACCCGGACCTTTCATCTTGACGCTGTAGTACAGCACCAGCGCAAACACCGTCAACGACATGCCGAAAGTGATGTTGGGATCGGTGCTGGGCACTACCTTCAAATAAGGCACACCCATCAAACCCGCCAGCCAGGGGATCAGGTCTACCGGAATCAGATCCATAAAGTTCATCAGGAAAACCCAGATAAAAATAGTCATCGCCAGCGGTGCGACCAATGGATTCTTGCCGGAAAATGAACCACGCACCGAGTCATCGATAAACTCGACAATCATTTCAATAAAATTCTGCAGGCCGGTCGGAGCATCGGTAGACGCTTTCTGGGCCGCGCGATGAAATAACCACAGGAAGAGCATGCCAAGACCAATCGAAAACAGCATCGAGTCGAGATTAATCGACCAGAAACCCATTTCCTTGATTTCGTCGGCGCCGTGCGCGATACCCCAGCTACCATCTGCATGTTGACCAAAAGTCAGATTGGTCAGATGGTGCTTGATGTATTCGCTTGAATTTGCGTAGCTGCCAGCCATATTCGATCAATTACCTTTCGTAACAAACGGTGCAAACCAGCCGGAAACTTGCATTAATACAAATCCGGCAAACAAAATCACTGGATCCCAGGGATATTCCGAGGTGAATGCGAGAAAAAATATCACGCCCATAATCACCCACTTCCCGATCGCGGATCGGTATGCGTAGCCCAACCGCTGCGGCGCATTATTATTTGTTGTCTCTCGCAGCATCCTCATACCGAAGTACGTATTCGGTAACAAGACTGCCGTACACCCCAACAGGGCCGACGGAATAAACGCCATATCCCAGAGGCCCGTAACAATCAGGTATATAACCCCCAGAACAGTTTGAAAGATCAGCGCCCTAATAATCTGATTTTTCATCGCTTTTTTTGGGCACAATTCAAGTCAAAGCGCCCGTCTGAAAAAGCGGATGCAGAGTATAAACGAGTTAAATGCGAATAATCAATGACCCGAACAAATATATTTATAATGACAGATGCTCGAGGATTCCATCGAGCTCAGCGGCGCTGTGAAAGCTGATTACCAGTTGACCGGAACCCTTTTTACCGGGTTTGATTTTAACTCCCGCGCCGAGCTTTTCGCTGATCCTGTTCTCCAGCCGCTTGATATCCGGATCCACGGTTTTTGGGGTGCTTTTCACTATGGTGTCTGCAGACAGTGTCTTTTTCACCAGCACTTCGGTTTCGCGAACCGACAACCCGCGGTTGATCACGAGTTTGGCTATTTCGATCTGATCGTGACGAATCAGCGCCAGTAAGGCACGTGCGTGACCCATGTTAAGCAAGCCCTTGTTTACCTGCTCCTTGACCGGCTCGGCCAGATCAAGCAGCCGTAGCAAGTTACTCACAGTCGCGCGTGAACGCCCAACCGATTCCGCAACCTGTTGATGCGTAAGATCAAATTCTTCGATAAGGCGTAAAAAAGCCTGCGCCTCCTCGAGCGGATTCAAATCTTCCCGCTGAATATTTTCGATCAGCGCAATCGCCGCGACCGACCTCGAATCGAGATCACGGATCACTGCCGGTATTTTTTGCAAACCGGCTAATTGCGCGGCACGCCAGCGTCGCTCACCCGCGACCAGTTCAAAATGGTTACCCTCCGGACGCACCACGATCGGCTGCACGATACCCTGCACACGAATAGATTCAGCCAGCTCCTGCAATGCTTCCGGCTCGAATACCTGGCGCGGCTGGTATTTGCCACGTTGAATTCGATCGATGTCGAGCTCCATCAGAGCATCGCTTCGGTCGACCACATCTACACCACTGGCTTCATCGATGTTGCCGATTAATGATCCGAGTCCTCTTCCTAAGCGCTTTTTTTTCATAGTGTCTATTGAGTAACGTAGTGGGTTTCCTTGGCATCCCGGCGCAACACTTCTCCCGCAAGCGCCAGATAAGCCATCGAACCGCGTGAACTCTTGTTGTATTTCAAGATCGACTGACCGTAGCTCGGGGCTTCGGCAAGCGCCACATTGCGCGGAATCACGGTGCGGTAGACGCGCTCGCCAAAATGTTCAACCAGTTCGTTGGAGACATCACCGGACAGATTGTTACGTGGGTCGTACATGGTACGCAGCAAACCCTCGAGCCGTATGTCCGGATTCACGCTGATGCGAATCTGCTCGATCGTATCGAGCAGCGAAGACAATCCTTCGAGCGCATAGTACTCACATTGCATAGGAATCATAACACCGTCGGCGGCAACCAGTGCATTGACTGTCAGCATGTTCAGCGAGGGTGGGCAATCGATCAGGATATAGTGGTATTTGTCTCGAATCGTATCGAGCGCCAGAGACAGTTGTCGCTCACGACCGATCTTGTTCATCAATTGTACTTCGGCCGCGGTCAAATCGGCATTGGCCGGCAAAATATCATAACCCGCATCGCTTGCATATTGCACTGTCTGGATGGCACTGGCGTCACCGAGCAAGACGTCGCAAACGCTCAGCTTCAATTCATTTTTGTCGATACCACTACCCATCGTGGCGTTACCCTGGGGATCCATATCGACCAATAAAACCCGACGCCTGGTCGCTGCCAACGCTGCAGCAAGGTTAACCGTGGTGGTGGTCTTACCGACCCCGCCTTTCTGATTGGCAATAGTAATAGTTCTGGTCATAACGACGATATCGTGACCAGACTGCGGGTTTCGCTGATGCCGGGCACTTTTATGGTTTCTTCCTCGAAAGCAAATCGGTTGGTATCGAGCTGCTGCACCTCCTGTTGGCTGAGCCCGGTCTTCATGGTGATCATTCGGGTCCCTGGTTCCAGCAAATGAGCAACACTGTCACAGAACTCCACCAGTGGCGCATAGGCGCGACTGACGACAAAATCCAGTCTGTCCGGCGCATGATAATCCTGAACCCGGGACTGCACAACTTGTGCATTCCTGATTCCGCAATGCGCAATCGCCTGGCGGATAAAACGCGTCTTACGCGCGTTGCTGTCGATCATGATCCACAGTGAATTCGGCATCGCAATCGCGAGCGGGATTCCCGGCAGTCCCGCACCGCTACCCACATCAATGACCTTGTGGCAATCACCCAGTCTGGGCATCAGCGAGAGGCTATCGAGCAAATGATAGGTCAGCATTCGCGGCAGCCCCTGAATCGCGGTCAGATTGTAAACCTGATTCCATTTTTCGAGCAGCTGTAGATACTCCAGCAGTCGGTCATATTGCGATTGGTGGAGCGTGAGCCCCAGCGCCTCAGTGCCTGCGCGGAGTTCACCGGATAGATTCATTCAAGCCGTCTTACGCGCCTGGTATTGATGCCGCTTCAAATGCACCAACAGGATTGAAATCGCCGCCGGCGTTATTCCGGCGATTCGGCTTGCCTGACCAATGGTTGCGGGTCGATGTTGTGCCAGTATCTGACAAACCTCGTTCGACAGGCCGTGCAGCTCACTGTAATCGAGAGCCTCCGGTAACTCGGTTTGTTCATGCTGACTGGCCTTGTCGATTTCCTGCTGCTGACGATGGAGGTAACCTGCGTACTTGGCATTGACTTCGGCCTGTGCGCAAACGACTGGCGGGAAGGTCTCGGCTTGATCAAGCAACGGCATCAGATCAGCGATTTCGATTTCAGGCCGCTTCAGGATTTCAGCAAAACGATACTCCCGTGTCAGCGGGTTTTGCAAAACCTTTTGCAGTGCGCTCGCAGCATCGCTATCGGGACGCAGCCATTGTGCGCGTAAAGCCTGGTTCAGGCGTTCGAGTTGCTCACGGTACTGTTCGAAGGCTTGCCAACGCTCATCTTCGACCAGACCCATTTCCCGGCCACGTTCGGTCAAACGTAAATCGGCATTGTCTTCACGCAGCATCAATCGGTACTCGGCGCGTGAAGTGAACATGCGATAAGGTTCCCGGGTGCCACGTGTAATCAGGTCGTCGACGAGCACGCCCATGTAGGCATCCGATCGTTTCAGTTCAAGGCTATTTTTACCCTGCACGCGAGCAGCGGCATTGGCACCGGCGATCAGCCCCTGCGCGCCGGCCTCTTCATAACCGGTGGTGCCGTTGATCTGTCCGGCAAAGTAGAGGCCGTCGATAAAACGGGTTTCAAGGGTTGGGCGCAAGTCGCGCGGATCGAAATAATCGTATTCAATGGCATAGCCCGGCCGCGTAATCTGCGCCTGCTCGAAACCGAGCATGCTGTTGACGAACTGCTGCTGCACGTCAAATGGAAGACTGGTGGAAATCCCGTTGGGATAAACCTCGCCGAGCCTGAGTCCCTCGGGTTCAACGAATACCTGGTGCGAGTTCTTATCGGCAAAACGTACCACCTTGTCTTCGATCGACGGACAATAGCGCGGCCCCACACCTTCTATTTCGCCGCTGAACAGGGGTGACCGATGCAGGCTTTCGCGGATGATGTCATGCGTTCTGGCATTGGTATGGGTAATGTGACAACTGATCTGCTCGGGGTGCATGTCGAGCGAACCCATGCTCGAAAATATCGGCAATGGTTCATCGCCGGGCTGTTCCTCGAGCTTGCTATAGTCAATCGTGTTGCGATCGAGACGCGGTGGCGTTCCGGTTTTCAGTCTATCGACGCGAAACGGGCGCGCTCGCAGACGCTCCGCCAGTGCCGTCGCCGGCGGATCGCCGGCGCGACCACCCGCGAAATTCGAATCACCGATGTGAATTTTGCCGTTGAGAAAAGTGCCCACGGTCAGCACCACGCAGGACGCATGAAACCTGAGTCCCATCTGCGTGACCACACCGTCAATAAATTTGTCCTTTTCAATGAGATCGACCACGGGTTGCTGGAACAGGGTCAGGCCGGCCTGGTTTTCGAGTTTTTCGCGGATCGCCATGCGGTACAGTTGGCGGTCGGCCTGGGCACGGGTCGCGCGTACCGCCGGGCCCTTGCGCCGATTCAGAATTCTGAATTGAATTCCCGCCTTGTCCGCGGCCAGCGCCATCTCTCCACCGAGGGCATCGATTTCCTTGACCAGGTGTCCCTTGCCGATACCACCGATAGCAGGATTGCAGGACATCTGGCCGAGGGTTTCGATGCTATGCGTCAGCAGCAGCGTATCGACACCCATGCGCGCAGCCGCGAGCGCGGCTTCGCTACCCGCATGCCCGCCGCCGACCACAATCACATCGAAACGCTTACTGAAATCCATAACCGGTCATAAAAACCAAAAAGGGGCGCGCATTCTAGCGCAATAGTCCGCCTTTTCCAAAATTACTATGCCAACGCCAAAGTGGGAGTAAGTCCATGAAGACACTTAACATTAAGACCGAAAGAATGGACTTTCGAAACAGACCCGGAATTTGAATGCCCAGCAAATTTCAAGGGCCGGATAAACGAAGAAAGTTGTCGCGAGGTAAACCGCAGGCGGCGTAGCCGCCGAGGCATTCGCGACAACTTTCTTCGTTTATCCGGTCCTGGTTGGATTGCCATGACAATGGTTACGAGCTTAAGTAAGTGCTATTCGGGTCAGACCAGAATGGCGCTAAGTTAAGGGGGTTTAGCGTAGTTTATCAATCACTTAGATCCCCAGTTACTATGGTCGGCAGGGTAACTGTTTCATGGTAGTCATGCTTAACTTAGCGCCATTCTGCTCTGACCCCCTCGAAGCCTACAGCAAGCGCACTCTATTTTCGGAATAGCAGCGCAGCAACAGAACGAACCGAAGTTAGCCTAACCTGCATATTGCACCAGTCGGCCTCGCGCCTTGACTTAAGGAAGCTCTGAACAATTCATCCTGAATTGTCAGAGCACGGAGAAACAAAAAAATGTGGCTTTTGTTTCTCCTTCATTTTCAACGACTTAGCAGTCATTGAAGATGGCGGTGCGTCCCTGCACCGTGGAAACTCTAATAAATCAGAGTTTCCTTAACCTATTGAATTGCTGGAGTAAGCTGGCAATATTTCGGATACGACCAAAAATACAGTTTGTAACCGGCCCAAGTCCGACTGGTGCTATATGCAGCCTAAGAACGGTGGGAGGCGATGAGGGTGGGGAGGTCGTGCATTTTGTCGAAGATATGATGGGCGCCGCTGGCCTCGAGTTTGTGAGCCGGCATGAGTTCGGCGAAGCCGAACACGCGCATACCCGCGGCGACCGCGCCGCTGACGCCGATGGGGCTATCTTCGACCACCAGGCAGTGCTGCGGGGTAGCACCCATCGTTTTCGCGGCGTGCAGGTAGATGTCGGGATGGGGTTTGCCGCGTTCTACCTCGCTGGTGCTGAAGATATTGTCACTGAAATACTCGATCAGGCCGGTTTTGCCGAGCGTCATTTGCATTTTGTCGTGCGAACCGCTGGAGGCGACGCAATAGGGCAGCGGTAAACGCTTAAGCACGCCCTCAATGCCGTCGATCGCCTCTACGGATTCGGCGAGCGCCTGGTTGATTTCTTGCTGGTAACGCCGGTCAAGTTCAGGTGGCGGCGTCTCACCGATGATCGCCTCGATTTTCTCAAGGCATTGCTCGCGAGAGTGCCCGACGAAGGTATCGAACATGTCTTCGAGTGTAAATTCGAGCCCACAGACTTCCAGTAACACATTGGCAAACACCTTGTTGGCGACTTCCTCGCTGTTAACCAGCACGCCGTCGCAGTCAAAAATAACCAGGTCTATCGACGTTCCCAACTAAACGGCCCTGGGTGGATCCTTTTTGGCGATAGAAGTGGCGAGCGCAATCATCGACGAAATGTCAGCCAGATTAGACGGCACGACCAGAGTATTGCCCTCCTTCGCCAGGTTACCGAACTGCTGCACATATGCTTCGGCGATACGCAGCTGCATCGCCGCGTCCCCGCCTTCGGTGACCAGCGATTGCGCGACCCGATGCAGACCTTTAGCCGTTGCCGTCGCAACCGCCAGGATCGCTTCTGCCTCACCCTCCGCTTCGTTGATCTGCTGTTGCTTGGTGGCTTCCGATTCCTTGATCACGCGCTGTTTTTCGCCCTCTGCCTCGTTGATTTTGGCATCCCGCTCACCTTCCGAAGTCAGGATAACGGCTCGCTTTTCCCGTTCCGCGCGCATCTGTTTTTCCATCGCGCTGAGCACATCATGCGGCGGGTTGATGTTCTTGATTTCATAACGCAACACCTTCACGCCCCAGGGATCCGAAGCCTTGTCGAGCTCGGAGACGACATTCGAATTGATCATCGCACGCTCTTCGAAGGTCCGGTCCAGCGCGATCTTGCCTATTTCACTACGCAACGTGGTTTGTGCGAGTTGCGATATGGCAAAAACGTAGTCGGAAATGCCATACGAAGCCCGTTCCGGATCCAGCACCTGCATGTACAGCACGCCATCGACACCGACCTGAACATTGTCATTGGTGATACAAACTTGTTCGGGGATATCGTAGGCCAGCTCCTTGAGGCTGTGCCGATAGGCTGCATTTTCGATGAAGGGAATTAAAATATGAAACCCGGCACGCAAAGTGCGGCTGTATTTTCCGAGGCTTTCGATCACATAGGCGCTTTGCTGAGGCACCACTACCGCGGTTTTGAAAATAATCAGGATCACCACCACTGCCGTGGCGATGGATACCCAGAATGCGAAATTACCGACCATGATGTTCTCCATTATTCTTCCGTTTTAACGGTATCGAGCTTCAAAGTAAGCCCTTCTACGCTGCTGATCTGTACATGTTGTCCCTGCTCGAAAGCCTGCTGACTACCGTTGACCACCGTCCATTCGGTACCCCGATAAGCCAGACGTCCCTTTTCACCGGGTTGCAGGGCTTGCTCGACGGTCACGATTTCACCCGCAGGACCGGTTTCATATCCGACCCCGGAACCGCGCAACTTGGCATATAACTTCTTGCGGAACAGCACCATGAACACCAGCGCGATCACCGAGAACAATATCCACTGGAACCAGGGTTCCAGTCCCACGCCGCTGAGCTCGATCAATCCTGTGATGGCGGCGGCGATACCGATAAAAACCAGGTAAAACCCGGCGTCGACAATCAATAGCTCGGAACCAAGCAGCAATGCGCCAAAAATTATCCATCCCCACCAGGGCATTGTTCTCTCCCGTTAGATATTCAAATCATCTTAAGTAAGGAGTGAGACCTGCGCAAGGCTTCGAGAGGGTCAGAACAGGTTTTTCTGTGTTCGGTTGCTGGAAAGGAAGCTTTCTCTGGCTTCGAGGGGGGTCAGAGCACATTTCCGTTACTTTTAGTGCCAGTAGACTTAATGTTAAGCGGAAATGTGGTCTGACCCCGAGTATTCAGCCCTTATCACTCGGGGTCAGACCAGGCTTTACCACATCACCTTGCCGACTACTCGGAAAGTACAGAAAAGCCTGCTCTGACCCCCTCGAAGCCAGAGAAAACATCCGCTCCCGCGAGTAAAAGGCAAGTCAGGCCTGGGAGAGAGTGAGCGCCTGGTCCAGGTCCCAGAGGATATCGTCCAGGGTTTCGAGTCCGACCGAGATACGCACCATGTCCGCGGTTACGCCGGCCGAAATCTGTTGCTCTTCGCTGAGCTGGCGATGTGTAGTCGATGCGGGGTGGATAATCAGCGTACGAGCGTCGCCGACATTGGCGAGATGACTCATGAACTGAGCGCTATTGATGAATTTCTCACCAGCGGCGCTACCGCCCTCGACGCCGAAGCTCATGATCGATCCCGCGCCCCTGGGCAAATATTTTTTGACCTGCGCCTGGTAAGGATTGTCTTCGAGGCCGGCATAGTTAACCCAGCTCACGGCCGGGTGATCCAGCAGAAACCGCGCCACGCCGACAGCGTTCGCGCAATGCCGGTCCATGCGTACCGGCAGGGTTTCCAGACCCTGCAGCAACATGAAAGCATTGAACGGACTCAGCGCATGCCCGAGCGTGCGCAGGGTTTCGCAACGCGCCTTCATGGTGAAACCAAAATCGCCGAAAGTTTCGTAGAAACGGATGCCATGATATCCGTCTGAGGGTTCGGTCATACCCGGAAAGTTGCCATTACCCCAGTCGAACTTGCCCGACTCGATCATGACACCACCCATACTGGTACCGTGACCACCAATAAACTTGGTCGCCGAATGTACGACGATGTCGGCACCATGATCGATAGGCTTGCATAGATAAGGGGTCGCAAAAGTACTGTCGACGATCAGTGGAATACCGGCGTCGTGCGCAATTGCCGCAATCGCCTCGATATCGATCACATTGTTGGTCGGATTGCCGATGGTTTCCGCATACAAGGCTTTTGTTTTCGAGGTAATCGCCTTGCGAAAATTCTGCGGATCGTCGGAGTCGACAAAGGTGGTATCGATTCCCATCTTGCGGAAAGTCACATCGAACTGGGAAAAAGTGCCACCGTAAAGCGTCTTTGCCGAGACCAGTTCGTCACCTTGTTGCATCAGCGTCAGGATCGCGGTCATCTGTGCCGCCATGCCGGAACTGACGCCAAGCGCGGCGCGTCCGTTTTCAAGCGCCGCCATGCGCTCCTCGAACACCGCCGTGGTCGGGTTGGTCAAGCGCACATAGGTGTTGCCGAAGGTCTGCAGATTGAACAGGCTGGCCGCGTGTTCGGCGTCGTCGAATACGTATGATGTGGTCTGATAAATCGGCACTGCGCGCGCGCCGGTAATCGGGTCAGGAATTTGCCCCGCATGCAAACACAGGGTTTCGACTCCAAATTTTCGATCGGCCATGAGCTGCTCCCGCTATCGATTAAATTGTCGTGGTCGCTGCGCTGAAATCACGCCGGTATTGACCCCGATTGTATTCAAACCACCAAATAGACGCGCATACTCGATTTTCATGCAACGATCCATGACCACTTCGAGACCCGCGTCGCGTGCTTTTTGCGCAGCTTCCTCATGGACGATACCGAGTTGCATCCAAACGACTTTAGCCCCAATTTCGATAGCCTGTTCGACGAACGGCGGGACCCTCTCGATGCGTTGGAACAAATCGACGATATCTACCGGCGTCGGTATATCTTTCAGATCGGGGTAACACTTCTGCCCGAGGATTTCATCGTACTTTGGATTGACCGGAATCACATCGAAACCGTGATCGATAAGATACTTGGCGGCAAAGTTGCTCGGGCGCGACCAGTCTGCGGACAACCCAACGATTGCGACACGTTTGTAATCGGTAAGAATACGGCGTAAGTCCTTGATATCGGTCATAGTTGTCTCGCGCGTTCACGCAGTTCGAATTTCTGGATTTTGCCGGTCGAAGTCTTCGGCAGCGGCCCGAAAACCACCTTGCGCGGTGCCTTGAATTTGGCCATGTTGGCACGACAAAAATCGATGATTTCCTGTTCGCTGGCATCCAGGCCCTGATGCAAGGTCACAAACGCACAGGGAGTCTCACCCCATTGCGCATCGGGCATCGCCGCAACCGCGGCCTCTAGCACCGCCGGATGACGATACAGGGTCTTTTCGATTTCTATGCTGGAAATATTTTCTCCACCCGAAATGATAATGTCCTTGGAACGATCCTTGATTTCGATATAACCGTCCGCATGACAGACGGCGAGATCACCCGAGTGAAAATAACCACCGGCAAAGGCTTCCTGACTCGCTTGCGGGTTTTTCAAGTATCCCTTCATCACGATATTGCCACGGAACATGATTTCACCGATGGTTTCACCGTCACGCGGGACGGGTTCCAGCGTCTCGGGATCGGCGACAACAAGCTCTTCCAGCATCGGATAGCGTACGCCCTGGCGCGATTTCATTTCAGCCTGCTCGGTTACAGGCAGTTGATCCCATTCCTGATGCCACGAACATACCACCGCGGGGCCATAAACCTCGGTCAAACCATAGGCATGGGTTACCCTGAAATTGAGTCGTGCCATCGCTTCGAGGATCGCCGGCGGTGGTGCCGAAGCGGCAGTCATGATGTTGACCTGGTGATCGATTCCCGCCTTCAGATCTTCTTCGGCGTTGGCCATCAGGCTCATAACGATCGGCGCGCCACACAGGTGCGTTACGTGATGCTGTTTAATCGAATTGAAAATATCTTCGGCGCGCACCGCTCGCAGGCAAACGCTGGTGCCGTTCAAGGCGGCTATGGTCCACGGAAAACACCAACCGTTGCAATGAAACATCGGCAGAGTCCAGAGATAAACCGGGTAGGCACCCATATTCCAGGCGAGTGTATTGGAAACTGCATTCAGGTATGCGCCACGGTGGTGGGTCACGACACCCTTGGGGTCGCCGGTCGTACCCGAGGTATAACCGAGGGCGATCGCCTGCCACTCGTCGCCTGGCAGTTGCCACGCGAATTCGGGATCGCCCGTCGCAAGGAAGTCTTCGTATTCGATTTCGCCGATTAATGAACCGCCCTGGTAAACGGGATCGTCGACATCGATGACCAGCGGTTTTTCATCGAGTTGCATCAAGGCAGCTTGCACCGTCGCGGAAAACTCGCGATCGGTAAACAGGATTTTGGCGCCGCCGTGCTGTAACTGGAAGGCAATCGCATCGGCGTCGAGACGAATATTCAACCCGTGGATTACCGCGCCCGCCATCGGAATTGCATAGTGCGCTTCAAACATCGCCGGCACGTTCGGCAACATCAATGCAACCGTATCGTCGGCCTGAACACCGTGTTGCTGCAAGGCTGAGCCGAAACGGCGGCAACGACGGTAAGTTTCGGCCCAACTGTAGCGAAGATCGCCATAGATTTGCGCACAGCGATCAGGATAAACCGACGCAGCACGCTCGATAAAGGTCAGCGGCGACAGCGGGGAATAATTGGCCGCGTTTTTATCGAGATCGATCGAAAACTGACTGGTACCGCTCAATTCCCTTTCCATTCGGGTTTGCGTTTCTGGATGAAGGCGTCGATGCCTTCTCGCGCATCGTGCGAATCCATGTTGCAAGTCATGCGCTCGCTGGCATAGGCATAGGCATCAGACAGGCCCATCGAAAGCTGTTTATAAAACATATCCTTACCCAGCCTGATCGCGTTTGCCGATTTGGCGACAATTTTCTGTGCCATTGCCGTGGTCGCCTGCTCAAGCTCGACGGCTGGCACAACCTCGTTGACGAGTCCGTACTGCAGCGCGGTCTGAGCGGAAATAAAATCCCCGCTGAGCAGCATGTGCAAGGCTTGCTTGCGTCCCATGTTACGGGAGAGTGGCACTGCGGGCGTCGAGCAAAACAGGCCGACGTTAATCCCTGATACCGCAAAACGTGCCTCTTCACTGGCAAGGGCGAGATCGCAGTTTGCAACCAGCTGACAACCGGCCGCTGTGGCAATACCGTTGACCTCGGCAATCACCGGTTGCTGCATCTGGTTAATCGTCAACATCATTCGAGCGCACTTGTCGAACAGGGCCTGGTGAAATTCGCGATCTTCGCTGGAGCGCATTTCCTTTAAATCATGGCCCGGGCAAAACGCCTTGCCATTGGCGGCGATGACGACAACCCGAATCGAGTCATCCTGGTTGATATCATCGAGCGCCATTTGCAATTCGTTCAGCATCTCGTCTGAAAGTGCATTGTATTGACCGGGGCGATTCAAGGTCAGCCGGCTAATGCCATCGGCATCCTGGCGCAATAATATGGATTGATCTAACTGGTCGGCGGTGGCATTCATCGGCCTGTCCTCATTCAAACTTGTTCCTGATGTATATCGAAAAATATTTCCCGTAGCGTTGCTGTAGCTCGGGCAATTTCCAGTCCTGACCGGTTACCTTACCCCGACATAGCGAACTGCCGCAATGACAATCGAGCACATAATCATCGCTGCGCTCCATCGAGTAATCGTGGCACAATTCCTCACCCGCACCGATGTCGCGCATCGCGACGTAAACCACCTGCCCTTTGAAACCGACATTGGGATCGCAGGAATGATTGATGAAGACAGACATATCCTCGACTTCATCCGCGTTGCGTGGCGCGAGGTAAAAATGATCGTCGATTTGCAGCGCCATGTCACCGGCCTGTTGGGTCGCCTGCTCGATTTCAGCGCGGGTAATGATGTTGCCCGCCTTGATCGCGACAATCTCGTCTTTGCCAATGTCGTCAATCGCCAGCACACCGCGTCCTGCCAGCGTATCTTCACGCACTTCGATTTTGGGCGAGCGATAGGTTTTCACGATGATACCGGGTTCCAGTTAAGCAGGGATCCACAAAACATTACCGTCACAGTGAATTATTTTCAATCGTAATCACGCAGAGCGCGCAGAGATTAGGCGTGATTCGTGGATCGGGAAATCTTGCGGACTGGATTCATCGATGACTTGACGATTGTCCGATCTAATCGATTGGAGGAAAAATACAGGCGATGCAAGTGCGCCAGACCGAACGCCAGATCAACCTCGTCAGGATTGATCCCGGCCAGACGGGTCCCACAAAAGGGCTTGTCGGGCCGGCCCCGACAAAAAACCCTCAAGAACCTGAAGCGCAACTTGATGCGGCGTCAAGGGCTAGCTTTCAGCTTTGGGAGTTTGCTTGGTCGGTTTGCGTGCTGCGTAGGCAGAGTAGCCCAGGGTCGAGCGCTGATTGAGATTTTCCGCATACTCTTCGACGTACTCGGTCACCGATTTAAGGCTGCCGGAACGCTTTCCCTTGATTTCCGATGACCCCTGGCCAATGATATACTCATACCAATCGCCTTCGGTCACACCGCTGGGTGGATCCGTTTTCTCGATACTGGTGATCGGAAACTTACGCGCATAACTTATGTTTTCAGGGTCATCTTCAGTTTGATCAGTCATATTTTTTTCCTAATCCGGATATTGATCAGGCGGCTGCACGCCGACCAGATTTGTGGCGCTGATTCGCACCTTGTTGAGCGGCTTTTGCAGTTTTTGCGGCTTGACCCTTGCCCCTGGGCTGGAAACGACGCTTCTGCTTGTTCCTTTGTTGAGGTCGTCCGCACTCGATCGGTTCCGCTTTGATCGATGCATCAGGTTCATAACCCTCGACCACGGATTTGGGAATTTCGCGCTTGATCAGGCGTTCGATATCTCTGAGTAATTTATTTTCGTCGATGCAGACCAGCGAGACGGCCTCACCCTCGCGCCCGGCGCGGCCGGTGCGACCGATACGATGCACATAGTCTTCGGGGACGTTAGGCAAATCATAATTAACCACGTGTGGCAGTTGGTCGATGTCGAGCCCGCGCGCGGCGATATCGGTCGCCACCAGCACCTGTACCTTACTCGATTTGAAATCTGCGAGGGCCCTGGTACGCGCACCCTGGCTCTTGTTGCCATGGATCGCGGCAGCATTGATGCCATCGCTGATCAATTGGCCTGCGAGCCGGTTGGCGCCGTGTTTGGTGCGACTGAATACCAGCACCTGCTGCCAGCGATTGGCTCCGATCAGGTGAGACAGTAATTCCCGCTTGCGACTCTTATCGACCGGGTGGACAACCTGTTTAATCGCATCGACTGTGGTGTTGCGCCTGGCAACTTCAACCAGGGCGGGAGACTTCAGCAGTCCATTGGCGAGTTTTTTGATGTCGTCCGAAAAGGTGGCTGAAAACAACAGTGTTTGCTTCTGTTTTGGTACCAGTGCCAGAACTTTGCGAATATCGTGAATAAAACCCATGTCGAGCATACGGTCGGCTTCGTCGAGTACCAGCAATTCTACATGAGAAAGGTCTACAGATCTCTGACTAACGTGATCGAGCAACCTGCCAGGTGTCGCGATCAAGATATCGACACCTCGAATCAGTTTCTGCTTTTGCGGATTAATGCTGACACCACCAAAAACCACCGTAGATTTTAACGGCAACCATCTGCTGTAATTGGTGACGCTTTCGGCAACCTGGGCAGCCAGTTCGCGGGTCGGTGTTATAACCAGTGCACGGATCACGCGGCGACCTTTTTGTGGGTGTTGCGATGCGGCCAGACGCTGTAACAGGGGCAGGGTAAATCCGGCCGTTTTACCGGTTCCGGTTTGCGCGCTACCCATCAGGTCGCGGCCTTCGAGAACCAGTGGAATCGCCTGTTTTTGAATCGGGGTCGGGGTACTGTAGCCTTTTTCGGATACAGCACGAACTAACTCGGCTCTGAGGCCAAGATCACTAAATGACATGTGTTGAATTTCTCCAGCATCAACCCGCCAGATCACACTCGTGTGATTGGAACGGTCAGGGTAGATTAAGTGCTTGTGAGCGGGGAATCGTTAAAAGATTACCACTTTAAAGACAGGTGCAGACCGATCAGCACCAGAAAGATTGCGCGCAGTATACACGAAACCAGGTAAATAGGTGGTTTATATTGCCGCAAAGCCCTTTCCGGGGCGTACGTCAACCCCGCGTGCGCTGGGGTCACAGAATAAGTCGGGGGCCGCCCACGCGGAGAGGACAGCTGAGAGTCAGGGCGTTGCCGAACCTGGTGGGCTGGAGTTACTCGAGTGGAGGGCCGTGTGTTGTTTGGTCGAAAGGAAGTCATTCATATTGTTTACTGACAATGGCTTGCTGAAATAGTATCCCTGGTAAAACTCACAGCCATATTGCTTCAGCAGATGAAACTGCTCCAGGTCCTCGACCCCTTCGGCGACGACCTCGAGGCCCAGATGCTTGGACAGCGCCAGAATCGAAGCCACCATCGCCTGATCACCCGAATCGTTACAAATATCCTTGACGAAAGATCGATCAATCTTGATGTGGCTTACCGGCAGATTTTTCAAATGCGCCAATGACGAATAGCCGGTACCGAAATCATCCAGGGAAAATCGGATACCCCGTTGAATGAGTTCCTGCATGCGTAAAATTGCGTCCTTCAGATTATGAATAATATTGTGCTCAGTCACCTCCATAATGATATTTTTCGAAGGCAAGTAGATTCGCTCGAGCTGACTGTGGATGTTGTCCACAAACTGGGAATCGCGAAACTGACGTGGACTGATGTTGATACACAGCAAGAACTCGCTTTCCACCAGTCCCTGATCGATCCACAAGGTCATCTGCTTGAGCGCCGTATCGATGACCCAATCGCCGACCTCGACAATTTGCCCGGAAGATTCCAGTACATCGAGGAATTCTGATGGCGCTACCACACCAAGCTCCGGATTTTCCCAGCGAATCAGTGCTTCGACGCCAATGATCTCCATCGAGTCATTGACCAGGGGTTGATAGTAAAGCCGAAACTGATCTTCCTTGAGCGCCCGGTGCAACTGGTTTTCGAGCTCGAGCTGGCGAGTCACCTCGCTGCTCATGCGTTCGCTAAAAAACTCGAGGCGATTACGTCCCTCGCGCTTGGCCTGATACATCGCGGTATCGGCAAAGCGTAATAAATCGTGGCCGCTGGTCTCATCCTGCGAAATCATAGAAATGCCGATACTGGCGGTGACATGCAGCTCGGTATCGCTGATGCGACACTCCATCGCAATCGCGTCACGAATCTTGTTGGCAATTTCACGCGCTTGTGACACGGCCTCCATACCCTCCTCACTCAAGCCAGAGAGGATGACTATGAAATCATCTCCACCGAGACGCGCAACGGTGTCATCACCACGCAAATGCGCCTGCAGGCGCTGCGCCATTTCCTGCAGCACCAGGTCACCAGCAGGATGGCCGAGCGAATCGTTGATGTATTTGAAATTGTCCAGATCGATAAATAGTAGCGAGCCAAAACTATGAGTGCGCTTGACACGCGCGACTTCCATGTCGAGGCGCTTGGCAAGTTCGTTTCGGTTTGGCAGGCCAGTAAGCGTGTCGTAGTAGGCGAGAAACTCGACCTGTTCCTCGGCGGCACGCAGATGACGAATATCGCGCGCGATGGTGGAGAAAAATTCGATTTCTCCACGATTGTTCTTATGTGAAATGAGGACCTGGGAAGTCAGCACTTTCTCACCGTTCAGTGCCAGGAAAGTCGTTTCGTCGGTCCAGATCCCTTCACGGATCGCGCAGGGAATACCTTCACCCAGAATTTTTCGAGACTCGATCGGCGAGTGGAAATCAGCCAGGCGAATCTGACGGATGTTGTCGTTGCAGTCGATCCCGAGCATGTCCCGACCGGACTGGTTGATATAGGTCAGGAAGCCGTCAAGATTGGCAATACAGATTAAATCCGGGGTCGCTTCGAGAATTGCAGTCAATCTCTGCTGACGTTCACGCGCCAGTTTCTGATCGAGTACCAGGCGCCATTCACGCATGACGCGACTCGCGGTGCGAGGCAACGATGCCATGGTTTCCTGGGTTTTGACGATGTAGTCGGCTGCCCCGGACTTGATCGCATTGACCGCTACCTTTTCATCGTTATAGCTGGCCATGACAATAGTTGGACATTCTGAACCCAGGTTAAGCAGTTCGGTGCCACTGCCATCGGACAGCTTGACACCAGTGATAATTAAATCGGGATTACTGTGATTGATCAGCAATTTGGCCTGTTGTACCGATGTGGTAATCACCAGGCGATGGTGGGCTTCAGCCTCAAAAGCACGATTGATCAGAGCCGCATGGCCAGGGTTATCCTCGACAAGCAGAATATTATATTCAGGTTGATTGAGCATGCGCCGAGTTTATCTTCGAGCCCCAGTTGCAGATTTCTACAACCGTTATCGGCTTAACCTGGATTATCCTAAGATAATATTTTTCACCTCCTCACATTGCTGCTCCCCGGTTTCAAGAATTTCCTCCAGGTTATCCTCAGTGATACCGAGTACTTCCCTCATCGATACAAGTCTGATATCGGTTTTGTCCAAAGACGCGGATCCGGCATCAGCTAACATACCGGCAAGTGCGAGTATGATCGCTGCCGTTCGGTCTCTCTGTGCCAACTGATACTGGTGATGGCAACGGGTGAGCTCGGTTAGTTCCGAGGATAGTCCCCAGGCTTCGAGGAGCAGGGCACCGACTTCGGCGTGATCGAAACCAAGAATTTCGCGTTCAGCCTGATCGCGCAGTTGATGCTGCTCGTCTATCTGGCGCGCGACCGCGGCAGCCAGGGTAGGGTCCTGCTGATATATCACGAGGATGCCAATATCGTGCAAAATTCCGGCCAGAAAAAGCGTTTCGGGATTATATCCGTCAAGCGACTTGGCAATCAGACGTGCGCTGAGGGCGCAGCGCAGGCTATGCAACCAGAAATCGCCAATGTTTACACCCTTGTAATCGAGAGCGTTCATCGAACCGACCACGGTCGTAGCTAGCACCAGATTGCGCAGATCCAGCTCACCAATAATGCCAACCGCAGAAACCACGGTTTCGATCTCGCGCGGGAAACTGTAGTAGGAACTGTTGGCGATTCGCAGTATGCGCGCACTCAGGGCAGGGTCATAAGCGACGATTTCCGCCAACTGTCCGCGCGTATGTAGTGGGTCATCGATAGTTTGCTGAAGCCGCAGGTAGATCTCCGGCAAACTGATCAATTGCAGGACGTTTTCGACCATCACCTGGGGTGTAGTCAATCTGACGGCATTATCCACGTTACTAGTATAAGCTTAGGAGATTCTCCCAAGTATAGACGGGAAATAGTAAATGGGTACTGAAGCCTGCCAGTGCTGACCGCGGTCAACGCCAGGGATTTTGATTCCAGGCAAGCCAGTAGTTGCCGAGATCTTCCATCAGCGACTCAAACTTGGAAAAATCCATCGGCTTTACGACGTAGCTATTGGCGTGATACTCGTAGGACTGGGCGATATCCCTGTCTGCCGCTGAGGTGGTTAGAATGACTACCGGCGTTTTCCTCGTGCTTTCATCAGCTTTTACCCGCCGCAGGACTTCCAGACCATCCACCTTGGGCAAACGCAGATCAAGCAGTATGCAATTCGGGCGCGGATACTTCGATCTATCACTGTACTGGCCTTCACAAAAAATATAATCGAGGGCCTTCTGGCCATCATCAACATGAAATATTTGATTCGAGATCTTGTGCTGTTCAAAACTGCGTTTAACCATTTCGGCGTGAGCATCATTGTCTTCAACCAGTAACAATTTCAACGGTTCGCCAACTGCATCTGTGTTCATTTTTTCAGGTTCCTCATCTGAAGCGGCCGATCAAAAAAAGAACTATCAGTCCCTCTTTTGCGCCATTGATTACGGCTTCAGCGCTATCAACTCGGTAGCGGTCGCCTCCTATTGCTTCGATAAATCTGTCGGTCGATAGAATCATTTGGTATTCGGGCCGAACTGGTAAAGACCAATATCTTCCGCTTTCGCATCGATTTTCAACGATTCCAGCGGGATTGCCTCGGTACTCATCAATGCGCCTTTGCGCGCACAAATGGAACAGCTGCAACGCAGGCCTGCGGAGATTTCTTCGCCATCGTAGGAAAAGCTGATCGCACCGCAATGGCAGCTACCCTCGTAGTGCTCCGTCACGAACTGCCCTCCCCCCGGATGCGCATCTATGTCCCTATTTTACAGCGGTAAATAGAAATCGGTTAACACAAAAAAAGTATTCATCCTGCTGGATCAGGTTTTCGATACCTTGCAACCATGATTTGGACTCCTCGGATGAGATAAAACTCTGTTTTTCGGCAGTAGCGGCCAGATTTTCCAGCATGTTGGCCGAAAAGCTGTGCTCCGAGTAACTCGCGTTTAACAACGGGACGGCTTCCACACGAACCGTGGAGAAACCGATTTGCGCCAGTATTGGCCTGAGCTGTCTTGGCAGGTTTGGATTGACTACCGCCCCGCCCCAGGCGCTGAAGATCCTCTGGCTAATCTCCGGATCATGGCTGTTGATGATTGCGCCACTCCAGTCGGTTTCGATGATGGCAACACGCCCATGCGGCTTCAGTACACGATAAAACTCCCGCAACGCCTGGTCCATATCCTTGACATAGAGCAATGTCTGGGTACAGCTCAGCGCATCAAATTCAGCGTCAGCGAATGGCAGGGTTTCGGCACTGCCCTGCTGCAGACCGACCTGTTCGAGTCCAACGCAGCGCTTGCGCGCGTATGCGAGCATCGCATCGCTGAAATCGAGTCCCTCGGCACGGCCTGCACTACCCACGGCACGGGCCTCCTGTTCGAGCAGCAAGCCAGTGCCGCAACCGACATCCACAATGCTCTCCCCCGACTTCGGCGCAAGTGCTGTGAGGGTTCGCAGGCGCTGGTTGACAATCTCGGGGGTTTGGTAGCTGCGCTCAAGCAGCTCGGCAGCCTTGTCGTCGTAGATTTCCATGTTGATCGAATGTCGCTTCAGGCACTGGCCTCAATACTGAGTTTGAGTCCTTGCTGATAATACTCGGCGGCCTTGTCGGGTTGCTGTAACTGCCGCTCAAACAACTCGGCGAGCGCGAGACAAGCGGCCGGGGTTGCCTTCGCTCCTATGCTGGCCTCAAGATAGCCCTGGGCCTTGCCCCAGAGACGCGCACGCATTGAAATTCGTCCCAGCGCCAGCAACAGGCTTTCATTGTGACCGAAATCATCGATCCATTTTTCAACTCGTGCCAGCTGCGCATTGGCATCCCTGGCTTCAAATCGGCCATAGGCTTCGATCAATCCGTCATCCCATTTGTTATCCAGCGACTTGAGCAAAAGCTGTTCGGCGTTGCTGTTGTGCCAGCGCTGTCGCGCCATGGTATCGATATAAAAACGCATCATCATGGCGTCGGACCGCAATACCTTCGGTACCTTGCTCCAGGTCTTGTCGAAACTCTGCTGGTCACTTGTGGCCCGCTTGAGCACGCCACAATAACCGGCTATCTCCATTTCCCTGAGCCTGGATTCCTTGAGCAGCTTTTTACGCCGCACGTCGGGCAAAATCTTAACCAGCGCCTGCCAGTCTTCCAGTTCAAGATAGGCCCTTGCCAGTAACATGGTGACGTAATCATGCCGTGGCGCAACGCTGTGCAAGTGAGTCAAAGTCGCCAGCGCCTGCTCGGTTTGCTGGTGAGCGAGCTGCAATTCCGCCTGGGTGACACCGATAGCGAGCTCGGCCCCCGGATTGGCTTCATGCGCGGCCTTCAAGTAACTGTCGCGCGCATCGTGCTTACCCTGCAGCTGGGCCGCGCGGGCCGCGGCCAGGTAATGCACCAGTGGACTTTCGCTGAAATCGACAAGTCGCATCAGATGATTTTCCGCTTGTTCGAATCGACCTTCGGCGAGATCGATCAAACCCTGGTTGAGCTGTCGGCGCGATTTGCTGAAGCGGCGATTTTGTGACTGGCGCTGCATCGCCCCTGGCAGCCGCCACAGGCCGCGCAAGAAGCGCACAGCGTAGTAAACTGCAATCACCAGTACTATCAACGCCACCAGCGCAAACGCGAGACTGGTTTCGACCGAGTAGTCGCGATAACGCAGCAGCACGAAACCGGGGTCATCACGCACCAGTAGCACCGCGCCGAGCGCGATGATGACCAGGATCAACAACCTGACGAATAACCTAACCATTGTCAGCCTCCGTATTCTCAACCGGTCGTGGCGCATTTTCACGCTGACTCAGGATGCGCTGCAATTCCCGCAGTGAAGCATTGATATCCGGCTTTTCGGGCTTCAGCACCATTTTTTGCAGATCCTGTAACTGGGCGATGAAATCATTGTTGGCTGCGTCGTCGAGATCGTAGAATTCACGGAACAGGTGCAGACTCTGTTCGATCAGCAACCCGTACTGCCTGGCATCACGCTCGAGCACCGCCCAGCGCGCGAGCTTGAGATTGTCTTCCAGGGTTTCGCTGACATCGGCCGAGTTGGCTTCTATCTCACTGGGATTGGTGGCCTCGTTGCGAACCTCGACCAGGGAATCGACAAAGGCACTAAAGCGACCGAGCCAGTCTTCGGCGGCCTGGGTTTCGACCGGTGCCATCGAGGATTCTTCGATGCGCATCGCGAAACCGGGTTTGAGGTTACGCAACTGGCGTCCAAGCTGGTTCAAAATCAGCGTCATACCGACCAGGTCCGGGCGCTTTCGTGTTTTCAGGTCAGCGATTTCTTCACTGATTAAAACTCTGACCGGCAATAACCCGGGGTCGCCGGTGAGCGCAATCTTGTCGCTCGCCGCCTGCAAGGTAATCGCGGCGCCTTCATAATCGTCCTGCAGGATCAGCTTGTGTTGCGCGACGCGCATCAGGTATTCAACTTCGGCCAGTTGCCAGTCATTTTTGTCGCGACCGTAAAGTTCATAAAGTTTCTCACTCGAGGCGCGCAGACCCTGTTGCTCGAGTCCGAACTCATCCAGCTTGCGGCCGAGACTGTTGATCTCGCCCTTGAGCGGCACCAGACTCGAGTCGAGCCGCGCATTCGCAGCCTTGCCCGCCAGCTGCTGGCGCAGATCATCGATGGTCGCATTCAAATCACGGTCCTGCTGTTGCTGCTGCCACCAGTAGTAACCCGCCGCCGCCGCGAGAGCGAGAATTAATAGGAAATTAAAAAACCCGAACCAGGATCGACGCGGTTTAGGGGCATCTTGCTTTGCGGCCGTAGCAGCAGCCGAGGCCTTTTTACCAACAGGTTGTTCCAGTTCTAGCTCTGGTTTTGATTCTGCCTTTTTTTCAGCCCTTTTCCTGGGTTCCGCAGCTTTTTCGGCCCTTTGTTTTGACTCTGCTTCTTTTTCAGTCTCTTGCTTTGGCTCTACCTCTTTTTCAGCCTCAGCCTTGGGCTCAGCCTCGGATTCGACCTTCTCCAGCGGAGCCGGACCGGTGGTCGTAATGCCGTTATCGGCTTCCTTGTCGCTCGATGAATCTTTTTTGCTCATACCTGGTTAGTTTCGGCCTGTTGGGTGTCGAAATTAGCGTTGATCCGCCCATTCGCAAATTGTTTGCAGGATTCCCTTGTCGCTCGCGCTGCGGGCAATAATGATGGGCGCATTATGTCCCAGTTTCGACGCCGATTCACGCATTCTTTCGCTGATTAAAAGCCACGGGGTCCGGCGCAAAGCCGTAGCAGCCTGTGAGTCGACCAGTTCAAACAGGTTCTGCATGCCTGCGTTGCTGGTTAGTATCGCCAGGCCTGGAAACGCGTCTGCAGTCATCCGGTTGAAGTCTGTAACATCTCTTTGTGGCCGTGCTCGCCGGTAAACCTCACAGTAATCGACAAGCGCGCCACGTACGGCGAGCTCATCGCCCAACAGGTTGCGTCCTTCCTGGCCACGAAAAATCAGAATGCGCTTGCCCTCGACTCGCTGCAGTTCGTCTGCATCGAGCAGGGATTCACTATTATAAGGCTCACTCCCCAGCAGACAGCTATTCAGCGCTCCTATCCGCTCGGCGAGTGCGAGCCTTGTGGCCGTCCCGATTACGCCAAAAGAGGTATCGGTGGAGAGCTGTGCTGTATCGATAAAACGGAATGCGCCATCGACTGCGTTGCGGCTGACGAACAATAAAAAGTCGTAAGATTCTATTTCCCGCACCATACGCCGCTGCATGTCGCCAGCTTCCACCGGCACAATTTCGATTAGCGGAAAAGAGATAACCCGGGCGCCCTGCCGCTCGAGTAAATGACTGAGCTCAGCCTGTTGATGCGCAGGCCGAGTATTCAAAATGACCTGCCCCTGCAAACTCGCCGGCACACCTACTCCTGCAGACCAGCGAGAATACGGTCCGCACCCTGGGCCAACAATTGCTGCGCCAGCTGCACGCCGAGCGCGTGAGCCTCGCTGCTGCTGCCGCGTACTTCGGCGCGTAAAATTTCACTGCCATCGGGCTCGCCGACCAGACCACGCAGGTAGAGTTGATCCTGTTCGAGCACCGCGTAACCTGCGATCGGCACCTGGCAACCGCCGTTCAGAGTCTGATTCAAAGCACGCTCGGCGGTGATGCGCAACGTGGTGTCGGCATCTGCCAGCGGCGCGATCAATTCACGCAATCTCTCGTCGTCGCTACGAATTTCGATGCCGAGCACACCTTGCCCAATCGCCGGCAGGCATTCTTCGGGGGCGATCGCCGCCTTGATGCGATCGCCGAAACCGAGTCGCTGCAAACCGGAGGCAGCGAGAATAATCGCATCGAACTCACCCGCATCGAGTTTAGCGAGCCGGGTGTTGACGTTACCGCGTACCCAGTCGACGCGCAGCTCGGGATAACGTTCCCGAATCTGGGTCTGGCGGCGCAAACTGGAAGTGCCCACCAGAGAACCGGCCGGCATCGTGCCCAGACTATCGTGGCGGTTGGAGACGAAGGCATCGCGCGGGTCTTCGCGCTCCATCACCAGCGCGAGTTCGAGTCCTTCGGGGAAATGCACCGGTACATCCTTGAGCGAATGCACCGCAAGATCGGCGCGCCCATCGAGCAAGCCTGTCTCCAGTTCCTTAACAAACAGACCCTTGCCACCCACCTTGGCGAGTGGCGCATCGAGCAGCTTGTCACCCCGTGTTTTCATCGTCAGCAAGGACACCTTGAGATGAGGATGCAATGCTTCCAGCCGCGCGGAGACATGTTCTGCCTGCCAAAGCGCAAGCGGGCTGCCACGGGTCGCGATGCGCAGTTCATTTCGATCTGAAGTCATACCGGTTACAGATTCCTGATTATTTTTCTGACCCCGGGTAAATGCCGGCGGCTGATCTCGAGCGTATCCTCGATATCGCGAAAGGTGACCTGGTGGCCATCGTTTTCGGAGAGCATTCCACCCAGGCGCGACAGGCTGACCAGCGCGTTGCGGTGAATGCGGTAAAAACGATCTCCAAATTCTGTTTCCAGCGACTTGAGCGCATCTTCGATCAAGACTTCACCCTCGTTATGGCGCACCGTGACATATTTTTGCTCGGCGTGGAAATAATAGATATCTTCGATCGGCACCAGCACCAGACTGCCGCGCACCCGCGCGCAGATATGCTGGCGCGGCTCGAGTTCGGACAGCACATCGCCGCTCTTGCTGGCCTGCGCACGCGTGGGCCGAATGGCGGCGTCCAACGCAGCCTGCAGACGATCCTGCTTGACCGGTTTGAGCAGATAATCGACAGCATGAGTCTCGAAGGCTTCCAACGCATGATCTGAAAACGCGGTTGTAAAGATGACCGCAGGCGGTTCATCGAGTTTGGCGATATGACGCGCTGCCTCGATGCCATCCATACCCGGCATGCGAATATCCATCAACACGATATCGGGTTCCAGGCCTTGCGCCATACCGAGCGCTTCCAGCCCGTTGACCGCTTCGCCCACCAGTTCGTGTGTTGCCAATTCGCCCACCATGCGCGCCAGACGATCGCGCGCCGGTTTCTCATCGTCGACAATCAGTATCTTCACACAGCCTCCGTCGTCGGAATAGTTAGTTTTACAGTATAGCGCGTCTCGCTTTCCAGTAGCTCCATTGAAGCCGCACCACCGAAGGCCAGCGCCAGACGCTCGTGAATATTCTCTATCGCCATGCGATTTCCCTTGCGCTGTTTATCCGGCTGTTCCTGTATCAGGGGGTTGGATATCGATATCACGATGTTAGCACCTGTCTGCTCTACCGCAATCTCAATTTTGCCACCGGCGGGCAAGGGTTCGATGCCATGGTAGATCGCGTTCTCGACCAGCGGCTGCAGGGTCAACGCCGGCAGGAATAGAGAAGGCTCCTGCTCGGGCATTTCCCAGTCGACCTCAAGGCGTTCGCCAAGACGCAGGGCTTCGAGGTCTATATAACTGTGGGTGAGTTCGAGTTCCTGTTGCAGTGAGATGCTCGACTCGGCCGCGAGACTGGCGCGAAACAGATCCGAAAGATTTTCGATCGCCTGTTCTGCGAGTGCCGGCTGATCATGGGTGAGGCTGGCGATGGTGTTCATACTGTTGAAAAGAAAATGCGGGCGGATGCGTGCCTGCAAAGCCTGCAAACGCGCCTGGGCCTGGACCTGCAGGTGCACTTCAGACTCGTGATGCAAGTAAAAATAACGTAGCGCAAGCCCAATCAGAATCACCGCGATAGCGAGATTGCGCATCAGTGTGAAGCCCACATCCTGTGCGGTTGGACCGAAGCGCATCATGCTGCCGAGGCCGAGGCTCATAAAGCTGACCAGCAGGGTCATCGCCAACACCACCATTATCGCGATGACGGTGGTGCGTATGTCATTGCCGAGCCAATCCTGGCGCTTGATCAGGCACAGCAGAGCAGCCGTGGTCAGGCCGACCCAGAGCATGGTGACCGAAATCAGCGCGATATGAACGAACAGGCTGCCACCACCGAAGCTGACCAGCGCAAACACGATGGCGATCAATTCGACCACCAGCAACAGGCGCAGAAACACATCCCCATCGCAGAAATCGGGTAGGTAGGTCGAGTTTTCGGTGCCGGTTATACTTTTTTCCGTATTATCTGGCATAAAGAGTTGATTTGTCCTTCGAGCACTGCAAGCATACAACAATATACCGCGCAATGTGCCTTACTATTACGCACGAATAACACAGCCGACAGAGCGGAAAAAATGAGTAAAGACGATTCCCGCATGTGGGGCGGGCGCTTCAACGAACCCACCGATGAATTCGTACAGGCTTTCACCGCATCGGTCGGCTTCGACCAGCGACTCGCACAGGCCGATATCGAGGGCTCGCGGGCGCACGCGATGATGCTCAAGCACATTGGCGTGCTCAACAGCGATGAACTCACCTCGATCAAATATGGCCTGCAGCAGATTAGAGAAGAAATCGAGGCGGGTAAGTTCACCTGGTCGGTTGCCCTCGAAGACGTACATATGAACATCGAGGCGCGCCTGACCGAACTGATTGGCGATGCCGGCAAAAAATTGCACACCGGGCGCTCGCGCAATGACCAGATCGCGACCGACATCCGGCTTTACCTGCGCGAGCAGATCACTGTTTGCATGGCCGGAATCCGCAGTTTTCAAAACGGGCTGCTCGACCTGGCCGAGCGCGAGGCGGAGACCATTTTGCCCGGCTTCACCCACTTGCAGGTGGCGCAACCGGTCAGTTTCGGACACCACATGCTGGCCTGGTTCGAAATGCTCGAACGCGATCACGGACGATTGGGCGACTGTGCCGCGCGCATGAACCAGATGCCGCTCGGTGCCGCCGCGCTGGCCGGCACTTCGTACGAGCTTGATCGGGAGTTCACTGCCGAAATACTCGGCTTCGATATCCCCTGTCGTAATTCGATCGATGCGGTCAGCGATCGCGATTTTGCAATCGAGTTCTGCGCGGCGGCGGCGATCTGCATGACTCATTTATCGCGCATGGCCGAAGAACTCGTGCTGTGGTCGAGTGCCCAGTTCGATTTCATCCGTTTGCCGGACCGCTATTGCACCGGATCGTCGATCATGCCGCAAAAGAAAAACCCGGATGTGCCGGAACTGGTGCGCGGCAAGGCCGGTCGCGTCAGTGGAAACCTGATCAACCTGCTGATGCTGATGAAGGCTCAGCCATTGTCGTATAACAAGGATAACCAGGAAGACAAGGAACCGTTGTTCGATACGCTGGACACCCTGATCAATTCGCTGCTCGCCTTCTCTGACATGGTGCCAGCGCTTAACGTGAACAAGGAAAAGATGTATCAGTCCGCGCAACAGGGATATGCCACCGCGACCGACCTGGCCGATTACCTGGTAAAGAAAGGGACCGCCTTCCGCGATGCGCACGAAGTGGTGGGTCAGGCGGTCGCTTTCGCTATCGAACAGAATAAGGACTTGAGCGCTTGCACGCTTGAGGAGTTGAAAAAATTCGACGCCCGAGTCGAAGAAGACGTATTCGAGGTGTTGACGCTCGAAGGCTCGCTCAACGCGCGTAATATCACCGGGGGCACCGCGCCCGAACAAGTGTTGTTCCAGGTCAACGCCGCGCGCACAAGAATCAAAAACTAGCCCACATTTCTCACCAGAGGGCTGGATGATCGTTTGAAGAGTCAAGCCCGCTTAAGCGGGCTTGACGTCACATTAGGACTTTTTCCAGCCACTCGCCGAGATGGAAGATTTCCTGTTCCGAAACGCCGTGCGCCATGCCCTGGTACTCGTGCCATTCAACGCTATAACCCTCACGCTCAAGCACCTTTTGCGAGAGATAGGCAAGGTCCACCGGCACCACCGGATCAGCCGAGCCATGGGCGAGGAAAATAGGCGTGTTGCCATTGGCTTCCGATTTTTCATTCCCCAGGCAATCAGCCAGCGGCAGGTAAGTCGAAAGCGCCATGATACCCGCGAGCTGCTTTTCATAGCGCAAGCCGGCCTGTAACACGATAGCACCGCCTTGTGAAAACCCGGCGAGTACGATTTTTTCCGGCGCTATCCCGGCGGCGATCTCGCCATCGATCAAATCGCATAGCAATGCCGACGACGCACGAATGCCTTTTTCGTCCGGCTCGGCATCGATGTCTGCGGAACGAATGTCATACCAGGCGCGCATGACAAAGCCCTGGTTGATGGTCACCGGCATCATCGGTGCATGTGGAAAGACAAAGCGGATGTTGAAACCAGGGTCGAGGCGCAGCTCGGGAACGATGGGCTCGAAGTCGTGACCGTCGGCGCCCAGTCCATGCAGCCAGATGACGCAGGCATCCGGTGCATGCACGCCGGTTTCGACTACCAGTGGTTCTTCAGCCATAACATATCTCGTTCAAAATCAAAGGCCGGATTATAGCGATGCAGCGCCAATCGATCACGTTTTATTCAAATCGCTCAACGGGCTGCGCACGCCACGCGCACCACGCTTGAGAACGTGTGTATAAATCTCGGTGGTCTTGACATCCTGATGGCCAAGTTGCTCCTGCACTGTACGGATGTCAGCCCCCGATTCGAGTAAATGCGTCGCAAAGGAATGACGTAGCGTGTGGCAGGTCACCTGTTTATCGATTTTTGCCTGTTGCGCAGCTCGCCTGAGTGATCGATTGATATTGGATTCATCCAAGTGATGACGCCGCAACAACCCACTTTCCGGGTCGACGGCAAGCCTCGCGGCGGGAAACAGATACTGCCAACCGACTGTCCTACCTGCTTCCCGATATTTGCGAGCGAGTGCGTCCGGCATCCATACTCCGGCGTAGTGAGGGTGCTGACTGTCTGCCTTGAGTTGCATGCGAACTTGCTCGATCTGAATTTGCAGCGCTGAAACGAGCTCTGGCGCGAGGGTCGTAAGGCGGGAATGAAAACCCTTTCCATTCCAGATCTGCAGTTGATGATGATCAAAGTCGATATCTTTTATACGCAAACGCACTGCTTCAGAGCGGCGTAAGCCTGATCCATACAGCAAAGAAGCCACCAGATAAGGCGTTCCGGTAATATGCTGCAATAAACGCGCCACCTCCAGGCGGCTCAACACCACTGGAAGTTTGGCTTGCCTGCGCGCTCGATTGAATTCCCCCAGATTGCCAAACGGTTGTTGCAGAACCCGGTTATACAAAAAAGCCACGGCGTTCAATGCGATTTTCTGGGTTGCAATAGACACGGCTTGCTGAACGGCGAGATACGTCAGGAATTGCTCCACCTCCAGGGCACCCATTTCTGCAGGATGACGCATATCGTGAAACACGATAAAATATCGAATCCAGTAAATGTATGACTTTATCGTGCGTTTGCTATAACGGCGCACAGCCATAAAATCGGAAATCGAATCAAGGAATGGAGAAGACTTGCGGGAAACGGTAGCCATAGTACGAATCCTTTCGTTAAACTATTCCCGACCACCCTAACAACCTGGCACCAAAATTCAAGGGTATTATCAGGTCAAAAACCCAATAACGGAATCTAAAGAAAAGGAACCCCCACTTTTTATATGCAAATCAAGAACTTTAAAAAACCCAACTTCACCTCCCCTAGTTATCAGGTCAACCCGCTAATAACTATTAAAGGTCGAAGACCTTTTAATTAGGCTGTTGAACTCAACCGCTACGCGGTAGCTTTTAGAACCCCGACTGACTCTATCGTCGCCTGTTAAAACAGGCGCACACTTGGATGTCCCTACGTGCAACCACACAGGAGACATTCCATGCACCCATTACGCGAAGCCATGCTCGACCAAATGCATTTGCGAGGCCACTCACCGCGCACGCAACAAAGTTACCTGAACGCGGTTAGTTTACTGTCCCGACACTACCACCGATCACCCGATCGGTTGAGCCAGGAGGATTTGCAGAACTGGATTCTGTACCTGGTCAAGGAGCGTAAACTCGCTGCCGCATCCTGCCGCTTATACCTGAATGCGATTCGGTTCTTTTATCTGCAGGTTCTCCAGTGGCCCGAATGCCGGTTG
>JAAESG010000419.1 GCA_024229615.1 Gammaproteobacteria bacterium | reverse complement strand
GCTGGTGCGCGAGCGCTTGCGCGACGACCTGCAGTCCTGGCATCAGGTCATCGATGCACGCCTGAAGCGCCGGGCCGACGATCCGACCCAGTACATCGAGCCGAGCGCCGACGTGCGCAATCGGCTGACGGAGCGCCTTGCCAGGCTTGAGGCTAGCATCCAGGAGACCTTTGCGCTGACGGGTAAGGATGCGCTGCACGCAGAGGATTACAGCAACCTTTACCGGCTGCTCGGCAGCTACCGGGGCCTGTCCGAGGCCGCGATCGGTTATGCGCAGCTCGCCGAGGGCGTCAACTGGGCGCGATGGCATGAGCCCCGCTTTTGAGCCAGGGTGGCCGGGAGATCCGGCAATGAGAAAACAATGATGAACATCGACCGACCAGTACCCCTCGCTTCACTGAGAACCGGCGTCGATGTATGACCGGCTAACACAGTTGCTCGAACCCGTGGCGAGGCTCTTCGCGGTGGGCATCGCCCAGCAGGACGGCGGCACTGGCCAGGACCTGCTACCTAGCATCAGCCCGACCGATCATAGGGAGATTGCAGCAGATGCTGAATGATATCGCCGTCGGTTTGGGCATGATGATCCTGACCACGATGATCCATGCCATATTCATGGTGAGTGGGATGGAGGCGGCGGGATGGCGTCTGTCCCGCTTCGGTCGTTCCAGAGGCCAACTGATGAAGGCTGCCCTGGTCTCTGGGCTTACCGCATGGATGTTTCTGGCCATCGTCATCGAGGCCTCGGTGTGGGCCTTGCTCTACCTGTTTAACCCGCTGATCACAACGCTCCCGGACTTGGAAACCGCTTTCTATTTCTCGATGGTGACATTTACGACGCTGGGATATGGCGATGTCGTGCTCACTGGGAATTGGCGAATACTGGCGTCCATCCAGGCTGCAAACGGGGTGATTGTTTTCGGTTGGACCACGGCGTTGATCTTCGTTTTCATCCAACGTGTCTACCACAAAGAATAGGCTCGAACTTGCTCACGGCAGCGATTCTCAGCATTCGGTGTAATTGAATGTGACCCAGCATTTGTATGACTCAGATTTTGAACGGTCGAGTGGTCGGCGCAGGAAATCTTAACGAAGGCTTTACAACGATGACGAGCCCAAGGGGGTTGACATGACAGCAGCCAATACCGAAGCGAAAGGCTTCCGGTTTCCACTCTTCCAGGGCCTGTCCTAGGCGAATTACTAACTATTACCTGAAAAAATCAAGTTCAACAGTCTTATTCCTAAGGGCAACTTTCCTTACCCTTCCCTACCCTGCTCTACCATGAAAGATCTGCTGGTACTCCTCGCACATCTACAGCTCTTGGTTATTCATCGTTCGCGGCGACGCGCGCCAAATCTCTCGGCACTAGAAAGAGATTAAATCCATTCCTTATGTACCGTTATCGCATCACTTCGTCGAACGCCTGATCGGGACCAATCGACTTGAATATCTTGACCATGCACTCTTCTGGAACGCCAGCGACCTGGAGCAGAAGCTGAAAAAATTCGGCATTATTACAACTCTCACCGTGTGCACACTTCACTCGACGGCAATACACCATCAGAAACCAGCGGCGAAATCATCATCCGACGCACTAATCTCGACCAATTCCGGTGGAAATCTCATTGCCGCGGGTTATATCAGTTGCCAGTAGCAGCCTGACAACAATTCGCCACTCACACCCCATGCCTTCGCCGAATTCCTGTGGGCCGACTTCTTC
>JAAESG010000418.1 GCA_024229615.1 Gammaproteobacteria bacterium | reverse complement strand
TGGCAGTGCTGTCAACGCAGAGCCCTACATCAATCCCACGGTGCTTGCCGATGTCACTGAAGATATGCGTGTTGAACAGGAAGAAACCTTTGGCCCAGTCGTTTGTATGAGCCGATACACTGATATTAACGAGGCCATCAGCAAAGCCAATAATTCAAATTACGGTCTGGGGGCCGTTGTATTCGGTGGCAGAGGTGCCGAAGCGGTAGCAGCACAACTGGAGGCCGGCATGATTGGCATTAACCAGGGCGTTGGTGGAGGTCAGGGGGCACCCTGGGTTGGTGCAAAACAAAGTGGATATGGCTTTCACGGCTCAGCTGAGGGCCATAGACAATTTGCCCAGGTGCGGGTGGTCAATTATTAGGGTCTTCCTCAATTTGTGCGGGTGAAATTGAAAGCCCAGTAATCACACCCTCTCGTTATTACCTACTCTCTCTGCTTACCCTTCTGTAGGTAGATATTCAGCTGCAAGCCGGACATAGTCGAAAGCTGAGAGCACTCCCACCATGGATTCTCCTTCCATCACAACAAGGTGGTGTATGTGATGCTGAAGCATTTTCTGAGCGGCCTCGTTAATCGGCAGCGTAATATTTATAGCAACAACCTTCGGGGTCGCTATTTCGCTCACTCTCGCATAGGCTGGGTCTTCCCCGGTGGAGTCAAAACGGATGATATCGGTTTTTGACACAAACCCTACTATGGTACCTAAATCGTCCATGATGGGTGCCCCGCTAATACTCTGGGTAACGAATACCCCCTCGGTTTCGAGGATCGACTTATCTTGATGGATTGCCTGGACAACCGGGGTCATGATTTCACCTACTGTTCGCATCTCAACCTCTTACCTTAATGAAAAATAGTCTGGACAGGCTTGATTGAACCCCGATTCAAACGACAAATCTATGGAGAACCCTTCAAGAACCGACCCATAGCCGACCCAAAAATAAAATCATCGCCAATATAAATTAAGATTCCTTGGTAAGCTGTTGATTTATATTAAATAAAATGGTGGCTACGCCCTGATTTGAACAGGGGACCCCATCATTATGAGTGATGTGCTCTAACCAACTGAGCTACGTAGCCATTGTATTTTCGTGGTCGGCTTGCCCGACCGTGAGGAGCGCGCGATTTTCGCTTGAACACCGCGTGCTGTCAAGCGCGGGCATAACCCGCATTTCTCATCACCGTTGATCACCAGACGGCCGAGATACCAAAGTAGAAAGGGTGGTGGGAAATATGCACCCCTAAACGTTGAAACGAAAATGCACCACGTCGGCTTCATGCATGACGTAGTCCTTGCCTTCGAGTCGCCACTTGCCGGCGTCTTTGGCACCCTGTTCGCCGTTGCCGGCAATAAAGTCATCGAGTGCAACCACTTCAGCGCGGATAAAACCCTTTTCAAAATCGGTGTGGATCTTACCGGCAGCCCGCGGCGCTGTATCACCCACGCTGATCGTCCAGGCGCGGACTTCCTGGGGGCCCGCAGTAAAATAAGTCTGCAGGTTTAACAGCTTGTAACCCGTGTGAATAACGCGATCGAGACCCGGTTCGTCGAGCCCCATTTCCTGCAGAAACTCGGCCGCTTCCTCGGCGTCGAGTTCAGCAATATCGGCCTCGATGGCAGCGCAAACGGCGACCACCTCGGCACCTTCAGCGGCTGCAAGGTCGGTTACCGCGTTCAGGTGCGGATTGTTTTCGAAACCATCCTCGGAGACATTGGCGATGTAAAGCACCGGCTTGGCGGTAATCAGGTGTAGTTCCTTCATCCATCTGCGCTGATGATCCTGTGGCTCGAATTTGCGTGCACTGTTACCCGCCTCGATATGCGCCTGCACCGCAGCCAGGAATTCATATTTGGCCTTGGCTTCTTTTTCATTCGACTTGGCCAGTTTCGCAGCACGCTCGGTCTGGCGCGCGATCGACTCCATGTCGGCCAACAACAACTCGGTGTTAATCGTTTCGATATCGTTGAGGGGATCGATCGTATTGTTGACGTGCACGATATCGTCGTCTTCAAAACAACGCACCACCTGTGCGATCGCATCGGTTTCACGAATGTGCCCGAGAAATTGATTGCCCAGGCCCTCGCCTTTAGATGCGCCCGCGACCAGTCCGGCGATGTCGACGAATTCCATCGTCGTCGGAATGATTTTTTTCGGCTTAACAATATCGCCGAGTTGCTGCAGTCGAGGGTCGGGGACTTCGACCACACCGACATTCGGGTCGATGGTGCAAAACGGATAATTTTCCGCGGCGATTCCCGCTTTGGTTAATGAGTTGAACAGTGTCGACTTACCGACGTTGGGCAAACCGACAATGCCACATTTGAATCCCATAAATATTACCCTTGCCTTGTTTTTCAGGTATGCAGGGCTTGCATCGCCTTATCGATGCGTCCCTCATATACGAGTGGCATGACTGCGAGCGTATCGCGGCTTGCCGTTTCGATAGCGTTTAAATCAGCCTGCGAAGGTCTGTGCAAAACGTAGTTGATCACCTGTTTGGCATCACCTGGATGCCCAATGCCAACCCGAATACGAAAAAACTCGCGGCTGCCAAGATGATTGACGATGTCGCGTAAACCGTTGTGCCCCCCGTGACCACCTGCCTGCTTGATGCGGTTGGTGCCCGCCGGCAGATCGAGTTCATCGTGAATGACCAGAATCTGTTCGGGCGTAATCTTGTAGTAGCGCGCCAGCAACGCCACCGCCTGACCACTGCGGTTCATGAAAGTCTGGGGTTTGAGCAAATAGATATCTTTGCCGGCCGACTTGAATTTGCATTCATCGGCGTTGTAACGCTTTTCGAAACGAAAGTTAAGCCCCAGATCAGCCGTAATCATGTCGACCAGCCAGAACCCGGCGTTGTGCCGCGTTTCAACGTAATCGGCCCCGGGGTTACCGAGGCCGACGATCAAACGAATATCTGCGGTGAGCGCAGCCATGTCATCCTAGCTGGCCGGGTCCTCGTCACCGGCGTCTCCAGCAGAGTCGCCTTCGGCCGTTTCGCCTTCTTCACCTGCTTCAACTTCTTCACCTTCGGGTGCTTCAGGCGCTTCGTCTTCGATCACTTCTTCACGCGTCTTGACCACCGACAGGACGCCAAGATCATGATCATCATGTTCGGTTTCTTCGATGTTCAGCATGGCCGTCATCTCGACGCCTTCCGGCATCTTGATATCGGACAGATGCAGGGTTTCACCGAGATGCAGATTTTCCGCATCGAGCTCGAGGAATTCAGGCAGATCTTTCGGCAAAGCGATAATTTCGATCTCCGTTACCAACTGAGTCATCATGCCACCATCCATTTTCACACCGACGCATTCTTCAGCGTTGTTAACGTGAATCGGAACCACTATCTTGATTGGCGTATTCTTGTCGATACGAAAAAAATCAGCGTGCATGATTTTGTTCTTGTAAGGGTGGCGCTGCAGATCACGCAGAATGACTTCCTCGGTAACGTCACCAACTCGCAGATCGACAACCTGGGTATAAATGGTTTCGTGTTCGAGTTCATGCATGAACTTGTTGTGCGCGATACTGATTTGCACGGGGTCATTATCCCCGCCATATACGATTGCTGGTACCAGGCCCTGGTGTCTCAGGCGGCGGCTCGCACCTTTCCCCGAGTCAGAGCGCGGTTCAGCATCCAGATGAATATTGTCTGACATTGCTATACTCCAAATATAAAAAAACCGCCTTTCGACGGAAACCTGCCTTGCGACCAGACAGGGACTAAAAGCCGTTTACACGGCAAGACATGCGTTTTCCGCCACTGTTGGTGTCGAAAAAGGCGCGCCTGTCAGTCCATGTACAACGAACTGACCGATTCTTCGGCATGGATGCGGTGAATCGTCTCGGCCAGCAATCCTGCCACCGATACCTGGCGAATTCGGGTACATGCCGCCGCCTCTTTCGAGAGCGGTATGGTATCTGTTACCACCATTTCATCCATGGTGGAATTCTCTACATTCTCAATTGCATCCCCCGACAATACCGGGTGGGTACAATAGGCAAACACACCTTTAGCACCATGATCTTTGAGCGCGTCCGCCGCTTTGCACAAAGTGCCGGCGGTATCCACCATGTCGTCGACGATAATACAGGTTTTGCCTTCGACTTCACCGATAATATTCATCACCTGCGCCTGGTTAGCTTGCGGACGACGTTTGTCGATGATTGCGAGGTCGGCATCGTCCAGCTGCTTCGCGATCGCTCTTGCTCGCACCACACCGCCGACGTCAGGTGAAACCACGATCATATCCGGGTACTTCTTCTTCCAGATGTCACCCATCAATATTGGCGACGCGTAAACATTGTCCACCGGGCATTCGAAAAAACCCTGGATCTGGTCGGCGTGTAAATCGACCGTCAACACCCGGTCCGCACCGACACTGGTAATCATGTTCGCAACCACCTTGGCTGTAATCGGCACCCGTTGCGAACGCACCCGGCGATCCTGGCGCGCATACCCGTAATACGGAATAACGGCAGTTACCCGGTCCGACGACGCACGACTGATCGCGTCTATCATCACCATCAACTCCATCAGGTTGTCGTTGGTGGGGACACAGGTCGGCTGGATGATAAACACGTCCTTGCCGCGCACGTTTTCGCCAATCTCGACCGAAATCTCGCCATCACTGAACACACCGACCGACGCAATTCCCATGGGAATATCGAGGTATTGAACAATTTTTCGGGCTAATTCGGGATTAGCATTCCCGGTGAAGACCATTAAGTCATTCGTGGCTACGCTGCCAACCATCGGGCTCTCTCGTGTTGCTAAAAATCTTCAGAACCATGGCCGGATAGTACGTTCTGTACTAACTCGGCCTGTGTTCTAGAAAATGGCTGGGCCGGCTGGACTCGAACCAACGAATGCCAGGATCAAAACCTGGTGCCTTACCACTTGGCGACGGCCCAATAATTCTCTTCAGACCAGCAAACCCAGTTGCTGGTGTACCGGGTTACGATTCATTGCCTTGACAATGTACGCAGCCCACCGCGTCGGAACCCGCGATTTTACAACTTCTGCCTGCCGATGGCTATCGAACGGGGCGAATATACAAGCGCCGGTACCCGACATTCGCGCAGCCCCGTACTGGCTTAACCAGTCGATCGCCTGACCCACCTGTGGATACAGTTTTCGTACCACCGGTTCGCACACATTTGTGCCCTCGCCGCGCAGAAAGGCGCGTATTGTGAGGGGATCACTGTTGCGTGTCAATTCTTGTGCGGCAAAAATTTGCGCGGTTGGAACCGCAATTTTCGGGTCGATCAGAAGATAAATCGGTTCCTCCGGTTCAATCGACTCCAGCTCTTCACCGATCCCGCTGGCCCAGGCAGCCCGGCCATAGATAAAAATGGGCACATCCGCACCCAATTCAAGCCCGATCTCGGCCAGTTGTTGCAGTGATAAATCCAGTCCCCAAAGCCGATTCAAGGCCAGCAGGCAGGTTGCGGCATTCGAACTTCCCCCACCCAGTCCACCACCAATCGGGATACGCTTGTCTATGTCTATCCTGATCCCCTGGCTAACCCCGAAGCGTGACTGCAGTAGTCTTGCCGTGGTCAGCAGGATATCGTTCGCGGGTACGACTGGAGAGTTACCAGGCAAGCGCACGAGGTCGTTCTCCTCTGTCAGGCTAAATTCCAGGGCATCATAAAGATCGATGAATTGAAACACGGTTTCCAGTAAATGGTAGCCGTCGTCTCGGCGGCCCGTGATGTGCAGTATGAGATTGAGTTTGGCGGGCGAGCAAAATGAAAGTGATCTGGTCATACTAGTTAAAATCGGGAAACAGGTCGGACGGCGTATCGTCCAGTTCAGCTCGCTGCCAGTGTTCGATAACCAACTTTAACGTCAGCTGACCTCGGGTCAGAATAATTTTGCGCGGTAATTGAGCTTGCTCCTGTTGTGGAAAATATCCCCGGTAATCAATCATCCAGCCATCCTGGGTGATCGAGCGCATACGCCCGCTTTGATCAATACGATGACGATAGCTGCTTTGCGGTCGCGGCAGGCCGCGAATCCAGTAGGTCAGCCCGGTGACCGGTAATGACCATCCGATCACATCCTTGAACAAAATTTCCGGAGTATCCCTGGTAAAAACCTGCCCACCTGGCAGTTGCAGGCGGTAGGGGCCGTCACCGTATGCCTCGACGCGGATCATCCCCTGGCCAAATGGTGCCTCCAGCATCATCAAGAATCGCTCCGCCGCACGTTGCCAGCGCAGGCTGATGTTATAAGCCTGCCTATCGACTTTGATAAAAGCCCGGCCATAAATATCCCAGTCATTGACCGCTTGCAAGGCCTGCTGCTGATCATCCCAAAGCCGTTCTGCGGCTTCCCTGTCGGTTATGACGCCTAGCTGACTGCAACCGACAGTGGCAAGCACTGTGAAGGCAAAGAAAAGGACTCGTATCAAGTCGTAAGGGACTATCAGGGAACAAAGCGCTGCATAACTTTCTGCAGCACGGGATCATCGGGGGACTTTTTAAGCGCTTTTTGCCAGATGACCTGAGCTTCCTTGTGGCGGCCACTCACCCACAACACCTCTCCCAGGTGTGCGGCAATTTCGACATCGTCGAATCGCGATAACGCCTTACGAAGCAAACTGATCGCCTTTTCATAATCACCTATACGATAGTGGATCCAGCCCCAGCTATCGATAACGGCGGCATCGTCAGGCATGATTTCGATTGCACGTTTGAGGTAGTCGTAAGCCTCTTCATAGCGTTCAGTTTGATCCGCCAGGGTAAATCCCAACGCATTGAGTGCGTGCGCATTATCCGGTTCGGTTTTCAGAATGGTCTTGATGTCTGATTCGAGCATGTCAATACGACCCAGTTTTTCAGCTACCAGCGCACGCGCGTAGAGCAGGTCACTATTACCCGGAACTATATCAAGCGCGGTATTGAAAACACCGAGAGCCTGTTCATAACGTCTTGCAACGCGCAGCAACTCACCTTTGGCGATATAAATCCGCACCAGTGATCCGTCCGACTGACTACCCTTGAGCATCCCGTCGAGGTGTTCTATGGCTTCATCGGTACGTCCCGATATGCCGAGCATATCGGCAACCCGTAACTGCGCATCAAATTTATAGTCACCGACATGCACTTGCTGATACCAGTCAATCGCGACATCGTATTGCTTTTTATTTTCGTAGATACGACCGAGGTAATACTGTGCCTCGCCTTCGCGCTGGTTTAGCCTGACCAGCATCATCATGTATTTTTCTGCATCGTCGAGGCGCTGTGATTCGAGTGACAACAAGCCTAGTGTGTAGAGCAGCTCGACATCATCCGGTGAAGCCTGGTGCAACTTTTCAAATTCAACTCGCGCCTTTTCATACTCTTTGATATCGACCAGCAAGCGTGCATAGGTCAGCCGCAGACCCTGGTCTTCCGGCTTGTTTTCAACTGCTTTCTGCAAGCTCAACACGGCCTCACCGGATCTACCGAGTCTGAGCAATATCTTGGCACGCGCGGCATGCACGCCCTCGATCTCACCCAGGGCAAGCGAACGGTCTAGATACTCGAGCGCTTCTTGCGCACGCCCGTTCTGTGCGGCCAGGATGCCATGCAGATACTGAGCATAGGTTCGCTCGGGATGATTGTTGGCCAGGCGCTGAGTAACCGCGAGAGTCGTATCGGTGTTTTTCTCGCGCGCCAGTAATCCGAGCAAGGGTGGAAATAACTTCTCATCCTCAAGATCACTGCTCCGGATAAGGTCATCGAGATAAGCAAATGCTTCCTCAGCCTTGTCCTGACGGATTAAAATCATCGCTATTACCTGGCGCGCCTCGACCCGCTTCGGATCGAGTTCAATCCAGCGTTCGGCCGCCTCGACCGCGGCTTCGAGATCTTTCCCGTAGGCGGCGACCCATACAGCTCTCTCGGCAATATCCGGATTGTCCTGCGTCCTGACGACATCCAGATAGTGCTTGATCGCAAGTTCAGTATCGCCTCGGTGCAAGGCGATCTCTGCCACCATCAGCGCGTAACTGGCATCCGCAACCACATCCTGTTGCATGCCCAGGTTATTGATCCTGCTCTGTTGCTGTTCGACTAAGGTCGGTGCTTGTGATGGCGACTGTGACAGGGTCGCACAGGCCGACAGCAGCAGGCTGAAAGAGATAAAAACGAGGCGATATAAGGCGTTCGAAAAAATCAATTCGGAATCCGGAGTTTGCAATATTAGGAGTGTAGCATCTCATTATAGGATTGTATTTACCCCGAATTGTTCCGTGGATGTTGTATTTGGTGGACTTATGCCCGAAAATCTCCTGTTGGCACGAAACCTTCCCTGAACATGGCCTTATTGTCGCTTGGCATCAATCATTTAACCGCCCCGGTTGATATACGAGAGAAAGTCGCATTTGCACCGGAGCAAATGAGCCATGCTTTGCATGAATTGCAAGGCATTCCCGCGGTTAATGAATCCGTCATCATTTCGACCTGCAATCGCACTGAGATTTATTGCGACGCCTCGTCGGATTGCAGCGACATCATCACCAACTGGCTGGCGACCCATCATGGTATCAACGACCATGGTCTTTCACCCTATATCTATCTGCATAGTGACCAGGAAGTCGCGCGCCATTTGTTTCGCGTCGCCTCCGGGCTCGATTCAATGGTACTCGGAGAGCCACAAATACTGGGGCAATTAAAGAATTCTTTTGACCAGGCGCGTAATGGCAAAGCCGTCAGCTCGATTCTGGATCGATTGTTCCAACATTCTTTCAGCGTGGCCAAACGAGTGCGTACCGATACCGAGATCGGTTCCAACCCGGTCTCCGTAGCGTTTGCCGCAGTCAGTCTGTCCAAGCAGATCTTCGGCAACCTCGATGAACTGCATGCACTCCTGATCGGTGCCGGGGAAACCATCGAACTGGTTGCAAGACATTTGAAAAGCCAGCAAATTGGCTCGATGACGATCGCCAATCGCAGCGTTGAACGCGCCGAAGCGCTCGCCGAACAGATCGGTGCCAGCGCGGTCCAGATCAATGCCGTACCGGAGCAATTGGTGGGCGCGGACATCGTTATTTCCTCGACCGCGAGTCAATTGCCGATTCTCGGCAAGGGTGCAACCGAGTCAGCCCTGAAACTGCGCAAGCATCGGCCGATTTTCATGGTCGACCTTGCTGTGCCGCGCGACATTGAGCAGGAGGTCGGAGAGCTGCAGGATATTTACCTGTATACGGTTGACGACCTGAAGACCGTGGTCGATGAAAATTTACGTGGACGCGAACTGGCCGCAGAGGCCGCGCAGGAAATAATCAATCTCGAAGTCACACTGTTCGAGCAATGGCTTAAGACCCACCAGTCCTCAGATCAGATCCGGCAGTTGCGTGATGGCGCCGAATTGATAAAACAACAGGCCGTCGAAAAGGCTCTTGCACAGTTAAAGCAGTCCTCCGATCCGGAACAGACGATGCAGCGTCTCGCCAGTGAAATAACCAACAAATTACTGCACAAACCCACTATCGAGATGCGCAAAGCCCTGCAGAACGACGACCAGGAACGCATCCGCTTACTCAAATCGCTGATTACCCCCGACTCGCACTAAGCCTATGAAAGAATCGCTGATACACAAGCTTGAGGCACTTTGCGCCAGGCATGAAGAAATCGCCGGGTTACTCTCCGATATCGAAGTCATCAACGATCAGGATCGATTTCGCACCCTGTCGATGGAGTATGCGCAACTTGAAGAACTGGTAAAAAATTTCACCCTCTACCAGCAAGCGCAACAGGCGCTGGCATCGGCGCGCGAAATGCTGGACGAGGACGATGCCGAAATCAAAGAGTTGGCCGAAGAGGAAATCGCCACAAGCAACGAGCAGATTGAAATTCTGGAAGTCGAGCTGCAAAAACTGCTGTTACCAAAGGATCCTGATGACAGTGCCAATGTATTTCTCGAGATACGTGCGGGCACCGGTGGCGACGAAGCCGCAATATTCGCGGGCGATCTTTTTCGCATGTACAGCCGTTATGCCGAAACTCAGAAATGGCAAATCGAAGTCTTGAACAGCAACGAGGGCGAACACGGTGGCTACAAAGAGATCATCGCACGCATTATTGGTAATGGTGCATTTTCGCAGCTGAAGTTCGAATCCGGCGCGCATCGGGTGCAACGCGTACCGGAAACCGAGTCACAAGGGCGCGTGCACACTTCCGCCGCGACCGTTGCAATCATTGCGGAGGGTGAAGACGTCCAAATGATCGAGATTAACCCGACTGACTTGCGCGTCGACACCTTCCGCGCCTCTGGCGCTGGCGGTCAGCACGTCAACAAGACCGATTCTGCGATACGCCTGACTCATATCCCGACCGGAACCGTTGTTGAATGCCAGGACGAACGCTCACAACACAAAAACAGGGCGCGCGCGATGTCGCTCTTGCAGGCGCGGATCTACGATGCAGAAAAGCAGAAACAAGATGCCGAACAAGCCGCCGAGCGCAAATCGCTGGTTGGTGGCGGTGATCGCTCGGAGCGTATCCGCACCTACAATTTCCCGCAGGGCCGGCTAACCGATCACCGCATCAATTTGACCCTCTATAAACTCGATGAAATCATGCAGGGTAGCCTCGCACAGGTAGTCGACCCTTTGAGGCAAGAAGATCAGGCCCGACAACTTGCCAACCTCAGCAACGACGACCGCGGAATAAGCTAACCAACAGACAATTCGTCATTCCCAACCGTAATCCCCATCCGCAATCTCGCAGTAATTTCCGGGCACTGTCGTCCCGTGGCTAAACCACGCTAGACTAAAAATTCTAGACAGACCTTTTGTGCGCAAGACGAAGGACGCCCAACAAGGCTTTTGGGCGCCTTCAGGGTTGCGAGAGCAAGGCTAAAATCACCCTTGTCAGTACACATTTCTGCCGTTACGAGCGAAGCAGAAAGCACGCGAAAAATAAATCGAATAGCGTGAGCAATACGTGAAAGTATGCGAGCGTTTTCGGTTTATTTTTCGCGTGGTTCCTGCGAGCGCAGTAGGCAGAAAAAAGGCCGTCCGTGGCCCCAAGTGATATCATCAATAGTTTCGGGGGAGGAGATATTGATGTACACAGGTAACTTATAGGTGTTTTCACAGATTTCCATAGTGAACCAGTTCATAGTCAATGAGTGAACAAATCGACACGGCAATCCGTTGGGGCAAAGAATGTATCTCGGCCTGCAGTGAAAGCGCGGGTCTGGATGCGGAATTATTACTGGCTCATTGCCTCGATAAGCCGCGCAGTTATCTCTATAGCTGGCCTGAGCAACGACTCAGCGCAGCCAGCTGGAAAAGCTATCAGGAACTGGTTCACAGGCGGATTCTGCCTACCCCAATCGCCTACCTGCTGGGTATACGTGAATTCTATTCCCTGGAGTTTGCGACAACGCCGGCTGCATTGGTGCCAAGGCCGGAAACCGAACTGCTGGTCGATCTCGCACTGGAACTGATATCGCCGGATCAGCCGACGCGGGTTTGTGATCTCGGTACCGGTACTGGCATTATCGCAATCACCCTCAAGACAGAACGTCCCCTGGCGCAGGTATACGCCACCGATGTCGATCCCGGATGCCTGTTGCTGGCACGTGAAAATGCAAAACGGCATAACGCGGAGGTGGAGTTCATCGAATCTGATTGGTACCAGCAACTGCCGGCAGGCCTCGAATTTGATCTGATCGTTTCAAATCCACCCTATATCGCCGCAGATCACCCGTTTTTAAAGCGAGGAGACCTGCCCGCAGAGCCACAAATCGCGCTTACCCCGGGAGATTCCGGCCTCGAGGCCTTGCAGATCATCGTCAAACAGGCCCCTTCATATCTGGCTTGCAACGGGCACCTGATCCTGGAACATGGCTATGACCAGCAAGCACCGCTTGCCGAGTTACTCGAAAGCCGGGGATTCTGCGAAGTCAGTTGTGCATCCGACCACAACGGCCTGCCTCGCACCAGTATGGCTAAACTGGTTGATAAACTAAATTCCGGGGCGTAGGCTCTTGGAATGGAAAACGAGGAAAGCTATCGTTGTCGCCGTATTTACCTGAAACCAACCGACGACCCAGACTTTCAGGCCGATGCCGCCTGCGAGGCCCTGATCAACATTGACGGAATCCTGCTGGCAGCCCCTTTCGGCGACCACGACGTTCATATCATTTACTCCCTCGACAAGCTCAGTTTCGAAATCGTGGTCGAATTGCTGGATGAGCTCGAATTTGAAATGGATGATTCATTGCTGATTTCATTACGCAATACCATTTTCTGTTTTCTCGAAGATAACGCCCGCAATAATATGCATATTGACGTAGCCGAGTTTGAGCAGGAAGATCCCGAGAGTCCGGAGATCCCGCATCAGGACAACGAAAAGTATTGGGATGATTATCACTAGTGGTCTTTCAATTTGATAGTGACGGGTTCAGCGTGAAGCAAAGCGGCCAGTCGCAAGGCGCATCTTGCAGCCAATGGCCCATCCCTTGGCAAAAGACGCAACACGGCGAATGGCCGCTTTGCTTCGCGCCCGAAGGGAGCGTCCCAGTTGGCGGGGGACTGCGTCGGGATGCCACATCACTTGTCCCACACCAACTGGGACGTTCTGCACCCGTCACTATCAAATTGAAAGACTACTAGTGTACGCAATTACACTGGTTGATATCGCAATCGCCTTTGTCCCGGTTATGGTCACCCTGGTGATCATTTTTTACTGGGCTCACAGTATCAAAAACGCGGCCGTTGCGATTCTGCGCATGCTGATTCAACTACTGTTGATCGGTTACGCGCTTGATTTCATCTTTAATGCCAACAATCAATGGATCATCATAGGCATACTAAGTTTCATGCTAATTGCGGCAAGCTGGATTGCGCTGGGCGCGTTGCCCGTCAAACGCTCGACCCTGTTGGCTTGCAGTCTGTTTGCGATCGCCGTAGGCGGTATTTTTAACCTGGTCCTGATAAGTCAGGGTGTGCTGCACGCCGCTCCCTGGTATCAACCGGCAGTTCTGATCCCGCTAGCAGGTATGATTTTTTCCAACGCGATGAATAGTGTCAGTCTGGCCGGTGAGCGATTTTATAGTGAGCTCGGACATCACAACGATTACGCGAAGGCACGCAGCATCGCCTTTCAGGCTGCATTGATACCGATTACTAATTCGTTGCTCGCGGTTGGCCTGGTGTCACTGCCCGGTATGATGACCGGCCAGATTCTGGCGGGAACTTCGCCGTTGATTGCCGCGCGTTACCAGATTATTGTAATGTGCATGATTTTCAGTTCAGCGGGAATTTCCGCGGCCCTTTTCCTGTGGTTGATAAACGCACAAAAAGAACGGCAAATCGCTGACAGCGGAGTTGATACATGTGGTTAGTCCTTGGCTTTATCACTGCACTTTTGCTAGGCGTACTGATTTACCTCGCCCGGTTGGATGGTAGATTTAGCGTAAAACGCAGTCTCGAAATTACGGCCCCCCGAGAATCGGTGTTCGCCACAATTGTCGATTTAAAAACCTGGCCAGCCTGGAGCCCATGGCTGCTGCACGAGCCTGACACTGTCATCATCTATAGTGAGAACTACCAGGCGGAGGGCGGCTCTTACAGCTGGGACGGCAAAGTTGTCGGGGCCGGCAAGCTAACCCATCTCAAAATTAACGGCCCCAACAGTATAAGGCAGCAAATAGAGTTCCTGCGCCCGTTCAAATCAGTAAACCAGGTCGACTGGGAATTCGAATCCAGGGAGAACAGCACTGTGGTGAGTTGGACCATGTCCGGCTGCATGCCCTTCCTGTTTCGATTCATGGCCAAAAAGATGGAACCGATGATTGGGCGCGACTACGAGCTTGGGCTGGCGCTACTCAACGGCTACATGAATGCCTCTACAGCCCATTTGCAAGTCGAGTTTAACGGTAGCGAGGATTTGCAGGATTTCAGTTATTGGGCGATTCCCTGCAACGGAAACCTGCGCCAGCTTGAGGCCTCACGCAGAACGGGAATTGAGGCATTGCAGACTGCCGCGGGAGGCGGCATCGGGCTGGCTCTGACCCTGTACCATAACTTTGACCCTGTCGGTTCACAGTATCAGGCTGAGATAGCCATTCCGATAAGCGAGCAGACGCCTGCATCAAACTACCGCAGGCGCGAATTCAAAGGTGGGCGTTACTTTAAAATGACGCTGTGTGGTCACACCGGTGTTCTGCCACTTGGCTGGCACGCATTAACCAGTCATTGCCGCCTGCACAAACTCAAGCTCGACAAGGCGCGTCCAGCACTGGAAATCTATCATGACGATATGACACAAAGCGTCGATGGAAATCAGATAACGATAGCACTTTACATTCCAGTCAAGTGAAGAATCAGATCCTCAACATCTTGTCAAACTTCAAATCAGACTTCTTAATCAGTTTAAAACAATACGCCCGGCGACCTTTCGATCTTTCAGTAATTGCAGAGCCGCCGGAAGTTCTGCGAACGGTCGTATCTGACTGACTCTCGGGTTGATCTGTCCGGCTTCCAGCATTTCAGCCAATTGTGGCCATTTTGCCGAAATTAGATCGGGGTCTTTGACACAGGTAAGGCCGAAGGACGAACCGACGACGCTTTGATGCTTGACCAGAAAATGGTTCAGGCGAATGCTCGGGATTTTGCCCGAAGCAAAACCTAACGAAACGACTCGACCGCCATAGCCGAGCATCTGCAGTGATTCTTCGAAAAAGCTACCTCCAATCGGGTCGATGATCACATCCACCCTGCTAGCGACCTTCTGCAAATCGGTTTTGAGATTATGCGAACGCGATGAAACTATTTCATCCGCACCACAGGCCCGTGCGATTTCTTCCTTGGCACTGTCACCCACGCATGCAATCACCACCGCGCCACGATGTTTGACCAGTTCCACGCAAGCCGCCCCGACGGCGCCGGCCGCACCACCAATAACGACGACTTCACCAGCGCTAAGTCCTGCCCGGTCAAGTGCCAGTTCCGCCGATCCATAGGAGACCGGAAAAGCTGCCGCAGCCGAAAACGAGATCGATTCAGGTATCTTGACGACCTGGGCAATAGGAGCAACGACCCTGTCGGCATATCCACCGTGCTTAACATAAGCAGCAGCTTTGTCGCCAACACTGAACATTTCGCAACCCTCGCCAACTCGTGTAATTCTTCCCGCGACTTCCATACCGGGCACAAAAGGCAGTTCAGGTCGAACTTGATAGCGACCGGAGATCAATAACAGGTCGGCAAAGTTGACGCCACAGGCGTTCACCATGATTTCAACCTGTCCGGCACCACATTCAGGATCTGGCACATTGCCAAGCTTCAGGTGGTTAGGACCACCCCAGGTAACACATTTCCAGGCACGCATCCCTACCCCCGGGAGCAACAGCGATCGGCTTCAGATTGGTACTCAACAACCAGCCCTTACCATACGACTATTAGGCACTGCCTACAAGAAACGGTGTCGTCCACGAAACTGCGCAGCGCCTATCCAGGGTCTTGAGACGCCCACAAAATTTATAACCCTTCTCGACACACAAGGGATGAATTTGTGCAGAAAATACAAGCGCAGCAAGTTCGGTCGTCGGAGGCCGGTTTGCGCTCCCGGCGCAACCGGCACTCGTACGTCCATGTACTCGAGCGCCGCAAGAGCAAGGCGGAAATTTCCGCAATGGCGTGAGCAATACATACAAAGTATGCGAGCGTCTTGTGGGAATTTTCAACGCGGCTATTGCAAGCGCAGCAGGCCGAAGGCAAAAAAAATGGCTGGTCGTGAGACCAGCCATAATGTCGTAATCGACAATTATAACCAAAGGAGGACATCGTGAGAGAGGTTAGATGTTCTTAACCTTAAACACAGTAACTATATAGGTCATAAATATCATATTGCCAGTTAAATTTCGATAAATGGCTGTAAAAACAGTGTATATGGATCACTTTATTGATCTTTTTTATCATTTATACAAAATAACTGATTGATTTATAACAATAAAGCTCGCCTGTGCCAAAAATCCATGTTTTTTTTTAAAAACCTTGCAAAAATCCTAATTTCGGGTTAGCCGCCTGATCAGACTCGATGTATCCCAGCGTCCGCCACCCATTTCCTGGATTTCGCCGTAGAAGTCATTGACGATACGGGTTATCGGTAACTGGGCCCCATTCAACCCGGCCTCTTCGAGACATATCGATAGATCTTTACGCATCCAGTCGACTGCAAAGCCAAATTCGAACTCGTCATTGAGCATGGTGTTGCCCCTGTTTTCCATTTGCCAGGAGCCTGCCGCGCCCTTGGAAATTACGTCAACGACCTTGTGCCCATCAAGCCCGGCGCGCTGTGCAAAATCCAGCCCCTCGGATAATCCCTGCACCAGTCCGGCAATACAGATCTGGTTAACCATCTTGGTCAACTGGCCGGCACCAACACTGCCGAGCAGTTCGGCTGCACGCGCGTAACTCATAATCACCGGACGCACCGCGTCGAAACTCGTCTGATCGCCACCGATCATTACCGTCAGCACACCATTTTCAGCACCCGCCTGTCCCCCAGAGACCGGTGCATCGAGAAAAGGCACCGGCGACTTATCCGCAATTTCCCGCGCGACATTAGCGGATGCCGTAGTGTGGTCGACCAGTATGGCCTCCTGTTTACATCCTGCGAGGACACCCTCTTCACCAAATACGACTGAACGCAGATCATCGTCGTTGCCAACACACATGAAGACGAAATCCGCGCCCTCGGCCGCTTCGCGCGGAGTCAGCGCAAATTCACCCTCGTATTCCTGACACCATTGCTCTGCCTTTGCCACTGTACGGTTGTAGACCCGTGTTTGATAGCCGGCTTTGGCAAGATGTCCAGCCATCGGATAACCCATTACCCCGAGCCCGACGAAGGCGACCTTTTGTTTGCTCATAATCTACTCCCGATAATTTTTACTGCTGAAATCTTACACAAACACATCTGCGCGTGCCGATTGTCGATCGCTCAGGCAGACTGCAAATTAGCCATGCTCGCAATCAGCCATTTGCTGCCCGCGTCTTCGAAATTAACCTGAACCCTGGATTGCGCTCCCTGCCCCTCCAGGTTCAATACGATACCATCGCCGAAGCGAGCATGGTTGACCCGCTGTCCGACAAACAAGCCCGTATCTTCCTCGACACGATCGCGGCCCAGACGCGCTGGTACCTGCAACACGGGGCGGCTAAAGTTTGCCTTGGGCCGAATTTCCTGGATCAGCTCATCCGGGATTTCACGCACGAAACGCGACAGCATATTGTAATTCTCGTTACCGTACAAACGACGCACTTCGGCGCTGGTAACAACCAATTGTTCGCGCGCCCTGGTGATGCCAACGTAACAAAGGCGGCGCTCTTCTTCCATTCTTCCCGGCTCTTCACTGGAGCGTTGATGCGGGAACAAGCCCTCCTCCATGCCAACCAGAAATACCAGTGGAAACTCGAGTCCCTTGACCGAGTGCATGGTCATTAACTGTACACAATCTTCCCAGGCATCACCCTGGGATTCCCCTGCCTCGAGCGCTGCGTGTGCGAGAAAGGCATCCAGCGTTGAGATGCTTTCTTCGATCACGGCATCGTATTCAAAACCCTTACCGGCCCCGACCAGTTCCTGCAGATTCTCAACACGCGATTGCCCTTTTTCACTACTGTCTTTTTTAAAATGTGCATCGAGGCCACTAATTTCGATGCTGGACTTGATTTGCTCACCGAGGGTCAGTTCTCCCAACTCCACTGTGATGCGTCCGATTAAATCGATATATCCTTGCAGGGCACCACGCGCGCGCGCACTTAACTGCCCGGTCGTGACCAACTCGAGGCTGGCGCTCCATAGCGAAGCCGATTGCGCACGCGCGTGAGCGCGTATCTCATCGATTGTTTTCTGCCCGATACCACGCGGCGGGTGGTTAACCGTGCGCTCGAAAGCATTATCCGCTGTCGGACTTGAAATCATCCGCAGATAAGCCAGTGTATCCTTGATTTCGGCGCGCTCGAAAAATCGCAAGCCACCGTAAACACGATAAGGAACACCTCGTGTTACCAGGGTTTCTTCAAACTGGCGCGATTGCGCATTGGATCGGTATAGCACCGCGACCTCATTGCGGCTGCGCCCATCTGCGACCCAGCTTTCGATACGATCTATGACAAAGCGAGCCTCATCTTTTTCATTGTAGGCCGAGTAATAGGTGATTGGCTCACCGTCGGCGCTCTGGGTCCACAACTCCTTGCCGAGGCGAGAGTGATTATTGTCAATCAACGCATTCGCCGCTTTCAATATGGTGCCGGTGGATCGATAGTTTTGTTCCAGTCTGATCACCTGGGTATTGCTAAAGTCTTTCTCGAAATGATGGATATTTTCAATGCGTGCGCCGCGCCATCCGTATATCGACTGATCATCGTCGCCCACGACAAACACCGGGGTTTCGCCACCTGCCATCAACCGTAACCAGGCGTACTGGATCGCGTTGGTATCCTGAAACTCATCGACCAGTATATGCTGAAAGCGGCGTTGGTAGTGGCCTCGAATATCATCGTTATCACGTATCAACTCGAGCACGCGTAAAAGCAACTCGGCAAAATCGACTACCCCGGCACGCTCACATAATTCCTGGTACAGCTTATAAATTTCGAGCATTTGCTGTTGAATCGGATCCTGCCCTGGATCGATGTGCGCTGCTCGCAGACCTTCATCTTTGTGATGGTTGATGAACCATTGTGCTTGCCTGGGCGGCCAACGGGCTTCGTCAAGATCGAGTTGCCTGACAACACGCTTGACCATGCGCAACTGATCGTCACTGTCGAGAATCTGAAAATTTTGCGGTAATCCGGCGGCCTCGAAATGCAGGCGCAGCAGGCGGTGCGCGAGACCGTGAAAAGTTCCGACCCACATCGCAGCGGCAGAAATTCCAAGCAGTGATTCGACCCGCGCACGCATTTCTGCGGCTGCCTTATTTGTAAAGGTGACCGCGAGCACGCTAAAGGGCGACAGACCATTCACTTCACAAACCCAGGCAACACGATGGGTTAGCACCCGTGTCTTACCACTGCCGGCACCGGCCAGCACCAGCAATGGGCCCGGTTCGGCGCTGACCGCTTCTCGCTGGCGGTCATTCAGGGATTCAATTAAGTGAGAAACATCCATTTGCGGCAGGCATCTAAAACAAGCCGACATTGTAGCAATTCACCATTACCGAGTAAGCAGGAATCTGAATCGATCAGGATAATATCCGCCCAGGCTTCGCTGCAGTCAGAATAAATCGGCGAACGGGCAGACGATTATGGTAATTCTGGCTGAGATCGCCCTATACATGCGGTGGTATTGCTGCAATCAACTTGCGGGTAGTGAAATCGAGCCACAGGTACTGATTGTTATGAGCCCCGAGACCGGCTGGGTTATCGAGCCTGACCGGCTGTCAGATGAAGCCGTCCAAAATCTGCCCCATGCGCACGGGATCGGTGGCGACACGGTTATAGGATTCGATGGCGCGTCTGTTTGCGGGATCGATTTGCAAATTCAAGCGGGGGTGATAACGCGTGTCATTGGCGATGGAGTCGAGCACTTCTCCCCGATAGACATAGGTCGACGGTGCCCGTTTACTGGCGTCGTGAAATTCACCGGCACTATGCGAGACCGAAGCCACGGGTCTTGCCAGCGGTCGCTCCGGATAAATTGGAAGTTGTGTCGGTTTAGCTGTGATATTGTAGTTCACGAATCATGTTCTCAGCTGGTGGCTGTTTGATCAGATTTGGAGAATTATATCGCTTGGCTGTCAAAATTTTGTCGATTGGCTTCAGTTTTCCCACTTTTTATGCGCAAAAAAGTCACTTTTCCTCGCATCTACCCACTTTGAACCTTGATCACTTACCTCTTTTTTCCAAAATGGCGCCTCCGTTTTCAGGTAATCCATGATGAATTCACAGGCGGAAAAGGCATCGGCTCGATGCGCGCTCAGCACCGTCACTATTACGATCTGATCGCTGGGCTTTAGTTCACCGACACGGTGAATGATGCCGAGATCGATGACTTGCCAGCGTTGCCGAGCCTTGTCGGCGATACCCTGCAAGGCTTTTTCGGTCATACCGGGGTAATGTTCGAGTGTCATTTGCTGTAGCGCATCGCCTTGTAAATCACGTACCAATCCGATAAAACTGGCAATCGCACCCACATCGCTGCGTCCCGCGAGCAATTCGCGGTTTAGCGCTGCGCTATCAAAATCTTCATACTGGACTCTGATTATCATGACTCAATCAATCAAAAAAATTGTGCAAAAGGCAGGTAATTCACCATCTCGCCTGCTTGCACTGTCTGATTCTCGGGAATTTCGACGAAACCATCGGCCCAGACCGTCGAGGTCAGTACGCCGGAGTCCTGGTTTGGATGAATTTGCACCAGGGTTTGATTATCTTTCGTGGTGACCAGCCGGGCACGTAAAAATTCGCGCCTGCTGTCGGGCCTGGACCAGTCAAAATCAGCCTTGACCGGTAAAGCGACAGGCTTGCGCCAACCGCAACCCTGCATAATCCGAATCACCGGGCAAACAAACAGGCAAAAAGTAGCAAATACCGAAACTGGATTACCGGGTAGTCCAATAAAAGCGGTGTCATTGATTTGCCCGTAAGCCAGTGGTTTCCCCGGTTTTATACCGAGACGCCAAAGGCGCAGCTCACCGAGTTGTTCGATTGCGATACGCACATGATCCTCTTCACCAACCGAGACTCCACCACTGGTAACCACCAGATCCGCCTGGGTCGAAGCTCTCAGCATGGCGTCCCGAGTCGCTGCCAGGGTATCCCCGACCAGTCCCAGGTCGATGATTTCGCAACCCATGGATTCGAGCAGGCCATGCAGGGTGTATCGATTTGAATCATAAATCTTGCCGGCGACCAGTGCCTGACCCGGTTCTACCAGCTCGTCGCCGGTAAAGAACATGCCCACCTTGATTGCTGAGAAGACCGGTAGAGTCTGCAAGCCGACCGAAGCCGCAAGTCCAATATCCTGTGGCCTCAGGCGACAACCCTTGTTCAGTATGGTGGTGCCACGTCGTATGTCGTTGCCTGGCGGACGAATATTGCTGCCACTTGCCGGACGGGCGTCAAAGCGGATTTGGTGATCGACTGCGTCGACCTGCTCCTGCATGATGACAGCATCGGCGCCCTCGGGAACAGGCGCTCCGGTAAATATACGCGCGGCCGTGCCCGTTACCAGGGCATCGGCCGCTGAACCTGCGGCAATCCGTTGCGACAACGGCAAGGTGGTTACACCACTGGTTGCGAGATCGGCCGTATTAATGGCATACCCATCCATCGACGACATCGCGCAAGTGGGCACATCGATGGCCGATTCGATCGACTCGGCCAGCACCGCGCCCAGGGTTTCGAGCAACGCTTTGTCGACCGGGCTGGCAAGCGCCGTAATAGCATCGGTCAATTGTGTCAGGGCTTCGTCGTAGGACAGTAGCGATGTTGTGTCACAGTGATTCATAGCGAGCCATTAGAACGCAATTTCGGTCAGTCAGGCAACCGACAATCCAGTAAATTGTGTGGGGGCCTGTTAACACTATTTGAAATATCGCTGCTGGTGGCCATTTTATGGCTAGCCCGAAGTGAGCACCGTATAGTAGCTCTATACAAGCGAACTTCAATGCCGTTGGACGAAAAATGGCCCTAGCCCCGACCAATACAGATTACATGAGGGGGTTGCGCCGGAAAAAGCGCCCCTCGGCGTTGCTCGTCGTTTATTTGGAATAACCAAACCACACGCCTCGCGCCTCGTGCCTAGATGGGCGCTTTTTCCGGCGCAACAGCGACCTTTCAAATTGTGTTAACCTGGCCTAGCCAACACCGGTATAATCCTGGCGCTCGCCAATCCAGTTGCACAACAGTTCAATCCGTTCCTCAGCATGTTGTGGCTGCTGCATCAACCTGGCCAGCCCCTCAACCTGTGCAAACCATTTCTGATCGCGCGTTAAATCGGCAATTTTGAAACTCATTTCACCGGTTTGACGAGTGCCCAGTACTTCACCAGCACCCCGTAGCTCGAGATCCTTTTGAGCAATGCTAAAGCCGTCCTGGGTGCTGCGGATAATTTCGAGCCGGGTGCGCGCCAGTTCGGACAGGCTGTTCTTGACCAACAGAATACAAAAGCTTTCACGTGCGCCGCGGCCCACGCGTCCGCGCAATTGATGAATTTGCGCCAGGCCGAGACGTTCCGGATTCTCGATAATCATGATGCTGGCGTTGGGTACATCCACGCCGACTTCAATCACCGTGGTCGCGACCAGAATATCGACTTCACGGTTCTTGAATGCGATGATCGCCGCTTCCTTGGCGGCGGTTTTCAGACGCCCATGTACTAGTCCGACTGATAACTGGGGTAACTGCTGACGCAGCGATTCGTAAGTCATTTCGGCCGCCTCGCACTGCAACGCATCCGATTCCTCGATCAAAGTGCAAACCCAATACACCTGCCCACCCTCAGCACAGGAGCTGGCGACCCTGTGTATAAGGTTGGCACGTTGCTGTTCGGAAACAATTGATGTAGTGACCGGCTTACGTCCGGGTGGTAACTCGTCGATTTGCGAATAATCCAGATCGGCGTATATCGACATCGCCATGGTGCGCGGAATCGGGGTTGCAGTCATGATCAGCTGATGCGGCATTTCGTCGTCACGAGTTTTACGCTGCAACGCGAGCCGTTGATCGACGCCAAAGCGATGCTGCTCATCGAAGATAATAAAACCAAGTCGCTTGAACTCGACACTTTCCTGAAACAAGGCATGGGTTCCAATCACCACGGCCGCCTCGCCAGATGCAATCATCTCGGCTTTGCCTGCACGCTTCTTGCCCTTGTCCGCACCAAGCAGATTAACCGGTATGATACCCAACGGCTGCAGCCAGTCGCAAAAATTCTGGTAGTGTTGCTCGGCGAGTATTTCGGTCGGCGCCATCAGTGCTGCCTGGTAGCCTGATTCGATCACCGGCAGGCAGGCGAGTGCCGCCACCACCGTCTTACCCGAGCCGACATCACCCTGCACCAGTCGAATCATCGGCTTGCCCGCGGCGAAGTCCTGCATCAATTCGTCGAGTACACGCTGCTGAGCTCCGGTTAGTTCAAACGGTAGGGCCTGGCATAATCGCTGCTGCAGTTGTTCGTCCGGCTCGATCAACGGCGTCTTGCGACCGCGAATCTGACGTCGCCGCTCGAGCAAGGCAAGCCGATGCGCTGCCAGTTCCTCAACGATAAAACGGTACTGTGCGGGATGTTCGTTGCTGGCTATCAACTCACTATCCTGTCTGCTTTCCGGACTATGTAAATCGATCATCGCCGAGGCAAAATCCGGAAAGCTGTTTTGATCCAGCCAGCTCTGCGGTAGAGTTTCGGCGATACCATCGGATTTCAGCTTCGCGATCACCTGTTGTAAGATGCGTTTTATCGAGAGCTGATGCAAACCTTCAGTCGTGGGATAAATCGGGGTCAATGTGATCGGCAGGGGCGCCGGATTGTCGACGTCGATCAATTCGGTTTCGGGGTGAATCATTTCGAGCTCACCCTGTGCCGATCTAACCTCACCAAAACAGCGCAACCAGTTTCCTTTCTCGAACTGCTGTTGCTGGTTGGCGTTGAAATAAAAGAAACGTACCGTGATTACCCCGGTATTGTCAGCGAGTTTCGCGACCAGCACCCGGCGCGAGCGACCCTGGCGACGAAAATGTACACCGGCATGCAAAACTTCCGCTTCGATCTGACTACGTCTCCCCGACTGCAGCGAACCAAGTGCAGAAACATAGGTGCGATCTTCATATCGAAGCGGTAAATGAAACAACAGGTCACGCTGGGTTTTCAAGCCCAGTTTTTGCAGCTTCTCCGCTATCTTCGGGCCAACGCCTTTAAGATACCGTAGTCCTTGAGCTGACCAGTGCTCCATTCATCTATTAGTCGATAACCAGCACCGCATCCATTTCCACGCCAACTGCCTTGGGTAGCGCGGCGACACCGATTGCGGCACGGGCCGGGTAAGGTTGCTGAAAGTAGGTTGCCATGATTTCGTTAACTGTCGGGAAATTACCCAGATCGGTGAGAAAAATATTCAACTTGACTACGTCCGCGAGACTGCCACTCGACGCCTCCGCGACCGCTTTCAAGTTATCGAAAACGCGTGTTATTTCCGCTTCGATACCACCACTAACCACTTCCATGCTGGACGGGTCTAGCGGAATCTGACCAGAGATATAAACCGTGTTATCAACCTTGATCGCTTGTGAATAAGTGCCGATCGCCTGAGGTGCGGAATCAGTTTGAATAATGGTTTTAGCCATTCGAGTCTCCAGCTGGAAAAATCTGGATTATGCGGGTATTCAGCACGCTGGCAATAATTATTTGCGCCAGATTCGATTAACCACCGGTAGCCGACGCAATTTCTTCATGATGCGTGCCAGGTGAATTCGATCAGTAACCGTCACCACGAACTCGATAGTCGAGATCCGACCATCCTTTTCAGTGACGTTGACGTGCTCGATATTGGACGACATATCCGAGATCGTGGCTGCCAATGTCGCAAGTACGCCCCGCTGATTAGCAACCTGAACCCGCATATAGGCGAGATACTCGCCTTCGACATGCTCCGACCATTGCACTGAAAGCTGTCGGTCTCCCTTGTTACGCTCAGTCAAATTGGGGCAACTTCGCTGGTGAATGACGATACCCTTACCGGATGACATGAATCCTGCAATAGCATCTCCGGGCACCGGCCGACAACACTTTGCAAATGAAACCACCATTCCTTCGGTACCCTTGATCGCCAGCGGGTTACCGCTATCGTCAAAGGCGGTGGTATCTTCCTCGATGTCGTACATCGCTTTCGCAACCAGGCTTGAATTTCGATTGCCGAGACCTATCTCCGCGAGCAACTCCGCCTGATCCGACATGTGGTAATGATCGAGCACCTTCTTGAACCTGGTTTTTGGAATGGCAACATCTCGCCCCTTGATATGGCTAACCGACTGTTGCAACAGCCGTTGACCGAGTGAAATCGCCTCGGCTTTCTGCAACGATTTAAGAAAATGACGGATATTGGTGCGCGCCTTGGCGGTAATTACAAAATCCAGCCAGCTGGGATGAGGCCGACTCGCCTGCGAGCAGATCACCTCGATGGTCTGGCCGTTATACAGCCTGCTACTCAGCGGAGACATGTGATGGTCGATACGCGATGCGACACAGGTATTACCGACATCGGTATGCACCGCGTAGGCAAAATCGACCACGGTCGCACCACGTGGCAATTTCTTGATCGCACCCTTGGGCGTAAATACGTAAATTTCATCGGGAAATAGATCCACCTTGACGCTTTCCAGGAATTCTTGTGAACTACCGGATTTTTGTTGCATCTCGAGCAAGTTTTTCAACCATTCGAGCGCCCGACCCTGCGTATTGGTAGTACTACTTTCGCCCTCCTTGTAAATCCAATGTGCGGCTATTCCCGATTCGGCGAAATAGTCCATTTCAACGGTACGAATCTGCACCTCGATGGCGACCCCGTGCGGCCCAAACAGGCTGCTGTGTAATGACTGATAACCATTCGTTTTGGGGATTGCGAGGTAATCCTTGAACTTTCCAGGGAGGGGCTTGTAGAGATTGTGCATGACCCCGAGTACGCGGTAACAGTCATCCACGGACTCGGTCATTATGCGTACCCCGAAGACGTCTGTCAGCTCCTTGAAACTGATCTTTTTTTCCTTCATCTTGCGATAAATGCTGTGAATATTTTTCTGCCGATACTTGACCGTGGCATTGATACCGGATTCCGTTAGCCGTTCGCGTATGGCGGCCTCGATGGTGTTGAATATTTCCTTGCGGTAACCAACCACCTCCTTGCAGGCACTCTCGAGTGCGCGATAGCGCATCGGGTAAGCCGCTTTGATCGACAGGTCGAGTAATTCATGGCGCATTTTGAATATGCCGAGCCGATTGGCGATCGGAGCGTAAATGTCCATGGTTTCGAAGGCTATGCGGCGGCGCTTTTCGGGACGCATTGCATCGAGAGTACGCATATTATGGAGCCGGTCAGCGAGCTTGATGATGATGACGCGAATATCTTTGACCATCGCCAGCATCATCTTGCGGAAGTTTTCTGCCTGTGCTTCAGCCTTGCTGCGGAAATCCATCTTGGCCAGCTTGCTGACCCCATCCACCAGTTCGGCAACCTCTTCGCCGAATTGCTCGGCGAGATGCTCCTTCAACGTTGGCGTGTCTTCGATAACGTCGTGCAGGATCGCGGCGATGATACTTTTGCTGTCCATGCGCATTTCAGCCAGAATGCGCGCCACCGCTACGGGATGGCTGATATAGGGTTCACCGGAAAGCCTGTTCTGACCCTCGTGGGCCTCGGCTCCTACCAGGTAGGCACTGTATATTTCTTCTACCTGTTCCGACTCGAGATACAATTCGAGTTCACTACAAAGTTCAGATATCCGGGTATCGCCGGCAGCGTCGCCCGCGTCACCCGCGACGACTTCAAAGAGATTGGCGTAGTTCGCCCCCATTACAATGCTAACCGACCATTAATTATCAGATAATGGGGATTTATAGCACATTTACAAGGCGCAGTCTCAGCCCTGACATGCCACCACCGTGGCCTGTCTTGTATGAAAAAGTACTTGAAAAAGAGACGCTTATTCGACTTCGGCAACGGCCATGCTGGCCTGGGCGATCTGTCGAATCAAGTCGTCGTCGGTTGCGATCTTTTCGATTTCAGCTTGCGCTTCCATTTCGTCCATGGAAGAAGTGTTGATCAGATTTTCGGCGATTTCGCGCAAAGCTATGACGGTGGGTTTGTCATTTTCAGCCGGCACCAATGGATCAGCGCCCTGTGCAATTTGACGTGCGCGTCGTGACGCCAATAGTACCAGGTCAAAACGGTTTTCGACATGCTCAAGACAGTCTTCGACGGTGATTCGCGCCATTGATTAAGCTCTCGGATCAAAAAAGGGGCGCAATAATAGCTAAAAACACACAAAATCTAAAGCCTTAATCGCGAAAAAGCCTCATTCCATTTCGGCAGGTATGGATTCCACCAGCACGCTATTCTTAAGTTTCTGACGCGCCAGCGTCAAGCCCTGACTGTGGGTGATCGCGTCGAGGTCAAACAAGGCCTGCTCGAAAACATCGTTTATGACCAGATATTCGGCATCTTGAAAATGCGACATTTCGCGATCCGCGTCGCGCATGCGACGTGTAATGGTGGCTTCATCGTCGGTGCCACGGGCCCGCAAGCGTTGTTCCAGCTCTTCTCGCGAAGGTGGCAGGATGAAGATACATACTGTTTCCGGCATCTTCGCCTTGACCTGGCGAGCGCCCTGCCAGTCTATTTCGAGGATGACGTGCTTACCGCTGGAGAGCAAGCTATCGACCGAACCGCGCGCTGTGCCATAACAGTTGTCAAACACTCGGGCATGCTCGAGAAACTCGTCGTTTTCAGCCATCTTGTCGAAGACCTCGAGTGAGACGAAATGATAGGCGTCGCCATCGACCTCCCCAGGCCTCATGGTTCGCGTTGAATGGGAGACGCAAACCGCCAGGGAATCGGCGCGTTTTTCCAGCAGGGCTTTGACCAGGCTGGTTTTACCGGCACCCGAAGGCGCGGAAATAGTGAACAGGCAAGCAGTACTCAATGAAGATTCCGGGTGTGTCCGATTAGAAGTTGTGTGGGTCTATTGTAATGACAGATCCACTATAGACCAATACACTGCCGCCACTAAGTGAAAAAATTGATTCCATGCTGAGCGATCCCTATCTCCAACGTTTCGACGGTTTGGCCAGAGTATTTGGCGAGGCCGCTCTTGAATCGCTACAGCGGGCACATTTCTGTATCGTCGGCGTCGGCGGAGTTGGTTCCTGGGCAGCCGAGGCATGCGCACGCTCAGGAATCGGTCGGATCACGCTAATCGACCACGACGATATTCACATCGGCAATACCAATCGGCAACTGCATACTCTGCATGACACCATCGATCGCTCTAAGGTGGAAGTCTTGTGTGACCGCATCATCGCGATAAACCCCGAATGCGAGTGCACCGCCGTCGACGACCTGGTAACCCGGGGCAATATCGAGAAATTCAACTTCGCACAATTCGACTATGTCATCGACGCCATCGATCATGTCAGTCACAAGCTCAGCCTGATGCACCATTGCAGGCGTAACAAGATCCGCTGTGTTTCCACCGGTGGCGCCGGTGGCCTGATCGATCCCACCCAGATCGAAGTCAAGGACCTGACCCTGAGTTACAACGACCCCCTGCTAGCCAAAGTTCGATCAACCCTGCGTCAGCAACTGAATTACAGTCGCAATCCAAAACGTCGCTACGCGATGGACTGCGTTTTTTCAGCAGCACAACCGCTCTACCCTACCGCCGACGGCGAGGTCAGTTACGAGAAACCCGAAGTCTCCGAGCGCACCACACTAGACTGCGCCAGTGGCATTGGCTCCTTTGTCGGGGTTACCGCCTGCTTCGGTTTTACAGCCGTCGCGCACGCCATCAGGAAATACCTCAAATCCCAATCCTGAGCCTTCCTTGAACAACAAATTTCCACTATGCCACTACCCGGTTTTACAGATTCGCAATTTACCGGATGGCCGGCTAGAGAGCGGTCTGAGAAATCTTAAAGGCCGCATCTAGGGAAGCTCTGAACAATTCATCCTGAATTGTCAGAGCACGGAGAAAAAAAATGTGATTTTTGTTTCTCCCTCATTTTCAACGACTTAACAGTCACTGAAAATGGCGGTGCGTCCTTGCACCGCGGAAACTTTAATAAATCAGAGTTTCCCTAGGAATATCACAGTTCGATGGCACCCAGATTCAAACCGTGTTCGCGGGCGCATTGTTTGGCAACGTCGTAACCCGCGTCGGCATGACGCATGACGCCACTGGCCGGATCGTTCCACAACACCCGTCCGATTCGCACCGCGGCGGCATCGCTTCCATCACAACAGATGACGAGACCGGCGTGTTGAGCATAACCCATACCGACGCCCCCTCCGTGATGGAACGAAACCCAGGTTGCACCACCCGAAGTGCTCAACAGCAGATTCAGTAGTGCCCAATCCGACACTGCATCTGAGCCATCCAGCATCGCCTCGGTTTCGCGATTGGGACTTGCCACCGAGCCAGAGTCGAGATGATCGCGACCAATTACCACCGGCGCTTTCAGCTCTCCGGATTTGACCATTTCATTAAAAGCGAGGCCTAGACGATCACGATCACCGAGACCAACCCAGCAGATACGTGCCGGCAAGCCCTGGAAACTGATTCGGCTTTGCGCCATATCAAGCCAGTTATGCAGGTGCGGATCATCTGGAATCAGTTCCTTGACTTTGGCATCGGTCTTGTAGATGTCTTCGGGATCACCCGACAAGGCAACCCAGCGGAATGGGCCGACACCGCGACAAAACAGGGGCCGGATATAAGCCGGGACGAAGCCCGGGAAATCGAATGCGTTTGTAATGCCCTGGTTGAGAGCTTCCTGACGAATGTTGTTGCCATAGTCGACAGTCGCAATTCCCTGCGCGTGAAAATCGAGCATCGCCTGTACGTGAACTGCCATCGATTTACGCGCTTCGGCTGCGACCAGCTCGGGATCGGTATTGCGCTTGATCGCCCATTGTTCCATGGTCCAGCCGATTGGCAAGTAGCCGTTAACCGGATCGTGCGCCGAGGTTTGATCGGTCACAATATCTGGTTTCACGCCTCGTTTGACCAGCTCGGGCAGAATTTCGCCACCATTACCCAGCAAGCCCACGGATAAGGCTTCACCTTTGGCGCAAGCATCATCGATCATCTGCAACGCGTCATCCAGCGAGTCAGCACGTTTGTCCAGGTATTTAGTACGCAGACGAAAGTCGATGCGCGCCTCGTCACACTCGATACAGAGCATGCTATAACCGGCCATGGTCGCGGCCAGCGGCTGCGCACCACCCATGCCACCCAGCCCCGAAGTCAGTATCCACTTACCTCGAGTATCGCCAGCAAAGTGCTGACGCCCTGCCTCGACAAATGTTTCATAGGTACCCTGTACGATTCCCTGGCTACCGATATATATCCATGAGCCCGCAGTCATTTGCCCGAACATCATCAAACCCTTACGATCGAGCTCATTGAAGTGTTCCCAGTTGGCCCAGGCCGGTACCAGGTTCGAGTTGGCGATGAGCACCCGCGGAGCATCGACGTGGGTTTTGAACACACCGACCGGCTTACCCGATTGAATCAACAGGCTTTCATCATCATTGAGCTCCCTGAGACAGTCGAGGATCTTGTCGTAACACTCCCAGTTACGCGCCGCGCGTCCGATGCCGCCGTAGACGATTAATTGTTCCGGTTTCTCGGCAACCTCAGGATCAAGATTATTTTGAATCATGCGATAAGGCGCCTCGGTGAGCCAGCTCTTGCAGGTCAATTCACTGCCGCGCGGGGCACATATTTTGCGGCTGTTGTCGGTTCGATCTAAGGGCATGTTGATATCCTCTTTGGCTTCAGGCTGCTAACGCAGCTGGTATTCGTCTGTGGCATAACGCGCGCCGAGTTCGTAGCGGTCGCCAGGGTAGGTTAAGGTCACACAGGTGACCACCTGGTCGTTACTCCAGGTGCGTCGATTCAATTGCAGACAGGGTTGTCCGTCTGGCATCGACAGCAGTTTGCGCAACGTCCGATCAGGCATCACGGCACTGACCCGGTGCTCCATTTCATCGGGTTTAAATTGCTGCAACAGGTAAGCGGTGGCCGTGACCCGGGTAAAGTCCTGTTGCCCAAATTCAGGCATGACCACGGGGTTGACATAGCGAGTTTCGAGTTGAATCGGTATTTCGTCCTGAAAATGGATGGCGCGCAAATGATCAACCGGACGGCCCGGTGGCAGTTGCATCTGCGCCGCAATTTCGACTGGCGCGGCAACGCTATCCAGCACAAGCACCTGTGAACTGTGGCGCTTGCCATGCTGCTCGATTTCGAGCGCGATATCCTGTAATTCGATCAGGCTCGCATGCCGCGGTGCTTCGGCAACAAACGAACCCAGCCCATGTACGCGTTTGATCAATCCTTCCTGGGTCAGTTCGCGCAGCGCGCGGTTAATCGTCATGCGGCTGACGTCGAGCGCGACCACGAGCTCATTTTCGGACGGCAGTTTCTGCCCGGCAGTCCAGTCACCACTGGCGATACGCTGCTGAATGGTGCTTTTGATCTGCTGATAGATCGGTTCCGGTGCGGACTTGCTGATATCATCGAAACTTTCGAGTATCGCACTCATGCCGCTACCCCTTGACCGCTTACCCGCCATTGACCCGACTGCATTACAGCGCGACAGGGGTTCATGCCGATGCGGTAACTCAGCAACGCGGGTTGGTCGACGTCCCAGATCACGATATCGGCCTGCTTTCCAACTTCGAGTGAGCCGATATACTGCGCCTTGCCCAACGCACGAGCCGCATTCAGCGTTACCCCGCGCAAGGCTTCCGCTGGCGTCATACGAAACAAAGTACAAGCCATATTCATAATGAGTAACAGCGAATGTATTGGTGAGCTGCCCGGATTGGCATCGCTGGCGAGTGCAATCGGAACCCTTGAATCACGCAGTGCGGCCAGTGGTGGTAATTGTTGTTCACGCAATACGTAGAAAGCGCCTGGTAACAACACAGCGACGCTGTGCCCATCCGCAAGTTGTCCTACATCCTGTTCACTGAGGTATTCGAGGTGATCGACCGAAAGTGCGCCGCGCGCGGCCGCCATGGCAGCTCCGCCCATATCGCTAAGCTGCTCGACATGCGCCTTAACCGGTAACCCGAGTTGCCGTGCACAGGCCAACACGCGCTCACCCTGTTGTAGCGTGAATGCGATCGATTCGATGAACACATCGACTGCATCGACGAGTCCCTCGGCATGCGCCCGTGGCAACATTTCGTCACAAACCAGGGCGATATAATCGTCACTGCGCCCGTCGAATTCCGGCGGTAACGCATGCGCGCCAAGAAAAGTTTTTTGCACGCGTATACCGAGCTCTGATTGAAGCCGGCCTGCAACGCGCAACATCTTGATTTCATTGTCACAATCGAGCCCATAACCGGATTTGATTTCGAGCGTGGTGACACCTTCGCTGATCAATTGGTGCACACGCGGCAGGGACTGTGCGAATAATTCATCGGCGCTGGCATTACGAGTTGCATTGACGGTCGAGACTATACCGCCACCTGCGGCCGCGATCTCCGCATAGCTTGCGCCTTCGAGACGCTGTTCGAATTCTGCGGCGCGATCACCGGCGTAAACCACGTGAGTGTGACAATCGATCAGACCCGGGGTTAGCAATCGCTGCTCGCAATCGATGACCTCGGCTCCCACTGGCGCCGTGCATTCGGCCATCGTCCCCAACCAGCTTATCTTGTCGCCTTCCACCAGCAACGCGGAGTCAGTACGCAAACCATAGCCGTTATCACCATCGATACAGGCAAGAGTTGCATTGGTAAACAAGGTTTGAGACATTAGATTTTATTGTACGCTATACTTGTATATACAAGTATGCTACGCTGCTTTCAAAGCAATTGCAAGACGAGTTTATATATGACAAACAAGATCTGGGCCAGCGCCGCGTTACTCAGCGATGGCTGGGCTGACTCGGTCGAAATCAACATCGACACCAGTGGTGATATTACCGGCATTACCGCCGATATTCCCTACTCAGACGGCGATAAGGTTGAATTGCTGATCCCGGCGATCCCGAATGTGCATTCACATGCGCATCAGCGTGCCATGGCAGGTCTCGGTGAACGTGCAGGCGATACCGCCGATAGTTTCTGGACCTGGCGCAAGGTGATGTACCACTACCTGGAACGCATCGAACCAGAGCACCTGTTCCATATCGCGTCCCAGCTTTACCTGGAGATGCTCAAATCCGGCTACAGCTGCGTCGGCGAATTTCAATACCTGCATCATAATCTGGATGGTTCAGCCTATCAGGAGCGGGCGGAAATGAGCCTGCAATGCCTGCAGGCGGCAAGATATGTCGGCATCGGCTTCACTGCGCTGCCGGTGCTTTATCAATACGGTGGCTTCGGTAGCACCGCTGCACTCGACGGTCAGAAGCGGTTTCTCAATGATGCCGATGAGTTTGTCGAAATCGTCGGCAACCTGCAATCGGCTACGCAAGGCGACAGCAATTGCTCGGTTGGAATTGCCCCGCATTCGTTGCGTGCAGTCAATCGGGATTTGCTAGCGGACGTTATCGCTTCACTCGATGGCCTCGCTGCGATTCACTTGCACGTGGCCGAACAAACCCGGGAAGTCGATGATTGTGTCGCCTGGTGTGGATTGCGCCCAGTCGAATGGCTGTTCGAAAATTTCGACGTCGATCAGCGTTGGTGCCTGATCCACGCGACCCATATGAACGAGCAGGAAACCTCCGCCATGGCTGCCAGCGGCTGTGTCGCCGGGTTGTGCCCGACGACCGAGGCCAACCTCGGTGACGGATTCTTCAATGCGCGCGAGTACTTTGCTCAACAGGGCCTCTGGGCGATTGGTTCCGATAGTCATATCTCGATCGATCCGGTCGAGGAACTACGCTGGCTTGAATACGGTATGCGCCTGCAAGCCCGGGGGCGCAATGTGTTGGTCTCGCCGACAACGGTAAACACCGGTCGCAACCTGCTCGATGGCGCCCTCGCCGGAGGCACGCAAGCCTGTGGTCGTAGTATCGGTCGTATAGCGAGCGGATATCGTGCCGACTTCGTCGTGCTCGATAGCGATCACCCACGCCTCTACGGACGCCGTGGCGATGACCTGATCGATAGCTGGATTTTCTCCGGTAATTCAAACCTGGTTCGCGATGTCTATATCGGTGGTAATAAGTTGATCGAGCAGGGCCGCCATGTCGATGAGAGCAACATCGCGCGTAACTATCGCAGCACGCTCGATCAACTGGCAAACTAGAGGATATTGTTGTGGCAGAGAAACTGATCCTGACTCCAGGCGAGGCCCGGCTCGAAGACCTGCGCCGCATTTATCGCGAAGACGTTATCGTGAGTATCGATGAGGCATGCAAACCCCGGGTCGATGCCGCCGCCGCGATTGTCGCCAATGCCGCCAGCGCAGACCAGCCCGTATACGGTATCAACACCGGCTTCGGTAAACTCGCCAGCACGCGAATTCCGGCACAACAGACTTCGCAGCTGCAACGTAACCTGATCCTTTCGCATTGCTGTGGCGTCGGCGACGCTTTGCCGCGTGACGTGGTACGCCTGATCATCGTGATGAAAATGCTGTCACTCGGACGCGGCGCATCCGGTGTAAGATGGCAAATCGTCGAGCGCCTGCAAACCCTGCTGCATCTAGACCTGATACCAATAATTCCAGCCCAGGGTTCGGTCGGCGCATCGGGCGACCTGGCACCGCTGGCGCATTTGACGGCGGTCATGATCGGCGAAGGACATGCTCGATTCCAGGACGAGAGCATGCCCGCGGCAAAAGCCTTGCAGGCGGCTGGACTGGAGCCGCTGGAACTGGGTCCCAAGGAGGGCCTGGGCATGATCAATGGAACCCAGGTATCGGCAGCGCTGGCACTGGCCGGACTGTTCAATGCCTGGAGCCTTGCGCAAACTGCACTGATATCCGGTGCCCTGACCACCGACGCATTGATGGGCTCGACTCGCCCGTTTCGACCTGAAATTCATGCTTTGCGCGGTCAAAAGGGCCAAATCGACGCTGCCCAGAGTCTGCGTTCGCTGCTCGACGGATCGGCGATTCGGGAATCGCATCGCGCAAATGACGAACGCGTGCAGGATCCATACAGCCTGCGTTGTCAACCACAGGTCATGGGCGCCTGTCTCGATCAACTCCGCCAGGTGGCGCAAATGCTGGAAATCGAGTCGAATGCGGTGACCGACAATCCAATCGTGGTTATTGAAGACGGTTCGATTTTGTCCGGCGGTAATTTCCACGCTGAACCTGTCGCATTCGGCGCCGATCAATGCGCGCTCGCGATTACCGAAATCGGCTCTATTGCCGAGCGTCGCATCGCGACCACGGTAGATCCAGCACAAAATTTTGGCTTACCCGCCTTTATTTCACCCGACCCAGGCTTAAACTCGGGTTTCATGATCGCCGAGGTCACAGCGGCGGCGCTGATGGCCGAGAACAAGCAACGCGCCACACCCTGCTCGATCGATTCGACTCCGACCAGCGCCAACCAGGAAGACCATGTGTCGATGGCCTGTCACGCGGCTCGGCGGCTCGGCGAAATGAACCACAACCTCGCCAACATCATTGCGATAGAGCTGATGATCAGCACCCAGGGCATCGAGTTCCGCGCACCGGTGAAAACCAGTCAACATTTACAACAGGTTATGCAGACAGTGCGCGCGCAAGTGACGCCGCTGGAGGGCGACCGCTACCTCGCTGATGATATTGCCGCAATCAAGCAACTGGTGGTCGAGCGCAGTATTATCACATCGCCGGGCACGATCGACCTGTTACCGAAACTTGCGCCATGAAACCCCGGGTCGAGACAGGCAACAGCCCGGTGTTGCTAGCGCAACCACATGGCGGCACCGAGATTCCCGAATCGATATTGAAGCGTCTCAATTCCGAGGGTCATGTGCGTGCCGATACCGACTGGCATATCGGCAGGCTTTATGAGGGTCTGCTCAGCGATGCCACCATCGTCAGTACGGCGCTGCATCGCTATGTCATCGATGCCAATCGAGATCCACAGGATGAGCCGCTGTATCCGGGACAAAATACCACCAGCCTGTGCCCGACCACGACCTTCGACGGCAGCGATATCTACCTCACAGGGCAAGCCCCCTCGGCGGATGAGATTCAGCAGCGCCAACTGCTGTATCATCAGCCCTACCACGACGTGTTGGCAGAACAACTGGAGCGTATTCATCAGCTGCACGGTTACGTCATACTCTACGACTGCCACTCGATTCGCTCGCTGATACCGTTTCTGTTCGAAGGCAAGCTAGCCGACTTCAACATCGGCACCAACAGCGGTAGCAGTTGTGACCTGTCGATCGAGTCGACTGTAAAAAGCCTTTGCAACTGCGCCACGGAATTCGACACCGTGACCAATGGCCGTTTCAAGGGGGGCTGGACCACGCGCCACTATGGTCAACCGCAGCGCGGGTATCACACGATTCAGATGGAGCTCGCACAATGCAACTACATGCTGGAACAGGCACCGTGGCATTACGATAGTGACAGGGCCGCCAGACTTCGTGTTATTCTTGCCGATATCCTCACCAACCTAGCAACCGTTCTCGGCTAGAGCCTTTTTCAGACATGCTGCAAATCACAGCAGACCCTATAGGCCAGGGCAAGGAGCGCGCCTGCTAAGCAACGGTTACTCCACACGCGGAACTATCTTCTGGGGCGTCAGCCTGTTTGCCTTGCTGTTGCTACCGATAGCGCCATGGGTTGTCGATGTCGGCGATTTGTTGAGCACCGGCAGCTACCCCTGGTGCGGATTGTTACACCAGGCAATCAGCATCACTATCACCTTGAAAGAGCACTCGTTACTGGTGGCATAGCCCAGGTCGGCCTATTGCAGTATATTCAGCCGGTATCCGGGGTGTTTTTTGCGTGGCTGATACTGTCGGAAAAATTATCGTTGATCTTCCTGCTCGCGTCGTTGATTATCATGGTCGGCGTCATTCTCGCATCTCGCGCTAAATAACAATAATGTCAAATTCACTGTCATTCAGGCAACACTTTCATTTACCCGCCATTGCCGCGGGTTTTGCAGCGGTGCTCATCGGCTATAGCGGCTCAGCGGTCATCGTTTTTCAGGCGGCAAAGGCTGCCGGCGCCAGTCCCGAGCAAATAGGAACCTGGATGATGGCGCTTGGAATCGGCCTGGGTGTGACCAGTTTTGGCTTATCCTGGCGTTACAAAATGCCGATTATCACGGCCTGGTCGACTCCCGGAGCCGCATTGCTGGTAACATCACTGGAGGGCATTAGCATGCCGGAGGCGATCGGCGCTTTCCTGTTCTCCGCCCTGTTGATTACCCTGTCCGGTGTCACCGGCTGGTTCGAACGAATAATCGATCGCATTCCGCTGCCGCTGAGTGCAGCAATGCTGGCGGGCATTCTGTTCCAGTTCGGCGTCGACGCTTTTGTCTCGCTGGAGTCGCGATTCACACTGGTGCTGGCGATGTTTGCGGTATACCTGGTGGCGAAGAGGTTGATTCCGCGATACACCATTTTAATTGTGCTGGTAGTAGGATTAATACTCTGTCAGTTCCAGGGCTTGCTCGACTTTTCAGGATTCTCACTGGTCTTCCATTTGCCACAGGCAATCATGCCCGAGTTCTCGCTGAGTGCCCTGATCGGAGTCGGCATACCTCTGTTCGTGGTGACGATGGTCTCACAGAACATCCCGGGCATCGCGGTGTTACGCACCGATGGATACCCGGCGCCAATTTCACCACTCATCAGCTGGACCGGAATCACGACGCTGATAACCGCGCCTTTTGGCGGCTTTGCGATCAACCTGGCGGCGATAACCGCCGCTATCTGTACCGGCCCCGAGGCGCATAGCGATGCGAGTAAACGTTACCTGGCAGGTTTGAGCACCGGTATCCTCTACTTGTTGCTCGGAATTTTTAGCGGTGCCATCGCAGCCCTGTTCAATGCCTTTCCGGGCGAATTTGTGCTCTCGCTCGCCGGACTTGCGCTGCTATCCACGATTGCCAACAGTCTCTATACTGCCGTTTCCGACCATGCGTCTCGCGAAGCGGCGGTGGTTACCTTCGTGGTCACGGCTTCGGGTCTCAGCCTGTTTGGTATTGGCGCGGCCTTCTGGGGTCTGGTCGCCGGAGTTATTGCTAATCTGGTGTTCACTAAAAAGAAAGAATGAAACAACTATTCCATCCAGGCCAGCTCGAAATTAACAGGCGGCAAACCTCTTATCGGGAGGTCAACGCGGTTGGAGCCTACAGCGCCAGCCTGACACCGATACATCTGCCCGCCATCTCGCCAGGCCACCCGCCTGAATTTCCGCTTGTCTTACTGCGCCGGCAATATCTTCGCGCTGGATCAAGTTGTTACAAGCTTCGCGATATTTTTGATTGCTGATATCGATCTAATGGACTTCTTTAATATCAATTTAAGCGGCGAACCCGGCATGGTAATCATCACCATTGTCGCTTTCGGTGCCGGGCTGATTCGGGGTTTTACCGGCTTCGGCGGGCCGGCATTTATTCTCGCCATTCTGACCTTGTTTTTCACTCCCTACAGTATCGTCTCGAAGATCCTGGTGGTCGATTTCATCGCCAGTGTCTACCTTTTCAAGGCGGTTTATCGGCAAATTAACTGGCGTGCAACCGCCTGTATGTCGATACCAACCCTGCTCTCCATGCCGCTCGGTCATTGGCTGTTAATGGAGCTCGATCCGCTGTGGATGAAACGCGCGATGGCGCTGACAATCGCAACCGCCTGCGTCATGATGCTGATCGGTTTTCGCTATAAACATCCCATGACCACTGCCTGGCTGATCTTTGCCGGCATCTGCGCCGGCATCGTTTTCGGGGGCTCTTATATCGCGCTGGTGGCGGTCGTCTTCATCCTGCTGGGACCATACGACAAGGACCAGGGGCGCACCCTGATAGTGGCCTGGTCTTTCTTTACCGTGCTCGGTTTCGCGTTGATTTCAGCAGTGAGTGGAACCACGGGTGTAGACGATGTCATCGCGGCGGCACCGGGGGCCGCAACTTACCTGCTGGGCACCTGGCTCGGGTCGCATGGCTTTCGTAAATCGAGCGAAAAAGTGTTTCGCCGCGCCGCCATTGCGGTGCTGTTGTGCCTGGCGATGTTTAACCTGATTCTATAGATATCGCGCAGCACCGGACAATTAGCGGCCAATCAGTGTAAAATCGTGCCCCTACCCGGACCCCGCCATGCAAATCGAACTATCCTCAGAACCAAGGCCATTGAACCAATATCCACTGTACTGGGCTGAGTGCTTTGGTACGGCGCCTTTTCTGCCAATGTCACGTGCCGAGATGGAACAACTTGGCTGGGATAGTTGCGATATCATCATCGTCACCGGTGACGCCTACGTCGATCATCCCAGTTTCGGCATGGCGATCATTGGACGACTGCTTGAAGCGCAGGGGTATCGCGTCGGCATCATCGCGCAACCCGACTGGAATTCGGCAGACGCATTCAAGACACTGGGTAAACCGAACCTGTTCTTCGGCGTCAGCGCCGGTAACATGGATTCCATGATCAACCGCTATACCGCGGATCGTAAAATCCGCAGCGATGATGCCTATTCTCCCAACGATGTGGGTGGCTTGCGTCCGGATCGCAGCTCCATTGTCTACGCACAACGCTGTCGCGAAGCTTTCAGCGATACACCTATCGTCATCGGTGGCATCGAAGCCTCGCTAAGGCGTATCGCGCACTACGACTATTGGCAGGACAAGGTACGCCGTTCGATCCTGGCGGATGCCAAGGCCGATATCCTGCTTTACGGCAATGCCGAGCGCGCGCTGGTCGAGGTTGCCTATCGGTTGGCGAATGGCGTCGCAATCGAAGAAATCAATGACGTTCGCGGCACGGCCTTTTTCATCAAGGACCTGCCAGCCGACTGGAACATCATCGATTCGACCAACGTCGACAAGCCCGGCAGGGTGGAAAATCCCCCCAATCCATACGCAATCATCGATGAAGCTGCCTGCGATGCGAGTGCGGCCAATGAGCCTGCAGCGAGTGCCGAAATCAAGCTCGAGGGCAAGCTAGCGAATGTACAATATAAACTCAGGTCACGGCTGAAAACCGTTGTACGTCTGCCATCATTTAACGACGTCAAGCGCGACCCTGTCCTGTATGCGCACGCCAGCCGTGTGTTACACCTCGAAACCAACCCCGGTAACGCGCGCGCGTTGGTACAAAATCAGGGCGGGCAGAAAATCTGGTTTAACCCGCCACCGATTCCGCTTTCAAGCGAAGAAATGGATTACGTATTTGACTTCGATTATGCACGTGTACCTCACCCGAGATACCGCGACGCACGCATTCCCGCTTACGAGATGATCCGCTTTTCGGTCAATATCATGCGCGGTTGTTTCGGCGGCTGCACCTTTTGCTCGATTACCGAACACGAGGGCCGCATTATCCAAAATCGTTCCCAAGACTCGATTCTGCGTGAAATCGAGGCGATGCGTGACAAGGTTCCCGGGTTTACCGGGGTAGTATCCGATCTCGGTGGCCCGACCGCTAACATGTATCGCATCGCCTGCAAATCCACAGCGGCCGAAACCGCATGTCGCAGACCTTCCTGCGTCTATCCGGGAATCTGCGAAAATCTCAACACCGATCATTCCGCCCTGATCGAGCTCTACCGAGGCGCTCGAGCGATCGAGGGCGTGAAAAAGGTATTGATCAGTTCGGGACTGCGCTACGATCTCGCGGTCGAATCCCCCGCCTATGTCGAGGAGCTGGTCACGCATCACGTCGGTGGCTATTTGAAAATCGCACCCGAGCACACCGAACAGGGCCCGTTGTCGAAGATGATGAAACCCGGCATGGGTAGCTATGATCGTTTCAGGGCACTGTTTGAAAGGTTTTCCAAAAAGGCTGGCAAGGAACAGTACCTGATCCCTTATTTCATCGCGGCTCACCCCGGCACCACCGATGAAGACATGATGAACCTGGCGCTGTGGCTCAAGCAAAATGGTTTCCGCGCCGACCAGGTGCAAAATTTTTATCCGTCGCCCATGGCGACCGCAACCGCGATGTATCACAGCGGCAAGAACCCATTGAAACGTGTGCGCCACGATAGTGAAAATGTCAGTACGGCCAAGGGAGATAAACAACGGCGCTTGCACAAAGCCTTTCTGCGTTATCACGATCCGGCCAACTGGCCCCTGCTGCGCAACGCACTGAAGTCGATGAAGCGGGAAGATTTGATCGGCAATGGCAAGATGCAGCTGATCCCGGCGTATCAACCCCGCGATACCGGCAGCTATCACAACCCGCGGCGCAAGAATAGTTACCAGGCGAAACCGGATCGTGTGCGTAAAGGGCAAATCCTGACCCAGCACACCGGTCTGCCGCCGCGCAAGTAGCCCGAATCAATCCGTGATCTAGCCTGGATGTTTCACCAGTATCCCGAGTGATGTGATGCGGCACTCCGACGCAGGACAGCTATGCCTGAACGCCGGGCTGGACTGAGAGTCATAGCCGTAGCTATGGCTCGAAGGAAGCTCAAGTTCAAGCCTAGCTGAACAAGTCAGCGCCGGGATAGGGTTCAGGCCGGTTACAAATTGTGCAATCTCACCTGGCATAAAAACTATCGATTAATCCCCCATATTCAATGGATTATGACAAGACTTGAGACCGACTGGTGAAATATTCAGGCTTGCCTTTTTGCCTACACGCGCATTTGATAAACCTGGAAGCGCCCAGGAACAATTAGAACTTCGCTTCAGGCGGCTTCCATTTCGCGGATATGTTCCTGGCAGCGTTTCATTGAAGCCGCCATCTGCTTGCCGCTTGCATAGCGCTGCTCTGCCTCCTTCTGCAGCGACTTGTTGATGATCGTATTGATGCAGTTGGGCAAATCAGAACGATAGCGACGTATATCGGGATGTTTTTCATTGGCTATGTTGTACATCAGGTTAGCGATCGAGTCGCCCTTGAATGGCAATTCACCACATAGCATCTGGTACAGAGTCACACCCAGCGAAAACAAATCGGCACGTCCATCCACCCGCTTGCCGGCAAGCTGCTCGGGTGACATGTAATAAGGGCTGCCCAGCACCGTGCCGGTTTTGGTTTTACTCGCGTCGGTCAGGCAAGCGACCCCGAAATCGGTAATCTTGGCGACCCGTTTTTGCTTGTCGTAGATAATGTTGGCGGGTTTGATATCACGGTGGACGACGTGTTGCTGATGGGCATAGTCAAGCGCCATCGCAACATTCATGATAATGTCAAAAACCTGGCTAACCGGTAATAGTGTTTTGGTGGTACTGTAGGCTGTCAAATCCTTGCCCTTCAGATAGTCCATCGCGATATAGGCCAGGTCCTGTTCATCGCCGACATCATAAACCGTGACAATATTGGGATGATCGAGCCGCCCCGCTGCCTCGGCCTCGCGGAAAAAACGAGCCCTGACTTCGTCACGCATGTCTTCTTCGATCTCGTCAGACAGAAGCATGGTCTTGATCGCCACTGTGCGGCCAATTTTGTCATCACGGCCGAGGTAGACCATACCCATCGCACCACGCCCGATCTCACTGTCAATCTGGTAGCGACCCAGCTTCGGTTTCTGCATTCCTTCCTTGGCGGAAATCAGGTTTGGGCCTGGACCGGCTGGATCCCTGCCACCGAGGACCACAGTATTGGCAGCCTGCTCATTCTGTTCGATGCGTTCGCTAACATCGTTAAATTTGGGATCGAGCCCATTGATAAACTTGAAAACAGCCGCCGCCTTATTGAACTGACGCTTGCGCTCGTAGTCAAGTCCCAGGTTGTAGGTCTGGCTAAGCAACGAGGCATCGACCTCACAGGCACGATATTTCTCAAACGCCTGATCCAGATTCCCCTGCGCGTGCAAAGACTGCCCAAGCTGGCGATTTGCGACAGATAGCTCTCCCCTGACCAGCCTCAGGCGCACATTAACCGACTGCCGCGTACCGAGGATCAGGTGGCCAACCAGCAACATCACGACTCCCGACATCATCGGCAACCACAGGGATTGCGAACTCATCAGCACGAAGTGTGCATTGAAAATCATCAGTACCAGGAACAGACTCAGAAAAAACGCCGCGTTGGTTCGGAACCGGCCCAGCACCAGCATCAGGTATATGCCGATCGCGGCGATTAACCCGCGCTGTGCCCATCCGGCCCATTCGGGCAACTGGTATTGTTCACTGTTGAGCAGGCTTGAAACCGTATGCGCGGTTGCCATAGTCGGAGAAATGGCTTGCCCGGCCGGTGTCAATCGCGGCTGCGCGAGTCGCGGTGAAGTCAGGCCGACAATGACAATCTTGTTACGAAACACGTTCGCCGTTACCGTTCCATCGAGCACGTCGATCAATGAATACAGGTTAAACGGCGGGTTGCCATCTCTATCTTCGTAGAAGCGTGGATATATCCTGAAATCGATGTCGGCACCGAGATCCTTACCACCCAACATTGGACTGATGCTGGTCCTCGATTCGATATGCTGCATCGACATACCCTTGCTGCGCGTTGCCAACATTAACGCGAAGGATGGCAAATACTCCCTGCCGTACTGAACGATTAGCGGTTCACTGTTAAAGTGCTCAGCAAAACTGACCACACCGATGCCACCCACCTGCTTAGCCAATTTCTCTATCGGTGGAAAAATTTCCGAGGCCCGTGTAACCCTCGGACTCGGCCAACCAAAACCACGATCATTTTTTTCATTCACCGCAACCCTGGGCAGTGAAAACTTTTGCATATACCTGGGCAAGGACGGTGTCAGCCCAGGTAGCGGCTTGCTGGTCGGGATATACGGCATCGCCAGCACGATCCGCCCACCCGCTTTAAAGGTGCTGGAGAGATTGTCATCGCCACGCAGGGTCGACTCGGTTTGCCGTAAGGCCTTGTTGACGCGGCGGCTGAGTTTTTTCTCTTTTTTGAGAGTGCCGCGTAATTCGGCCAACGAGCTCAGCCCGGCTTCGTACTGCCCGGTATCGAAAGGCATGGTTAAACCGACCACGCTCGGTTTAGCCCTGGCCAGTAATTTCGTGGTTTCAGCAAGTACATCGCGCGACCAGGGCCAGGCTCCGAGGGCCTGCAAGGACTTGTCGTCAATCGCAATCACAACAATGTCTTCGTGTGGCTCCTTGTTAGCGGAAAACTTTACCCCGAGGTTGTAGGCCTGACGATCGAGCGCAGAAAACCAGCCCGCTTCTGCAAAGATCAGAAACAGCACAGTAATGACCAGTCCAACAAACCAGTCGCGTTTTAACAGGGATTTAATTAACGGCATTCAAGCTACGCTATTTTGACTACTCAGCTATTTTGATGTCTTATAGTCCATTCAAGACCGATTGTCTGCTCCGTTTGTACATCAAAATAGCCGCGGTGAAGCAGGCACGAGTATTTCGGCGGCAAGCACTGTCAAACCCTGTTGGCAAGACTCTCCGCCTTGGTTCTTATTTTCGTCTGTCTGAGCAACTGCTCTGGAGCTAATCATCGCGCTCAAAGCAGTCTTTGAATCCAATTTGCGAGGCTGTTACTGGTGTTGCAAACTATTTTCGTCGGTATGCTCGAAGCCTTCTTTTTCGTATATATCGACCAGGGTCGTCTGCTGGTAACTTATAAGCTCCTCGCCAAGGACAAAGCGTTGCCGAAACCCTGTGGTGACGGCATTTTCGCGTATGAAAGGTGACTGTATTATCTGCCAGTCAGGATTGTCGAGGCTGGCTGAAACCTCGATTATCACCGCGCTTTCAGCATCAATTTCAACCGTATATTTCCCGCCGGCGATCACGCATACTGCGCGTGGGATAGTGAAGGCATGTATCACTAATTGTGACGCATCGTCCCAGATCCAGTATCCGGTTTAATTATGGATAGCCTTGCCATCGGGTATTCGATGGACCAAGAGATGGTAGTGCATGGCGGCCAGTTCCTGGGTTTCGGCGTTATCCACATCATCAATCGCGCTAAAATGGATGGTTTCGGTGTACTGGTTATCCTCGATACCATCGGGTTCTGGCGGCAAATCCCGACCCTTGTCTCCCTTCCAGCTGCCAATGAGCCCGGTCAACGGTCCGTAATCGATTTCGCTCATGCTTT
>JAAESG010000417.1 GCA_024229615.1 Gammaproteobacteria bacterium | reverse complement strand
TGGTCATGCGTGACAGCGTCTGGTCTTCGGTGGTGGCCACGGTCAGTGATTCGATGTTGTAGCCACGCGCGGAAAACAATCCGGAAATACGCGATAGTGCGCCGGATTCGTTTTCGACAAGCAGTGAAATAATATGTCGCATTAAACCAGTTCCCCCTTCGCTTTCAGCGACGCCTGTGCTTTTTGCTGCAGCGGGGAGATATCCATTTCATTGTGTGCTTTGCCTGCCGAAATCATCGGGTAAACATTGGCTTCCCGGTCGGTAATAATATCGAGAAAAACAGTTCTGTCTTTCAGTTTGAACGTTTCTTTCATGGCATCCTGCAAATCATCGGGATGATCGACGCGGATGCCGACGTGCCCGTAAGCCTCGGCCAGTTTGACGAAATCCGGCAGCACATCCATGTAAACGTGCGAATAACGTTTTTCGTAGAAAAATTCCTGCCATTGGCGCACCATGCCGAGATAACGGTTGTTCAGATTGATAATCTTGACCGGGAGATCGTATTGCAGGCAGGTAGATAACTCCTGAATACACATCTGGATACTACCTTCGCCGGTGACGCAGGCAACATCTTTATCCGGGAAGGCGAGTTTGACACCCATGGCGGCGGGTAGTCCGAAACCCATGGTGCCCAGGCCGCCCGAATTGATCCATCGACGGGGTTCGTCGAAAGGGTAAAACTGAGCCGCATACATCTGGTGTTGTCCCACATCTGACGTGATGTATGCCTCTCCATTGGTAGCCCGGTAAAGTTCTTCGACGGCTGCCTGCGGCTGGATCAGATCTTTCTTTTGTTCATAAGCGAAACTGTTTTGCGACTGCCAGGATTTGATCATTTTCCACCAGGCCTCGAGCGCGGTTTTATCGACTTCGAGCGTGCTTGCATCGAGCTGTTTCAGCATTTCGCTCAAGACCTGCTTGGCCCCGCCTACGATCGGGATATCCGCGTTGATGGTCTTCGATATCGAAGCCGGGTCGATATCGATGTGAATGATTTGTGCATAGGGGCAGAATTGACTGGTGACGCCGGTGATGCGGTCGTCAAAACGCGCGCCTATGCAGATTAAAACATCACATTCATGCATTGCCATGTTGGCTTCGTAGGTTCCATGCATTCCGAGCATGCCGATGAACTGGGAGTCGGTTCCAGGAAATGCCCCGAGACCCATCAGGGTCTGGGTAATCGGATAGCCGAGCTTGCGTACGAAATCGCGTAATTCATCCGATGCCTCCGCCATGATGATGCCGCCGCCGGTATAAAACATCGGTCGCTTGGCACTGAGGAGCAGTTCAACCGCACGTTTGATCTGGCGCGGGTGTCCCTTGAAGTTGGGATTGTATGAGCGCATTTTCACCTGTTGCGGATACTCATACGGGATCTTGATATGCGGAGCGGTAATATCTTTTGGAATATCGACGACGACGGGGCCCGGGCGGCCGCTTGTGGCGACATAAAAAGCTTTTTTCAAGGTTTCCGCCAGTTTATATAAATCCTTCACCAGAAAGTTGTGTTTGACGCAGGGTCGGGATATGCCGACTGCATCGACTTCCTGGAAGGCGTCCTGACCGATTACGTGACTGGGGACCTGGCCGGTTATGACCACCAGCGGGATCGAGTCCATGTAGGCCGTCGCGATGCCGGTGATCGCATTGGTTGCGCCTGGACCCGAAGTCACCAGGCACACGCCGGGCTTGCCGGTAGCGCGAGCATACCCGTCAGCGGCATGTGTGGCGCCTTGCTCATGACGTACCAGAATATGCTGAACGCCATCCTGTTTCTGCAAGGCATCGTAAATATGCAATACCGCGCCGCCCGGGTAGCCGAAGATATGCTCGATACCTTCGTCCTTCAAAAACTGGATTAATATTTCAGAACCCGATAATTCCACGCTAACCTCTGATTTGCTGATTCAATAAAGCGCATAATGTTTATGCCAAACCCTAAATGTTATTATGGTTAAAAAACAAATGCACTAATAACAGCTTGGATTTATTGAAGAAACAGACAAAAAAGAGTGATTTTGCCAGGAGCGGGCGTGATTATCGATAAATCATGACTGGATGCGATCGAGGACCGGCAAGAGGAAGCTCTTGCAGAATATCCGGCTTCAGGATTTCTGCATGAAAAATATGAACTTCCCGCCTTTCTCGGCTGAAGAAAGTAAGGGATTGTTGGTCTGCTTGGAAAAGGCCTCGAAGTCTTTTACCGAGCCTGCATCGGTGGAAACAATTTTCAAAATTTGGCCTCGTTCCATGTCAACGAGCGTTTTCCTGGCGCGCAAAATGGGTAAAGGACAATTCAGGCCACTGGCGTCAATTTCGCGATCGTAATCGGCCATTCGGAATCTCCAGTATTTACAGGGGTTTTATTGGCACGCATTTATATGCCAGGGTCATGCAAAAGGCAAGTCTGGTCTTAGGGCCTAGCCTGAATATTTCACCAGTATCCCGACTGGTGAAATATTCAGGCTAGCTTATCACCAGGGCAGGCTCAGCTGACAGAGCGTGGCCACCCAAGGACCACTTGACCACGCCGCCGCGTAAGCTGATGACGTTATTAATGCCCTGCTGATTAAGAAATCGACACACCTGTGCAGAACGACTGCCGGTACGACAATAGATAACAATCTGCCTGTTTGACTCGGAGAAGTAGTTGAGCTTTAGCGGTACCAGGTGCATTGGCAAGGCTTTCGCATTCGGTAACACGCCGCGTTCAATTTCTGCCGGTGTTCGTATATCGAGCAACTCGAAGTGATCTTCCTTGCTCAGCATACGGGATAAATCTGAAACGCTGATTTCTTTGATTCTGGGCATTGAGTCTGGATTTCTGAAACGTTTACTATACCGTGAATCCGTAGGTTGATGACGGCGCATGACGCAAGTTATTGATTCCCCGGCGGTTTAAAGAATTCCCGCTTAACCTGTGGGTGAAGCTAAGATTTTTTAATTCCACTGAGAAACCAATATCTTACGTCTGCATCCGCCCTGAACTTACGGATTCAGGTATACGGCTGGGTCGATACTATTCTAATATAGTTGAATTTCCAATCGAACTAGTTCAAATGTCACCATATTGCCGAAGTTTATCCCATTCAGGGCTCGCACTCTGGTTGGTGATAGGCGCGCTGATTTTTATCATACCGGGCTTCGCGTCGGGCGCTAGTTCGGAACTGCCGAGCCTGGGCGAAAACGCGTTGTTGAACATAAAACAGGAAACCCGACTCGGGCGATCGGTTTACGAACGCTTACGCGCCGAAGGGTTGATAGAAACCCATCCCTTGCTCGATCGATATATAAACGACTTCGGCCTGCGATTGCTCGCCGGAATCGAAAATCGAGTGCGTGAGTATCGTTTCTTTATTCTGCGCGAAGACTCGGTTAACGCATTCGCACTCCCGGGAGGCTATGTCGGTGTCAACCGGGGGCTGATCCTGCAGGCGCGCACCCAGCACCAGCTAGCCTCGGTACTGGCACATGAAATCGCACACGTTGAGTTGCGCCACGGGCTCGACTTGATGGCCAAAGGTCAGGAAATCAGCAGTGCCACTATTCTGGCGATGGTGGCGGGTTTGTTACTCGGTGCAGTTGATGCCGAGGTCGGCACAGCAGTACTTTATGGTGGTGTTGCCAGCGGTCAGCAGGCGATAGTCAATTTTACGCGGGAGAACGAATACGAGGCGGATCGAATCGGCATACAGCTTATGCACAATGCCCATTTTGATCCGCATGGCATGGTCGAGTTTTTCGGCATTATGGGGCGGCTTTCGGGATCCTCCGAACTCGGTAGCATCGAGTATTTGCGCACCCATCCGGTGAGTACCAACCGCGTTGCTGAAGCGGAAGACCGGGCAAAAAATCTCTCATCCGGGAGCAATCAGGTTGACGATTATTTGCTCTTCAAGGACTTCCTCAAATATGTGAGTAGTGATCACTTGCCTGATCAGGGCAGCGACTTTCTACGCGCACTGGCCTCCATGCATTCCGGGGAGTACAAGCGTGCCGACAACATGCTCAGAGGTCTGCACGATCGCGACAGCGAAAATATCTGGTATAGCATTGCCTTTGCGGAAAACCTGGAACTACTCGGACGTGAAGCCGATGCCGAGCTGGTTTATCGGCGCCTGCTGGATATTTTCCCCGGGGACTACGTGCTGTCGATGCGTCTGTTGCGCTTGCTAAAACTGGCCGGTCAAAATCAATCCGCGCTAGTGATTGCCAGGCGACTCGAGATCGAGTATCCGGATAATCAACAGGTTTATTTCGAATTATCGGAAATCTATCAATCCATGCAACGACCTGCGCTGCGCATGATGGCTGAAGCCGAATTTCACCGTATTACCGGCAATTCGCGCCAGGCAATCAAGCTTTACGATCAGATTCTGGAATTATCCGATACCGATCTCGCCACCGAGTCAAAGGCTCGGGAAAAACGTCAGCAACTGTTTGATCGCTAGTTTCTGCTTCCTGTTAACCCGACGACATATATTGTCGTCGGGTTAACAGGATAAAGATTTTTTCCCGCCTGCCGATACTTAAAGAGTGACACGGAACTTGATTACGCTAGCAGGCGAACGGCATGAAACGAAGAACTTTACTTAAAGCAAGCCTGAAACTGGGCATCACGGGGATGCTGTTTCCGGGTGTTGCGCTTTCCGACTATCCCACCGGGGCTTTCCTCGCGAAGCAAATTCCCGATGCCTTGCAGGCGGCCTTCGGTACCGCCGATATCGGTGAGAGTCAGCAGATAGAGATCGAAGCCCCACATATCGCCAGCGATGCCAACATGGTTCCTGTGAGGGTCAAATCAGGTTTCGATAACACCGAGTCGATTTCGCTGGTTGTCACCGGTAACGAGTCACCCTTTACCGCATACTTCAAACTTTACGAAGAACAAAACTTTGTCTCGACTCGAATCAGGATGGCAGAAAGCGGTGATCTACTGGTTGTCGTAAAGGCCGACGGAGTCCTGCACACAAATCAGCGCCCGATTCGTGTCGGTCGAAATAGCTGCGGAGCATGATGATGGCAAGGACAGTCAAGATTCGGGCTCATGAAATAGACGGTCAGGTAACCGTCAAGAGTGTCATTAATCACCCGATGGAAACCGGTTTGCGAAAAATCAAGAAAACCGGAAAGAAGATTCCGCCGCATTTCATAAAAGAAGTCATTGTCAGCCGTAACAGGCGTATCGTCATGGAAGCCTTCTGGGGCAAATCGATTTCAAGAAATCCATTCTTGTCATTTCAGATAGCCGGTCGCAAGGGAGACTTGATTACCATTTCTTGGCTCGATAATCGAGGCAATTCCGACTCGACCTCTGCCAAGGTTCGTTAGGGCCTGTTAACACTATTTGAAATATCGCTGCTGGTGGCCCTGCGTACGTTCGGGGTTGCCTACCCGATGTATGACGTGAAAGGGGGGGGCGACAATTTCAGCTTCATCTGGCAAACGGGTTAAAAAATCCGCTTGAAGCCGTATTTTCTTGTTAGAATCCGCGGACTTTTTACAGGTTATCGATACGTGTTTATTAATTTCCAGGCTCTTGGTTGTCGGCTTAACGAAGCTGAGCTCGAAACCTGGGCCAACCAGTTTATGCAACTCGGACACCAGGTAACAACTGAATCCGAGGAAGCCGACGTCGTCGTGTTCAATTCCTGCGCGGTTACTGCGCAGGCGGACCGCAAGTCCCGCCAGCAAATAGGACGTTTGCAACGCTCTAATCCGAAAGCCCGACTGGTAGTCACGGGTTGTCACGCCAGTCTCAATCCGGATACGGTGAAAGAATATCTCGGTGTCGATCTCGTGGTTGACAATCAACGCAAAGATAAACTAGTGGATCAAACCCTGGCGTATCTTGGCGATCTTGCGGATTTCAATCCGCTGTTCGAGCCTGCCGTAGGTGAGTCACCCAATGCCTTGCTGTTACGTGGTCGACAGCGGGGCTTCATTAAAATTCAAGATGGCTGCCGCTATCGCTGTACCTATTGTATCGTCACCATTGCACGTGGCGCCGAACGCAGCCGTAGCGAGGCCGAGATACTGGCCGAGATCAATTTGTTACACCGGCAAGGTGTACAAGAAGTTGCCTTGACCGGGGTTCATGTCGGTGGCTATGGAGGCGATATCGGTTCCAGCCTTTACCGTTTGCTGAACGAGATCCTGGAGCATACCGACATACCGCGTATCCGTCTGGCCTCGGTCGAACCCTGGGACCTGCCCGATCATTTTTTTAGTCTGTTTCTGAATCCACGCCTGATGCCGCATATGCATTTACCGATTCAAAGCGGCAGCAACTCGGTACTACGACGCATGGCGCGGCGTTGCAAAACGATTGAATTTGCAGCTCTGGTCGAAAAGGCGCGTGAGGCGATACCATTATTTAATGTCACCACCGATTTGATTACCGGTTTTCCAGGAGAAAGCGAACAGGAATGGCGCCAGACCATGGACTTCGTTGCCAGGACCGGGTTTGGTCATATCCATATATTTCCCTTCTCCGCACGCGCTGGTACCAAGGCTGCAGGCTTACCAAACCAGATCGAAGGCGCGGTCAAAAAAGCTCGCAGCCGGGAATTGCATGTGTTAGCAGCGGAGTTAAAGCAAGGTGAATTGTTGCGACATGTCGGTTCCCGGGCCGAGGTATTGTGGGAGCAGCAGATCAACGCTGAACTCGGGCAGTGGATCGGCTACACCCCGCACTATCACAAGATATGCTCGACGAATTCCCGGATTGGCGCCTCCAGCATCAGCGAAGTCTGCATCGATTCGGTTTCCCACGATGGCTCAATGCTGGTCAACAAGGGAATCCAGCCACAGGTGTCACTCACCGATATCGGCCAGGCAAATGCGTGAAATAGAAACATCGCAGTGTTACATCCGCCAACGTCGGGATTTCGAATGGCAGTTTGAGGATGAACATTTTCATGCCAGTTTCTGGCAACACCATCCGGAATTTCTGGCCACCATCGGCGGGCGTGGTGGCAGCTGCCTGATTGAAGTGGGCGGCCACAAAGCGGTATTACGTCGTTACTATCGTGGTGGTGCGGTGAGTAAGCTAATCAGTGATCAATACCTGTGGCTGGGTAAAGCCCTGACCCGACCCTGGCGAGAATGGGATATCCTGCAACGCGCACGCAAGGGCGGTTTACCGGTACCCGAACCGATTGCCGCCTGTGCTTGCCGAACGGGCCTCAGCTATCGAGCGGCATTGATAACTGCCTATCTCGAGGATACCGAGATGCTGACACAGCGACTCCAGCGAGAAAACCTCGATGCGGACTACTGGTACAGTCTGGGCTTGCTGGTCAAGCGCCTGCATAGCGCCGGAATACGTCACGCCGATCTTACCTCCGATAATGTACTGATCGATTCACAGAATCGGTTTTACCTGGTTGATTTCGACCAGGCGCGGGTTATGAATCGTATCGATGACTGGCAGTGGCGCCCCTTATATCGTTTTAAGCGTTCCATCGAAAAGAGACATAGAAATCAACATCTCCATTTCGGCGAAGACGACTGGCAAGTGCTGATGGACGGCTACCAATCCTGAGAACAGTATCGAAGGACCCCCGGCTGGATTTGCGTTGACAATCCCTAATGACATTTACAATAGACCGAAAGCATGGATTTTCGAAACATATCCAGAATTTAAATGCCCAATGATTTTCAAGACCGGATAAACGGTGAAAGTTTTCGTGAATGCCTCGGCGGCTTCGCCGCCTGCGGTTTACTTCACGAAAACTTTCACCGTTTATCCGGTCTCAGTCGGATTGGTACGACGAAAGCTGGTGAGAAATGCTGGCTAGCCCGCATTTCTCACCACCCTTCTGCGACGACGCTATGCCACACCCTGCCTGCATTTGGCTCTGTCAGAGCGCTCGACATAGTGTCAGAGTCGTGTCGAGATAGCGCTCAGGTATTGTTGAACGATATCGGGTTGTTGTGCCAGGCGGGATTGCGCCGTATGCCCGAGGCTTTGTGCCCGTTCCGGGTGGTCGAGCAAATTCTCCACCGCAGCCCAGCAGGCAGCCATGTTCTCGACCTGTATAACCCCCTCGTTTTGGCCTAACATCTGGATATCCTCGGCAATGTTACTGTCGGAAGGACCTGTAATAGTCGCACAAGAGAGGCTGGCTGGTTCGATCAGGTTGTGACCGCCGGTAGTATCGAAGGAACCACCCATGATGACGACTCTGGCATGGGCCAGCAATGCGTTTAGCTCTCCCAATGTATCCGCCAGATAAACCTCCGTGTCATTGCCAATCGATTGTGCCTTGCTGCGCACCGAGTAACTCATGCCCAGGGTTTTGATCTGGGCCTCGATAGCAGCGCCTCGATCCGGATGTCGGGGTGCCAGCACCAGTAAATAATCCTCGAATCGAGCAGGGCGCGCGGCCATAAATTGTTGCTCCTCGCCCGCATGACTGGAGGCCAGCAGCAGGTAGTCTCGCTCGATCAGGCGTTTCGGAATTGACACGGTTGCACTGTGTGACTTGAGATTCCCCACCAATTTGATTCGTTCATCTTTTGCCCCCAGGCTGAGCAGGGCATCGCGGTCCTGCTTGCCACGCGTGAGGATCTGGGAAAAATAACCCAGAGTAGTCGACAAGAGTCGCAGTATTAATTTGCTGCGGTCTAGCGATTTTTGTGACAGGCGGGCATTAATCAGGATCAGTTCGATCTCATGCTTACTCGCCTGGTACATGAGCTCGGGCCAGAGTTCGGTTTCCATGATCAGTCCAAGTTTGATTCGGTGATCTCTGAAAAAACCCCGGCATTGCCAGTAGTGATCAAACGGGATGACGCCGCTGCAAACCTCGTCTGAAAAGTTGCGTTTGATCGTTGCAAAACCGGTGGCGGTAAAACTGGTAAATAATATTTTCTCGCCCTGGTATATCAAAGCCTGTACCAACGGGGTGACGGCGCGTACTTCGCCAACCGATGAGGCATGCACCCAGACGCGAGATTCCTGATCGCTTTTAAATCCGAACATTCGCATCGACGGATAACCTGGCATGCCGTGTTTGATGCCATGTTTGAAGGCATGCAAAATCCACAGCAGAAACAAAGGCTGTGAGAGCAGGCGATATCCCCAACCTGGTGATTGAAGATTCATCTTCGTTTGTTCACGGGTAAAACGGCGGCTCGCCTGCCGGGCGAGTCTTGAAACGCTGATGAATCCAGGTGTAGTTCTCGGGAAACAGGCGTACGTATTTTTCGATTGACTGGTTGACGGCACTGGCATCTTCGAACTTGTTGTCGCTGGGAAAATTTTCGAGTGGGGGGTCGATATGAAGAATGTAACCGCTGCCGTCTTTTTTGCGTTCCGGATAGTAGGGCAGCATCGCTGCGCCGGACGATCGGGCCAGTCGAGAACTGGCGCTAATGGTAGCGGTGGGGATGCCCATGAAAGGTGCAAATTCGTTGCGCTCACGCCTGAAATCCTGGTCCGGTGCATACCAGGTCGGGATTTTATTTTTGATACCCTTGATCAGGCGAAGCGTGTTTTTGCGCGATACGGTGTTGACAAAATAGCGGCTGCGCCGCGTGTACAGATAACTGTCGAAAAATGGGTTACGCTGGGTTCGGTACATCACCTGCACCGGCATGAATAATGCTAGCAAGCGTGCACCGATTTCAAGGCTGGTAAAATGCCCGGTGAGCAGGATAGCGCCGCGCCCGCTTCGCAATACCGCATCGAGGTGTTCGCGCCCGCGTATTTCGACCAGGGGCTTGAGTTCGTCTGCCGGCCACCACCAGCACATCGCCATCTCGACTACCGAAATTCCGATATTCTGGTAACAGTGGCGTTTAATTCGATTTCGCTCGGCATCTGATTTGTCCGGAAAACAGCGTGCCAGATTGGTGTCGACCACTTTTCTGCGTGAGCGGGTGAGCAGATACAAAAACCGTCCGAGCAGGTGGCCGAACTTTATTTCGACACCAAGGGGTAGCATCGACACCAGGCGTAGCATGCCAATAAGAAACCACATGGGCCAGAACCTGGGGGAATAGTAATCGCTCGCCTTGAAGGGTACGGAGCTTCTTTCACCCATCGATTACTGCTGTATCAACCAACGATTGATTTCAAATAAATCGTCTTCGTGCAAAATACCTGCCGCCTGTTTCAGCCTCAACTTATTGAGCACGAAATCATAACGCGAACGCGCATAGTCACGCTGAGTACGATAGGTTTCGCGCAGTGATATGAGCACGTCGACCGAGGTTCGCGTGCCGACCTCGAATCCGGCCTGGGTAGCCTCGAGCGCTATGTTACTGGACTCGAAGGCCTGTTTAAGCGCTTTTACCTGGCTAATCCCGGATACGACGTCGAGAAAAGCGGTGCGTGATTGCTGTGAAGCCAGGCGGTTTTGCAACAGTGCCGTATTCTGTGCGGCACGATACCTTGATGCGGTCTGGTTTTGTTCGGCACCGATGCGCCCGCCGGTATAGAGTGGCACTTCCAGTTCGATACCGAGCGTCACGTCATCCTGTCGCGAGTCGCCCAGTAAATCGTCTTCGACATCGTTATCCGCGTAACTGGCCACCAGATCGAGGGTTGGATATCCACTTCTGGAACTTTTGTCACGCTCGTAACGCGCGGCGTTGAGGTTTTGTTGCGCGGCGATCAGATCGAGGTTATTGCTTAAAGCAAGTTTGACCCAGGAGTCGACGTCGTCCGGATCGGGTAGCGATAGCTGGAGATCCTTGCCCAGTGGCACCAATGCCTTGATCGCAGGATCGTCGGTGATCACCACCAGAGACTGGAATGCGTTTTCTAGCACGTTCTCCGCCAGTATCGCCTGTGCCTCGGCATTGTCAAAGCGTGCCTGGGCTTCCTGCACATCGGTGATTGCGATCAGCCCCACTTCGAAACGTTTTTGCGCCTGTTCGAGCTGACGTGCGATAGCGGTACGCTCGGCATGGGCGAACTCGACGTTGTTTTCGGCTGCGAGAATAGTGAAATAGGTTTCAGCTACCCGCAAAATCAGTGCCTGTCGAGCTGCCTGTAGTTTTGCAAGCTCGGCAGCTGTATTGGCCTCCGCGACGTTGATATTTCCCTGGGTCTCGGTGTCGTAGAGTGACTGGGACAAATTCAAACTATAGCCAATCGTCTCATGGTCGTTGTTGCCTGTTTCGGAGTTGTCCGATTCACGCATGGTGCCGGAGGCATTGAAGAAAATCTGTGGTTTGCGACCGGAACGGGCCAACGGTAGTGCCTGCACCGCCGCCAGATAATCTGATTCCGCTATCATCAGTTCGGCATCTCGTTCCAGGGCGAGACCATATACAGTGACGAGGTCCGCAGCGGGTAAAACCTGCCACCAGCCCAGACAGATCAGCAGTACGATTTTTGATGAGAGTTTTTGCATTCGAGGTTTCATATTTTAAGTTGCACGGATTATAAAGAAACTGCTGCGTGATTAATATACGGGCATTTAAAGGTCGACCTCGCGCGCCCGGGCGACAACACCGCCATCGGGATTCACCAAAGCATCAACAGATTGTTGTTGCAAAAATCTAATCATATCCGGCTGCGAATATCGTGGTGACAGATGACGACAATTTCTCCTGCTTGCTGGAGCCGTGACGTATATTGTGGAATGCCCTCGATGGGGGCATTGATGCTGCTCTCGATATCACGGCTTTCATATTCCCACGGCCCTCTGACATCGAGCAACATCGGGCTTTCAGACTCCAGGTGTGCCGCCAGTTGCGGCGCGCTCATGTTACTCATGGCAGGACTTAGGGCGTTTCTGAATGACTCAGATTTAATCAGAGGCTCCTTAGGGGTTGAGTCGCGGCAGGTCGGTTTCGAACAAGGATTGCTGTGTCCATTCAGAATCGCCGACGCGGGTAATCAACAGCGCTTGCATGACCGGTGATTCGCCGACGACGATGAACATCCTGCCACCCGATTTAAGGATTTGTTTTAGAGCCTGCGGAACATTTGCCATCGAACCGCTTACCGCGATTGCATCATAGTCTGTGCTGCTATCGAGTTGCGTCAATCCAAGTTGTTTGAATTCGACCTGATCCTGTCCGCAACCGGCGACGTTGGATCGGGCAAAGTCGATAATTTCCGCATTGTTGTCGATACTGATAACCCGTTCTGCGAGTTGTGCCAGGCAAGCGGTGAGATAACCGCTGCCACAGCCGACTTGCAGAACCTGGTCGGTGGGTTTGAGCAACAACGCCTGCAACATTCGACCCTCGATCCTCGGTGGTAACATGCTAATGCCCTTGGCGATCGGGATCTGGCAGTCCGCATAGGCGAGCCCCTTGTACGGGTCTCTGACAAAATCCGCACGATTAAGTTGGCTGAGCACGGACAAAACCTGATTGTCGAGAACTTCCCAGGGCCGGATTTGCTGTTCGACCATATTGAATTTAGCGGTGTCTGCGGTATTCATAAATGATTGCGCTAGTGGATTTCAGATCGGCACATTATATAGCATCTGGGCCAGGAGTCTGTCGGGTATAGGATGAATCTACTGCGGAAAAGCCATTTTGGCCAGATTCTTTTATCCATTTTGTCAAAATATGAATAACCCTACCCAAAGCGCTCCATAAAAATTGTGTTGCGGGGCAGGCTCTTCTCCTCAATTGATAAAAGAATCTGGCTCAAAACGGCTTTCCCTCGCGACGATTACCTATACACGACAGACCCCTGGAGGAATCACCAGTCGTCGCTATTATAATCGTGGGTAATTTCTTCATTGGGTTCGATATCGCACAACGCAATCACGCTCAAGTCATCGTAGTAGCAGGCATTGGGGTGATCTGAATGGTTGATATACTTCAGATCACAGAAGACTTCGATAGCACGATCTTCACTTATCCAGAGGACGTAGTCGCCGTCTTCCGCACAGGGTTTTCCGGTTAGCCATCCAATCGTGCTTCCCTCGGGTATCATGACAGAACTAAAAAGCCCCTTACCGTGTATCCTGCTCGGGGCAACATAGGTGAATTTGATCATTAGAAGTTTGAAATTCCTGTGCTTAAGAGTATTATTTTGCAACTAATCGAGGAACATAACAAAAATCAATTGTTCCGTGTACGGAGGTTCACCGCCTGGTTTGGCGCTGAAGGCTCTCGATGGTTGCCCTGAAATGGGCATGTTTTAATCTGAGGGGACGATCAGACATGAATAAAATAATCATAACAGTGCTGGGCCTGGCCGTGTCCGGCGCGCTGCAGGCGGGGGGTTACAGGGTTGCACTGCAGGGCCAGAAGGCCCTGGCGATGGGACACACCGGGGTCGCGATGAGTGACAGCGCCGAGGCGATATTCTTTAATCCCGGTGCGATTACCCAACTCGAGGCGGAAGTCGTTTTTACTGGCGGCATAACCTTGCTGGAGGGAGCGACCGAGTATCAGAACGAGCCAACTCTCGTCCAGGAAGAGACCGACAATCCATTGGGGACGCCCATCAACGGCTACTTCGCGCAAAAGCTGTCAGAAGAAATGTCCTGGGGACTGGGTATCTATACACCCTATGGAAACAAGGTCGAGTGGCCGACCGACTGGGCGGGATCACACCTGGTCAATGAAATTGAACTCCATGCAATTTATATCCAGCCCACCATTGCCTATCAATTGAATGAACAGACCAGTGTCGGATTCGGTCCGACCCTGGTACTGGGTTCGGTTGAATTTAATCGCAACCTCAGTACTTCCCTGACCGATGCTGCCGGAAACCGCTCCAATGTCACTATCAAGGCCGATAATGTGACCGCCTGGGGTTACAATCTTGGTGTATTGCACAGGCTTTCGGACAAGACCTCGCTGGGCTTCAGTTATCGCTCGGAGGTAACCGTCGAGGCTCGCGGCGGGGATGCCGATTTCGACGATATTCCGACGGCACTGCAGGGGACCTTTACCGATGGCAACTTCGACGCGGACCTGCCACTGCCCGCGGAGTTAACCCTCGGCGTCGCCTATCAATACAGTGACAAGATGACACTGGCGTTTGATATCAACCGAACCTTCTGGGGTACCTATGACGAACTGGTCATCGAATTCGATAACGGCCTCGACCCCTCGGTCAATCCCCGAAATTATGAAGACTCGAATATCCTCCGTTTCGGCGCTCAGTACCGCTACAACGACCAGTGGACCCTGCGAGGCGGTATTTACTTCGACGAATCGCCGGTGCCGGATGGTTCTTTCGCCCCCGAGACCCCGCGCAACGATTCAATCGGTTATACCGCGGGCGCTACCTACACCTATTCGAAGAACCTTGAACTGGACTTCTCTTTGTTGATCCTGACTTTTGACGATGAAGAAAACTCCTATGATTTTTACGAGGAGGGTGGTTTCACCATCCCGTTCGGCGGGACCTATGATTCCGCGGCCAATTCGATTGGCTTTGGCCTGTCATACAAGTATTAGGGTGGATGCGATGAAAATACTCACAGATAAATATTTAGCTGTCCTGGTCGTGCTCTTCATGATGGCGGGCTGCGATACCGACATTTCCGGCAGCTTCGGTAAAGATCCCGATTCGGGCAGCGCCGATTTTTCCAACTTTGTCGCACTTGGCGATTCCTTGACCGCGGGCTATGCAGATAGCGCGCTGTACCGGCATGGGCAGCAAAACTCGTATCCCGCTATTCTTGCCCAGCAGTTTGCACTGGCAGGTGGCGGAGCGTTCAGGCAGCCACTGATGCCGGTCGGAGCCACCGGTAGCCTGACGTTGGGCATGGTACCCTTGCCGGTCGCGGACCGACTGGTGGTGGTGTCTAGCGGCAATCCGGACCCACCCGTCGCGCCGGCGACAATAACGCCAACCCAGTCGACTGAAATTACCAATCCCCCTGACACCTTGCCTCCCTATAACAACATGGGTGTACCAGGGGCCAAGTCATACCACCTCGTGGCCCCAAGTTATGGTGACCCGGCAGGTGTTGGCGGCGGCACGGCCAACCCGTTTTTCGTGCGTTTTGCGAGTTCGGCAGCCACCACGATGGTCACTGACGCGGCGACTCAGATACCGACCTTTTTCGTGCTCTGGATCGGCAATAACGACGTACTTTCTTATGCCACTTCCGGTGGCGTGGGTGTCCAGGGTGCTGGTGCGCCGCCTTATGGCAGCAATGACATTACCGATCCGGCGGCGTTTCCCGGCATTTACAACGGCATACTCGGGGCGTTGAATTCACCCGGCAACAAGGGTGTATTGATTAATATCCCCGATGTCACGACGATTCCCTATTTCACCACGGTGCCCCACGATGCAATTCCGCTGGACGCGGCCACAGCTGCCACTCTCAACGGATTATTTGCGGCTTACAATGGCGGGGTTACCGCGTCTATCGGATTTGGTGGTATGACCGCCGCCGAGGCCGCCAGTCGCCAGGTCAACTTCGTCGAGGGCCAGAATCGAATACTGATCCTCGATGAAGCCCTCACCGATCTGACCGGCGTGCCTGGAACCGGGGGAGCATTGATAAGCATGCGCCAGGCGACCCCCAGTGATTACATCGTGTTACCCGCTTCGACCAAGCTGGGTACCGAGCAGATTCCAGGTAATCCGACCACGGTGTGGGGGGTTAGTAACCCGCTGGTGGATGCGGACGTGTTGACCGCGGCCGAGGTTGCCATTGTCGAGGCAGCACGTATTCAGTTCAACGCGACGATCAAAGCTGCTGCTGACGCGGATACCAACCTGGTGTTGTTCGATGCTGCCGCAAAACTAACCGAGCTCAATGCGACCGGAATCAGCTATGGTTCCGGTGGCGTGTCTTCGGCATTCATACAGGGTGGCGCGTTTTCACTCGATGGAGTGCATCCGACTGCTCGCGGTTACGCGGTGATCGCCAACGAGATTTTCAAGGTGATAAACGAGGCCTTCGCCGCCCATGTCCCACCGGTCGATCCGAACCAGTACAGCACCGTTTTTTATCAGTAATCCCATCTATTGATCCATCGATAAGGCCGCGAGACTTCGCGGCCTTATCGGTGCATGCCTGTGCCAGTTCACCAGGCCTCACCCGGCCACCCCGACTTCCAGCAAATTCATATATATAAACTATACTGGTTTTGATTACCGATAAGGGGTCGGACGCTGTTGTACTGACCCAGTAACAAAAAATATTATCAATCCAGCTATGTCAGAAATACAACAACGTCTTGAAGAAGTAACCGGGCTGATTTCACTGCCCGAAGTCTACCTGAAAGTGCGGCGGCTGATGGACGACCCGAATTCCGATATCTACGATTTCGCCGAGGTCATCAGCGTCGATCCCAACCTCTCGACGCGAGTATTGAGAGTGGTCAATAGCGCTTATTTCGGCTTTCCGGAACCGGTCGACAGTATCGCGCGCGCGGTCAATATGATCGGTATCGGGCAATTGCACAACATGGTGCTCGGAATCTCCGCGATATCCAGCCTCGCATTACCCAATGATATCCTGCCATTGAATACTTTCTGGCGCGCCAGCCTGTTTTCGGGGGTACTGGCACGGTTGTTGGGTGAGCAAATAAAACTGAGCAAGAGCGACCATTTGTTCATTGCCGGTTTGTTGCATGAGATCGGACACCTGGTTTTGTATTCCAAATTTCCACTGCAGGCACTGGCCGCGCAAAAAATTGCCGAGGGGCAGGGCCGGGCCATACACGAGGCCGAATTGAGTATTCTCGGTTATCACTATGGCGATATCGGCGCGATGTTAATGGCGAACTGGAACCTGTCGGAAAACCTGCAATCGATCACCCGCAATCAACCCACACCGGGTCTTGCCGAGGACAACAAGACCGAGGCTACATTGATGCACCTGGCGCACGCCTGCGCCCAATCCATTTTAGAAAACCGGGGTGCTGCCGATAACCTGATCGATGCTGAAGTTCTTGAAATGACGGGGCTTTCGCAGGCGGAACTTGAAGACTCGATGGATGAAGCCCGCTCGATCAGCGCTGACATGGAAAAAGTCATCCTGGCTTAATCCCCCAAAAACAGGATAGCTATCAATGAAAGCTGCACACGAATTTGTCAGCGACATCATTGAGTATTCTCGGTTATCACTATGACGATATCGGCGCGATGTTAATGGCGAACTGGAACCTGTCGGAAAACCTGCAATCGATCACCCGCAATCAACCCACACCGGGTCTTGCCGAGAACAACAGGATAAGAGACCACATTGATGCACCTGGCGCACGGCCTGTGCCCAATCCATTTTAGAAAACCGGCGTGCTGCCGATAACCTGATCGATGCCGAAGCTCTTGAAATGACAGTGCTTTCGCAGACGGAACTTGAGAACTCGATGGATGATGCCCGGTCGATCAGCGCTGACATGGAAAATGTCATCCTGGCTTAATCCCCAAAACAGGATAGCTATCAATGAAAGCTGCACGCGAATTCGTCAGCGACATCGCCGAGCAACTCTCCATGCCCGAGGTCTACATCGCGATTAGAGAGCTGCTTTTGAATTCCAACTCCACAATCGAAGATTTTGTTGAAGTGGTTGAGCGCGACTCGATGCTTGCAGTGCGGGTCATGCGCGTGGCAAAAAGCCCATACTTTGGCTTTCCCCGCAATTGCGAGAGTCTCTACCAGGCGATCAGTCTGATCGGCCTGATGCAGTTGCACGACCTGATGCTGGGATCGCTGTGTATGCGTACCTTTTCCGCGGTTCCTGAACAGGTTCTGAACCTGAAGGCGTTCTGGCGTTACTGCGTACAATGCGGCATCGCCGCCAGGACCATCGGCCAACACAGCAAAACAAGCGGCCATCATTTCTTCTTCACGCTTGGCCTACTGCATGAAATTGGGCATGCGGCCATGTTTCTAAAGGCTCACCAGGCTTCAATCGAGGCGCTGGATATCAGTCAACAGCGGAATCAGGACCTCGCCAGTGTCGAGCGCGAAAACTTCGGTTTCGATTACTGCGAGCTCGGTGCCGAGTTGATGCAGATCTGGCATTTACCACCGGTTTATCAACAAGTGGCGAGTTTCCACCTCAATCCCGAGCATGCCGATGAAGCGTTCCGGTCGGCTGTCGATGTGGTTCACCTGGCGCATGCCATCTGCCAGGATCTGCGCCCGGCCGAGCAACAGGAACTGATCAGCGAGTGTATCGAACAAAAGCCAATTTTCAAGAAACTACCGACCGATATCGATGCACTGGTGATCGATGAAATCGAAACCAACACCGATTCGGTACTGGGTCTGTTATGGCCGCAAGGCGCCCAGGATCTCCGCTCACAGCCTGCAGGTAATCTCAATGCATAGCCGATTTTCAGAAAAATGGCTGGAAACCGTTTGCAGCCTGCTGCCCGGGGTGAATTCCGCCGTGTTCATGGTGCCCGATCAGGACAACACCCAGATGCACTTGCTGGCACGCTGGCCGCAAGATCTGGACCAATCCCAGGATTTCTTTGCGATCGTCAAATATGCGCTGAAAAAGCATGGCGAAGTGTGTCTCTCCAAGGCCCATGTGGTCGATGGACAAGCACTGGACTACTTCGCTAAACCGGTTTTTATCCGCTCCAAGCTAGCCGGTGTGCTGGCAATCAAGATGAAACATTTGCCAGCAGCCAAGCACCTGGCGGTGTTTCATTCGATAACACGCAGTATTCGATGGCTCGGTCTTGCCAGTTTCATCAAACCCGAGTCGGGTGACGATGAATTCTACAGCAGTGTCGTCGGTGTGCTCGCCAGTTGCTTCGAACAGGGCAGTTATCAGCAGGGCCTGATGCGCATGGTGGCCGAACTGACCAGCCAGTTCAATTGCGAACGCGTCGCCTTCGCCGAGTTGCAGGGGCATCACTGCCAGGTGATTGCGCTATCCAACAGCGCGGAGTTCGAGCAACGCTCGAACCTGGTGCGCAAGATCGAGGATGCCATGGACGAAGCGGTCGAGCAGGACAGTGCGATCATGTTTCCGGACAAAGAGAGCATAACGATTCAACGCGCGCACCGGGAGCTGGCGCGTATATTCGGCTCCGGCTCGATTGCAACCCTGCCGCTGATCAGTGAACGAAAAGTGTTTGGAGCGATTACGCTATTGTGCAGCGAAGAATTGCCGCTACAGGGCGATACACTCGAATTGTGTCAGCAAACCCTGTCATTGTTAGCACCATTCCTGGCGCTAAAAAAAGATCAGGAAAGAGGTATATTTTCGAAAATTCTGCAGAGTCTGGGTGATGGCTTGCGTGGATTATTCGGCGTCAAACACCTGCGCGCCAAGATAACAGCGGCCATGCTGACGGCTTTTCTGGTCATGACCAGCCTGGTGGAAGTTAATTTTCGCGTTACTGCCGATGCGGTTCTGGAAGGCGAAGTGCAACGCGTGGTTGCGGCACCGATATCGGGCTACCTGTTGTCCTCCGCGGTGCGCGCCGGCGATACCATCAGCAAAGGCGAGATCATGGCCAGTCTCAACGACTCGGAGCTGAAACTGGAATTGACCAAACTCAATGGCCGCCTGCAGAAATCGAAGCGTGAGTACCGCGAAGCCCAGTCGACGCGGGACCTGGTCAAAGTACGAGTGATCAAGGAGCAGATCAACCAGGCAAAGGCCGAGATCGATCTCGTCGATCAGCAGCTCGACAGCATCAACCTGAGCGCACCCTTCGACGGCATCGTCATCGAAGGCGATTTGAGCCAGATGCTCGGTTCACCGGTAGAACGCGGCGATGCGTTGTTCAAAATCGCACCGCTCGAGGGCTATCGGATCATTCTCAAGGTCGATGAGAGTGAAATTTCCTATGTCGAACAGGGGCAGGCGGGTTCGCTGACCCTGTCCAGCCTTTCGAAATGGAATTTTCCCCTGCAGGTCGAGCGTATCACTTCGGTCGCAAAGGCCGAGGATGGTGCCAACATATTCCGCGTCGAAGCATCACTACCCAACGCGCCCGAGCTGTTGCGTCCCGGCATGCAGGGCATCGGCAAGATCAACGCCGGACGCGAGCGTCTGGTCTGGATCTGGAGCCACGAGATCATCGACTGGTTCAGGCTCTGGGTCTGGTCGTGGTGGCCATGATGGGCATTATGGGTAACCGCGATGAGTGACGGACTGGTCAGCCCCCACTGGTATCGGGTCGCCAAACTGCGGCCCAGGCTGCATGACCAGGTACGAGTACATCGCCACGATTACCGCGGGTTGATCTGGTATCTGCTGGAAAATACCACGAACGGTCGCAGCCACCGCTTTAACCCGGCCGCTTACCAGTTCATCGGACTCATGGACGGTCAGCGCAACGTGCAGGAGATTTTCGACCGGATCGGCGCCCAGCTCGATGAATATGCACCGGGTCAGGAAGAAATTATCGACCTGATGAGCAAGCTGCACGAGGCCGACCTGCTGAAGAGTGATGCGCTGGCCGACACCGAGGAATTATTTGAACGTCAGGCTCGGCAGAAATCGAGCAAACTCAAACAGCGATTCGCCAATCCCGTCGCACTGCGTTTCGCGTTGTGGGACCCGGAAGACTTCCTCAATCGCCATGCCGGCAAAGTTAATTGGCTATTCAGTAAATGGGTTGCCTGGCTGTGGCTCGTTTTGATGGCGTATAGCTGCCTGCAGGCGGTGCAAAACTGGTCGCAGATCAATCACTACTTCGGTGTTAATGCACTGTCACCCTACAACCTGTTGCTGATGTTCGTGCTCTACCCACCGTTGAAATTTCTGCACGAGCTCGGACATGCTTTTAGCGCCAAGCTGGAGGGCGGGGAAGTGCATGAAATGGGCATTAATTTCCTCATGTTCATGCCGGTGCCTTACGTCAATGTATCGACCGCAACCCATTTCCGTAGTCGCTACAAGCGGATTCTGGTGAGTGCGGCCGGTATCCTGGTGGAGTCGTTTATGGCGGCACTCGGGCTACTGTTGTTCCTCGCCGCGCAACCCGGCATGGTGCAGGCTATAGGTTTCAACATCTTTCTGATCGGTGGTGTCTCGTCATTGTTTTTTAACGGCAACCCGCTGCTGAAATACGATGGCTATTACATGCTCGCCGATGCACTCGGTATTCCAAACCTGTACCAACGTTCCAGCCAGTACTGGCAGTACTTTTTCCAGCGTTATCTGTTTGGCCTGCGCGATGCGGTATCACCGGCTAACGCCCCGGGAGAGACACCCTGGTTCGTTGCATACAGCTTGCTGTCGCTGGGCTACCGGCTTGGAATTCTGTGGTTTATCCTTGCCGTGGTCACCGAAAAGTTTTTCTATCTTGGGGTATTGCTGGCCGCCTGGTTGATTGGGATCCAGATACTGAGACCGCTCTACAAGGCGCTGCATTACATCGTCGCCAGTCCGGCGCTGCAGCGTAAACGCAACCGCGCGCTGGGTTCGAGTATTGCAATCTTAAGCCTGCTGATAGCGGTGATTGGATACATGCCGATACCATCCTATACGATCAGCGAAGGCGTGGTATGGCAGCCGGACGAGGCGCGCCTGCGTGTGGCACAGGATGGTTTTATCGCCTCACTCGAGGTCGAAAACCACCAGCGTGTTGCAAACGGAATGCCGCTGCTGTCGCTGCATGATCCGTTTTTGCAAAGCGAGGCCAGGATTACGCGGGCGCGCGTCAGGGAACTGAAATCGCGTTATCGTGCGAGCCGCGCCAACAGTCACATCGAGGCTGGAATCGTCAAGGGTGAGTTGCAGGTGGCCGAGTCGGAACTCGACTATATACTTGAAAAAGCCAAAGGCATGTCAATCAATGCCTTCAAGGAAGGCACAATCATGCTGATCGAAGCGGATGATCTGATCGGACGTTTCGTGCGCAAGGGAGATCTGCTGGGATACATTCTGAACGAAGAGCAACCGACAGTACGAATGGCGGTCAGCCAGGATCATATCGGACAGTTGCGCCAAAAAGTGGTCGATATCAGAATCCGTTTCGCGAACAACCCAAAACAGGATTTTTCCGCCGAAATCCTGCGCCAGTCACCCGAAGCCACCAACCAGTTACCCAGTGCTGCATTGGCGACGACGGGCGGTGGCAGGTTTGTCGTGGAGCCCGGCAAGTCTGACCAGCCGGTGACACGTGAAAAGGTTTTCCTGGTGGATTTACAACCCGATTTCAAGGGGCAGCGTGTGCCACTCGGCACGCGAGCCTACGTGCGCGTCGACCACGGTGGTGAAGCGCTTGCGAGCCAGTGGTATAGACGTTTGCGCCAGGTTTTCCTGAGTCAGTTCAATGTCTGATTTATCGATCAAGCCCGGAATTCGTCTCGGCCATTACCCGCAGCGCATAAAGCCCGCGACAGATGAAATCGAGCAGTGGATTAGTCGCTGGGTCGAACGCCTGCGTTGCCGCCTGCAACGCAGGCGCTATAGCCAGTCTTACATAGTCCGCCGGGTTAAAGCTTACGATGAAGCCCTGCAAAACAGCACTGACGAAGCGCTCGACCTCGTGCTCGAGGAATTGCGTTTACAACTGCGGCGCAAGGGCTTGCAGGAGCCGCTCATCATCGAATCCTTTGCCGTGATCAGAGAGCTTGCCGCGCGTACGCTGGGCAAACGCCATTTTGATACCCAGCTATATGGCGGCTGGTTAATGATGAATGGCATGTTGGCCGAGATGCACACAGGTGAAGGTAAAACCCTGACCACGACCCTGCCGGCCTGCACCGCGGCGCTGGCCGGGGTTCCGGTGCACGTGATTACCGCAAACGACTACCTGGCCGAACGCGATTGTGAAATCATGCTACCTCTTTACCAGCGACTGCGGCTGAAGGGCACGAGCGTGCTCGACGGCATGGATCCGCAGCAGTGCCGACAGGCTTACCGTGCCGATATCGTGCACCTGACCAACAAGCAGGTTGCCTTCGACTACCTGCGCGACCGGATCGAGATGGGTGACGATACCGGGGAGCTGCGCTCTCAGTATCGACAGATCCAGCGCGACAAGAGTCCGACCGGTAATGAGCAATTGTTGCTGCGCGGGCTCTGTTTTGCCATCGTCGACGAGGCCGACAGCGTGTTGATCGATGAAGCCAATACGCCGCTGATCATTACCCGCACCCTGCCTAACGAAGAATCGGCCGATACCTATAGCGATGCGCTTTACCTCGCCTCGACCCTGATTGAAGACCAACATTACAAGGTCGACAGTAAATCGCGCTTGGTCGAATTGACGCTCGCCGGTGAAGACAGTCTCGAAGACCAGGTTTTAAACCTGCCCAAACTCTGGCGCAACAAGCGCAAACGCGAAACCCTGCTCAGGCAGGCGCTCAGCGCAAGCCTCTTTTACCAACGCGACCGCGAATACGTCGTCAGCGAGGAGAAGGTCCAGATCATCGATCAGTCGACCGGACGTCTGATGCCTGATCGCGCCTGGGAACAGGGTTTACACCAGATGATCGAGGCCAAAGAGGGCTGCGTGATCAGTGAACAGCGCGAGCCGCAGGCACGCATCAGTTACCAGAAATTCTTCAGCCGCTACCTGCGTCTGGCCGGAACCTCGGGCACCATCAGTGAAGTGGCCGGCGAAATGCAGCGAGTTTATGGTCTCGAAGTATTCAAGGTTTCGACCAATCAGCCGAATAAGCGTCTGATGAATGGTGAAAAGATATATCGCGACGCATTGGAGAAGAAGCTCGCCCTGATTAACCGGGTCAAGGCATTGCACCGGCTGGGGCGGCCTATTCTGATCGGCACCTGTTCGGTCGAGGAATCCGAACGGGTCGGAGAATGGCTGCAGATGGCAGCAATCAGCCACCGCGTGCTCAATGCCAAGCAGGACCGGGACGAAGCGGAGATTATCGCCGCGGCGGGCCAGGCTGGAGCGATTACCGTGGCGACCAACATGGCCGGACGCGGTACCGATATCGCGCTGGGGGAGGGAGTCGAAGCACTCGGTGGCTTGCATGTGATTTCGTTGAGCCTGAACGACTCTTACCGAATCGACCGCCAGCTGTACGGGCGATGCGCGCGACAGGGCGACCCCGGCAGTGCCGAAGCGATACTGTCACTCGAGGATACGGCGCTGACGCAATATTTTGGCCCGCTGATGCACAGATTTCTGGCCAGTCTAAGCGCCGATGGCAAGCCGGTACCGGGAACTATCAGTCGATTCATCTTACGACTGCCCCAGCGAAATCATGAAAAGAAGCAGTGTCGTATCCGCAAGACACTGATGAAGCAGGATCAACGTTTGCGGCGCACACTGGCGTTTGCAGGAAGGTTTGAATGATGAACAGAAAGCGAACCCGGCCTCGGGAAAACCCTGTACCGGAGCACTCCGTCAACAAGTATGAGCGGCTTGGCAAGGCATTATTGATCATATTTTGCCTGCTCTGGCTGATTCTGTTGATCACAATGCCGCGCGCCCGGGCAGCCGAGCTGGATTGCCTGGTCAAACCGGAGATGTATGTCGAGCTGAGCAGCCCGGTGGATTCGGTGATGGAACAAATCCTGGTCGATACCGGAGACACGGTAATCAAAGACCAGCCCCTGGTGTTACTGGAAGCATCGGTAGAAAAAGCCAAGGTCAAACTGGCCCAGTTGCAGGCAAAATCCTCGAGTGATATCGACAACCGTCGCGAGCAGCTGCGTTACGCCAAACAGTACCACAAACGCATGAGCGATTTACTGACAAAAAATTCGGTCTCGCAGTATGAAAAGGACAAGGCGGAAACCGAGGTCGCGCTGGCGCGCATCGAACTCAACAAGGCCAAGGAGAAAAAGCGCATCGCCCAGTTGAACCTGGAGCTGGCGCGGACCCAGCTCGCATTGCGCACGATCAAGAGCCCGATCGACGGAATCGTTGTCGATCGTTACGCAATGGTGGGTGAGTCGGTTAGCGACCGCACCATCATGAAACTCGCCAAGGTCGATCCGCTCAAGGTCGAGTTGATCGCGCCGACCGAATACTTCGGATTGATCGAGAAGGGTATGCAGGTCGAGATCTACCCCGAGCAACCCTCCAATCAGGTGTTCATCGCGACGGTCAGTATAGTCGATCAATTGATCGACCCGGCCAGCGGCAGCTTTACCGTGCGTATGCGGTTGCCCAACCCGGACGACAAGCTGGTTGGCGGGGTGAATTGCCTCGCCAATTTCAGTTTTGAGACACCCAGGCCCAGCAATGAGGATGTATTCAGCGCGCTGGGAGCATCCAGCGCCAGCAACTAGTCCCGGAAAACTGCATGAACGTGTGGGGCACTTCACAGTTTCATCGATTTGACCCCATTTTTGGAGGCCTGGCGGCCGTGTCGCCGACAATCCCTGCCTATACTCATTCAGTGCCCCCGGGTTTTGCCTGCCGGGTCGGATATACCTGGCGGTCACTACCGCAACGCGTTTTTTCTATAGTTGAGTGGTCGTAGAAGCGTTTATGAAAAAAGTCGAAAGCAACTTGCCGCAATCGAAGCTGATTCTCGAAGAACTCGAGGAACGCCGCCTGTTTTCGGGTGGCATCGAAGGATTGATCGACACCAGCGTGGATTCCGAAGCGCAGGCTATCTATGCCGATCTCGACGCGAACAAGACCCAATCCGACGGCACCGGAGGCCAGACTTCCTCCGCGACCGAGGAACAACAGTCGCAGGAAATCGTCTTCGTCGACACCGGCGTCGACAATTACCAGCAACTGATCGACGATATTCGCAGTAATGACGATGCCAATCGCAACATCGAAGTCGTCGTGCTGGATCAGGATAAGGACGGCATCGAACAAATATCCGCGGTGCTGCAGGAGCGCGACGATCTCGACGCGATCCACATCATTTCGCATGGCAGCGACGGCAGCGTCGAACTCGGCAATACCAGCCTCGATGCGAATACGCTCGAGGAAAACAACCTGAGCATCGCGATGTGGACGAATGCCTTCGCCGAAACCGGCGATATCCTGATCTATGGCAGCAATCTGGCCGACACTGAAGTTGGCGAAAGTCTGATCAATAAACTGAGTGAATTGACACTGACCGACGTCGCGGCTTCGAATGATTTAACCGACACGGCGCAGGTGCTCGCGCAGCAGATTGTCTTCCTCGACACGGCCGTCGAGGATTACCAGACGCTGATGGCGGGCATCGATCCGGATGCCGAAATCGTGCTGTTGGATACGGACCGGGATGGTGTCGAGCAGATTGCCGAGGCGCTCGAAGGTCGCAGCGGCATCGATGCGATTCATCTGATCGCCGAAGGCAATGCGGCCGAACTGCACCTGGGCGACGGCTTTCTCACTCAGGAGTCTATCAGTGGACAATATGCCGATCTGTTCACCCGGATTGGAGGCAACCTTTCTGAAAATGCCGATTTGCTGATTTACGGTTGCAATTTCGGTCAGGGGGAAGGGGGCCTGCTGGCGGTCGAATCACTTGCCGCGCTGACGGGAGCGGACATCGCCGCCAGTGACGATCGAACCGGACATACCGGCGAATACGGCGACTGGGTGCTGGAAGTAAATACCGGCCTGATTGAAAGCTCCGTCGTCATCTCAAAAGACGCCCAGTCGACATGGCAGGAAGCGCTGTCGACCTACACCGTCAGCAACACCAACGACAGCGGAGCCGGCTCCTTGCGCCAGGCAATCATCGACGCCAACGCGAGTGCCGGCACGGACAATATCTTTTTCGACATCAGCGATGCACTGGTCGGCGGCGCCCATACCATCAGCCTGCTGTCCGCACTGCCCGACATTACCGAAACCGTTGTTATCGACGGCACCCAGGACTCTGATTTTTCAGGCACGCCCATTATTGTCCTCGATGGCAGCGGTGCCGGTGCTGGTGTAGATGGCCTGACCCTCGCCGCCGGCAGTGATGGCAGCACGATTCGTGGTTTGGTGATCAATCAGTTCGGCAACAGCGGCATCGTGGTGTATTCCGACGGCAATACGATCGAAGGCAATTACATCGGCACCGATATTTCCGGATCGGTCGATTTGGGCAATACAAAATTCGGTATCGACCTCACGACCGGAGCCGAGAACAATACGATTGGCGGAACCACCGCCGCACAACGCAACGTCATCTCCGGCAACGATTCACACGGCGTCATTTTGTGGGGATCGACCACGACGGGCAATGTGGTCCAGGGAAATTACATCGGCGTCAATGCGGCGGGTACTGCGGCCCTTGGCAATGATGATGGCATAAGGGTCTCAGGTGGGGCGAACGCCAATATCATTGGCGGTGATCAGGCGGCTGGCGAAGGAAACGTGATCTCGGGCAACTCGAAAGACGGCGTCTCCATTACAAACTCAGGCACAGACAACAACCAAATCTACGGAAACTACATCGGCACCGATTACACCGGCCTGGTCGCGGTCGCCAACGCCCGATACGGCGTGCTGCTGTATGACGGTGTCCAGGGCACAGAGGTTGGCGGGACAGGCACCGGCGAAGGCAACGTCATTTCTGGAAACACCAGCAGAGGAGTGAGTATCGACGGTAATGGCCAGACGACCAGCGACAATATGCTGGTTGCGAACTACATTGGAGTTGGCTCCGATGGCACGACGGCCCTGGGTAACGGTAACGACGGGATCTGGATCTACCAGGCGGACGACAATGTCGTGGGCAGCACAACCGCCGGCAATGTGATCGCCGCCAACAGTGATTCGGGCATCGAGATCGGTGACTCCGCGGGCACGATCATCCAGGGCAATTACGTCGGAACCGATTCCAGCGCTACGTACGACCTGGGAAACTCAGGAAGTGGCGTGGTGCTCTGGGGTACGACGAGCGGGACCAGCATTGGCGGAACCGGCACGGGTGAAGGCAATGTGATCGCCCACCAAACGAACAATGGTGTCTATCTGGATGAATCGGCTGGCACCGGCAACTCCATTCTGGGCAACCGTATCTACGACAATCAATTGGGTATCGAACTTGTTGAAGCGGGCCCCGTATGGGGGGTCACGACTAACGATGCTGACGACGCTGATACCGGCGCCAACAACCTGCAGAACTTCCCCGTCATCACCGCAGCCGCAACGGCCGGATCGCAAATCGAGATCACCGGCACGCTCGATACCGACGGGCTGAACCAGGACTACCGCATCGAGTTCTTTGCTACCGGCACCCCCGATGGCAGCGGCCATGGCGAAGCCGAGCGCTATCTGGGATTTGCCACCATCACCACCGATGGATCGGGTGACGCGACCTTCAACGAAGTCATTACCGCCGCAGTAACTGCGGGCGAGTTCATCACCGCGACGGCCACCGTTGATAATGGCGGCGGCAGCTATGGCGATACCTCTGAATTCGCCGCAAACTTCACCGCTACAGCGGCAACCAATGATGCGCCAACCTTTATGCCGGTTTCTGCTGACGGCAAAGTCATCACGGATTTTTCTGCCAGTGATACCGGTTA